>JBGAMH010000222.1:0-8161 GCA_044223135.1 Candidatus Eiseniibacteriota bacterium | reverse complement strand
GGTGCCGGCCCGCGCGCGCCGCGCGCACGGCCAGTTCCGCCTGCACGTCGGGGGGCACGCCGAACGCCACCGCGTCGCAGCGCTCGAGCAGCGCCTCGAACGAGGGGGCGGCCTCGGCGCCGTGCGCCGCCGCGAGCGCCTGCGCCGCTTCCGGCCGCCGTGCCCACACGCCGGCGAGGCGCGTTTCGGGCCCCGCGGCGAGCATGGGTGCGTACGCCTTCGCGGCCCACGGGCCGGCGCCGACCAGTCCGACGGAAAGCGGTGTCATGGGACGGAACTCCTCCGGGGCGGGTGCACCGCGGGTGCGGGCGGATCCGGGCCACGCACGGCGCGGCGCCGGTGGGCCGCAGCATGCCGCAGACGGCCGGCGCCGGCGAACGGGCCGGGCCGGGGCATCCGCCCCACGCCCGGGCGCCGCGGACCACCGGCCACGCGCGGCGGGCGCACTTTGCTCGTGCGAACACGCATTCGTTCCCGGTAGACTCCTCCGTCGTTTCGCCTTCCCGTGCGCCCCACGTACGGCAGTTCCCCATCCCGCACCCCGTCGGAGGCCGTGTGTCCGTCCCCCGCCAGCGCTTCGCGCTCGCCCTGCTGCTCGCCTGCCTGCTCGTGCCCGCCGCCGCGCGGGCCCAGGTCGTGAACGGCTCGTTCGAGCCCGCCGTGCCCTTCGCGGGCAACCAGATCCTGGGCGGCGGCTCCACCGCCATCCCCGGCTGGACGACCACCGACACGGGCGTGGAGTGGTTCACGCCCGGCACGTACGGGTTCGGGGCCGCCCCCAGCGGCATCGCCGTGGTGGACCTCGCGAACTACGTCTACTCCGCCGGCGGCATCCGGCAGACGTTCCCCACCGTGCCGGGCCGCGTGTACGGCTTCGACTTCCAGTTCGCGACGTCGCAGAGCTCCGGTCGCGACGGCACGGGCGAGATCGTGGTGAGCGCCGACGGCCAGTCCCAGGTCTTCTCGATCGTGAATCACACGGGCCCGCTGGTGTGGGAGACGCGCACGTTCCAGTTCACCGCCGACGACGCCAGCGCCACGCTGTCGTTCCGGTGCCTGCAGAACGCCAACGTGCACTTCGCGATCATCGACGGCGTCGGGCCGAACGCGACGACGCCCACGCGCGGCAGCACCTGGGGACGCCTCAAGAACCTCTACGCGCGCTGACGCGGCACTCCTCCCGCGAACGGCCGTCCTCGCCCGCTTGGCGAAGGCGGCCGTTCGCGCTACCACTCCCGCATGTTCCGCCTCCACGTCCAGCGCCACCTGATGCCGGCGCTCTCGCTGGCCACCTGGCTCGCCACGGCGCTCGCGGTGCGCGCGGGTGCGGGCACGCTCGCGACCGGGCTCGTGCTGTTCGGGCTGTTCTGGCTGGTCGAGGCGACGGCGATCGAGGGGCGCTTCGAGGGCGCCGTGCCGAGACACCCGGTGGTCATGGTGAGCCGGCTGGTGTGGCTGGGGGCGCTCGCGTTCTCGGTGGCCGACGCCGAGCGCCTGCACCTGTCGACGCTCGGCGGCGCGCCCGTGCGCGTGGCGGGTGCGGCGCTGTTCGTGGCGGGACTCGCGCTGCGGCTGTGGAGCATGCGCACCCTGCGCCGCTCGTTCAGCTACGACCTCAGGGTGTCCGACGGCCAGGTGCTCGTCACGAGCGGGCCGTACCGCGTGGTGCGCCACCCGGCGTACACGGGGATCGTGGTGCTGTCGGTGAGCTGCGCCGTCTGGAATCCCAGCGCCATCGGGTTCGTGGCGCTCGCGGCCACCACGCTGCCGCAGGTGATGGTGCGCATCGCGCTCGAGGAACGCATGCTCGCCGGGCACTTCGGCAGGCGCTGGGACGACTGGGCGCGCGGCACGCGCCGGCTGATCCCGTTCGTGTGGTGAGCCGCGGTCGCATGCCGCCGGGCGCCGCGCGCGCCCCCGGCCGGGCGCGCTACTTCTTCTTCCGCTTCGCCTCGCGCGCCTTCTTCGCGTCGCGCCGGTGACGGCGCAGCCACTCGATCGCGCCCGGCGTGTCGTCGTACGCCGGGCCGAGCTCTTCCTCGATGCGCACCGCCTCGCGCTCGTCGCCCGGGCCGTACGCGCCGTCGTCCGCCACGCCCACGGGACGGGCGCTCTCGAGCAGGTACTTGAGCGCGTGCCGGTTCGCGCGGATCGCGCGCGCGAGCGCCGCGTTCGCCTCGGCTCCGGCGCCGTGCCGGCGGAACGCCAGCAGCGCGCGCGCGAACTGCAGCAGCGCGGCCGCGTCGTCGGCGTAGCGATCGAGCAGTTCGCCCGCCTCGTCGTCGCGGCGCAGCTCCAGCAGGTACGGCGCGAGCACCAGCCGCACGCCCGGGTGGTCGGCGGGATCCAGGCGCAGCAGCTCGCGCCAGTCGGCCACGGCCTCGTCGGGCCGGTCGAGGTCGGTGGCCAGCTCGGCGCGCATCGCGAGCGCCCGCAGGTAGGGCCGGGTCTCGACGATCGCCCCGAAGTGCCCCGCGCGATCGCGGAACACGTCCGGCCCCAGCGCGCGCTCGCCCGCGAGCACGCCCTGCGCCGCCAGCGCGTGGGCGCGCGCCGGGTCGGGCATGTCACCCGCCATCAGCACGTACGCGTCGGCGCAGTCGGGCCACGTGGCGATCGCCTGTCGCGCGAGCCGGATGCGCTGCCGGCCCTCCGATCCCCACGCGGCCACGAGCAGGTCCGTGGCGCGCTCGGCCGGCGTGACCGGCTCGGGGTGCGGCACGCGGCGGCCGGCGAACGTGTTCGCGAACGCCTCCGCCTCGTCGTCGGACGTGATGCCCCGCTCGCGCATCAGCCGCGACCGGTCGGCCAGGATGCGCTCCGGGAAGTGCGGGTCTCCGTGCTCGTCGGGCGGCGCGGGGTCGAGCACGCCGGGCAGCGCGAGCGTGAACTCGCGTTCGCCGTCGAACGTGCGCACGCGCTTCGTCCAGCGCCCCGCGTCGAGCTCGTCCTCGGTGGTGGCGGCCAGCGCCAGCAGCAGGCCTTCGCCGAACGCGAGCGCCGCGGCGTCGGGCCGCTCGGTGTGGCGCTCGTGCTCGCGCGCGAACCACGGCACGAGGCCGTCGCCCGCGGTCGGCAGCGCGTGGTCCTCCCACAGGTCGGCGTCGTCCATCGACACGTCCGGCAGCGGGCGCAGGGCGATGCTCCAGCGCGGCTCGTCGAACACGGGGTCGTGTTCGTCGCGGGCATCGAGCACGCGCTCGTGGTCGTCGGGCGTCGCGAAGAACATCACGCCGCGCAGCTCGCCCACGTGGCCGGTGACCGCGGCCCAGTCGAAGCCGGGCTCCGGCGTTTCGGACTCGATCTCGACCCGGTCGAGATCGGTCAGGTGATTCCAGATCGCGGCGCGCTCGAACGCGACGGCCGCCTCGGCCAGCGCGCGCACGCGCGCCGGCGTCACGCCGGCGCCGGCGAGAAAGCCCGGTTCGGGGTCGTCGCCGAGCGCGTACGTGCGCGCCGCGGCCATGAACTCCCGCAGCTCGCGCAGCGCGGGCTCCACCTCCACCGTGATGCCGAGCGGCGCGAGCCGGTCGCGCACCGCCCCGGCGAGCGCGGCGTCGGGCACCACGACCCGCGCGGGCCGGTAGCCCACGCCGCGTTGCTGCGAGAGCTGGTCGAGCGCCTCGAGCGGATCGAACGCGTGGCGCTCGTCCGGCGCGCCCATGCGGCCGAACGCGCCGGCCTTCCGCTCGCGGCTGCACGCGACCATCGCCCACACGCGGAACGCGTGGCCGTCGTCGTCCTCCAGCCACTGCGGCAGTCGCACCACGGCCAGCTCCCAGACGTCGAGCGCTTCCTGAGGAAGGCGACGCAACCTGTTGAAAGCGGCGGGGCTGGCGGTTTCCGGATTCGACATGGGCGGGACTCCCGGGGGCGGTGTTTCGGGGGCGGCACCATACCGCGTCGCGCAGCCCCCGCCCAGCCCGGGACATGTCCCGGCGCGGCGAGCGCGATCCGCGCGGGCGGCGGCGGCGCGCCCGCGCGGCGGCTCGCGCCTCAGCTGCGGCCGAGCGCTTCGAGCAGTTCGTTCCAGCGCCCGCGCCGGCTGAACTGCAGCTTCGCGTAGTCGGGCGCGTTCTCGTCGCGCGTGGCCGGGAAGTAGATCGACACGCCGCCCGCCCCCGCCATCGACCGCGACGCGGTGGTGTTCGCGAGCACGAAGCCCTTCGCCGGATCGACCGCGAGCGCCGCGAGCACGGCGCGCGCGGCGCGCACCGCGGCGGGCGTGTCGGCCATGCGCGCCACGAGCTGCCGGCACAGGTCGGCCAGGTCCACGTACTCGGGCGAGTCCTCGAAGTGGAGCGCGGCCGAGCGTGCGCGCAGCAGCCGCCCGATCACCGCGTCGTCGCCCGCCTTCACGCGCGGCAGCAGCGCGCGCGCGAGCGCGTCGACGGGCGCGCGCAGGTCCTCCACGCGCGCCAGGTCGAGCGCCGACTGGGTGGCGATCTCGCGGGCGCGCCGGAAGTACCGGCCGTACTCCTCCACGATGATCGGCGCCAGTTCGCGGGCCGACATCCCCGGTCGCTTCACGAGCCGCGCCAGGATCGGCCCGTACGGCCAGCCGGCCGCGGGCTCGGTCTCCTCGGAGCCCACCAGCACGCCGGCCACGTCGCGCAGTTCGTACGCGATCTCGAGCATGTTCATCAGGCACGCGTCGAGGCCGAGCAGGTCGACCTTGCGTCGCGCGCCGAGCGCGTCGCGGATCGCCCCGCGCAGTTCCTGGTTGTCGAGGTAGTCCTGCGAGCCGGTGTCGATCGCGATCGCGCGCCGGTGCGGCGCCCGCGTCATGACGGTGGCGATCGTGGTCTTGAACAGCGCCCGGCGCAGGCGCCTCACGCGCGCCGCGCGGCGCGGCGCCGCCGCGCGCAGCGCGCCGTAGTCGTAGTCGGCCGGCAGGTTCTCCCAGCCGCCGCCGTGGTTCCACACGTCCAGCAGCACGCGCTGGGCTGGGAACTTCCGCAGGCCCCACTTCACGAAGTCGCGGAGCGTCTTCGGCGAACCGGTGTTGACGCCCTTCATCGACTCGAGCACCGCGAGCGAGCCCTTGCCCACGCGGTAGCGCGTGGTGCCGCGCTCCTCGGTGTCGTACTGCACCACCACGTGCACGCGATCGGTCGAGCCCACGCGCTTCAACTCGCGCAGGTCGGCGAGCCCCGCCGACTCGAGGTCGTTGTCGCCGGCCATGTAGATGAGCCACGTCCAGTCGGCCTTCGGGGCGCGTCTCGGCTTCGCGCCGCTCACGGGTTTCGCACCGTTCCCGCGCGCCGCGCGCCGCGCGCCTCGCTTCTTCGAGCTCGCCATGTCGCCTCCGGGTTCGGGTGTGCATCGACGCCGGCGGCACTGTAGGCCCGAGTTCCCGCACGGGCCACGACGAATCGCGAGAAACCCGGTGCCGTGCCGGGGCGATGGTGCTAGCGTCCTGCCCGCGTCGCCGCGCGCACTCGCCCTCGCCCCACTCCCTCGTCGCCCGCGCGAGGCCTCGCGCCTCTCCTCCACGTCGCCCGCGGCGTGGCCGGCGCTCACCCCCTGTCGCGCGGCGGCGCGTCCCGCCGGCGCGCGTGCGAATCGGGGCCCCGATGGACTGGATCGATCGGTCGTTCGTGCTGGTGGACGCGGCGTCGAGCGTGCGCGAGGTGCGTCGCCGGCTGGCGCTGCACCCGAATGCGCACTGGTTGATCGTGCGGCGCGTGGTGGGCGCCCGGGTGTACTGGTACGCGTTCCCGGTGGAGCAGGCGCTCGCGCGCATGCAGCCGCACGGCCCCGCCGAAGCGGCGGAGCGCGCGCTCGACCTGCACGAGTGGCGCTCGGTCGAAGCGCGCACGCGGGCCGACGTGCGTTCGGGCGCCGCCCAGCCGGGCGACGTGCTGCTGCGCGCCCCCGGCGTGCCCGCCGGCGTGTTCACGCCGCCGATGCAGCGCGCGGCGCGCCCGCCCGCCGGGGCCGGCCCCGGCGTGGGCATCCGCGCGCCGGAAGAAGTGGAGATGGAAGAGGGCCCGCGCGGCGGCGCCGGCGCGCCGGAAGCGGCGCCGCGACCGCGCCGGGGCGCGCCGCGTCGACCGGTCAAGAAGGCGAAGAAGTTCGCCGCGAAGAAGGCCGCCCGCCCCGCCCGCCGCGGCGGCGCGAAACGCGCGGCCGCACCACGTGGCCGCCGTGCGCCGAAGGGAGCGAGCGCTCCGTTCCACGCGTGGCCCGACGTGCAGGCCCCCGACACGATCCACGACGGCGAGTCGTTCGACCTCGAGGTCGGCTTCGCGCGCGAGCAGGTGGCCGGCGTCGTGGGCGCCGCCGTGGACCTCGCGGCGGCGCCGGACCTGTTCGACGTCACGCTGGTGATCACGGCGCCGGGCTTCCGCACCGCGAAGGGCTGGCGGCACACGCTGCGCGTGAACCGCGACGCTCCCGAGACCTCGCACGTGACGCTGCGGCTGACCGCCGCCGCCGGCGCGTGGCCGCGGGGCGAGGACACGGTGCACCGCGTGATCGGCGTGGTGTACGAGTACCGCGGCGAGGTCTGCGGCATGGCACAGCGCCCGATCGTGATCGTGCGCCGCGGCGCCACGCTGGAACCCGCCGCGGTCCGCGACGCGAAGTCGTTCGCCTCGCAGGCGCCGCGCCGCGTGCCGCTGTGGGTGCGCGAGGGCGCGGTGCGCGCCGACCTCACCGTGGCGCTCACGCGCTACGACGGCAACGCGGCGCGCAGCAACTTCGTGTGGTCGTTCCACTCGCCGCACGACGTGCCGCTGCCGAAGCCCGTGCCGGTGAAGCTGTCCGACGACGCCGCGTCGTTCGCGCGCGCCATCACGAAGGACATCGTGCGGCTGGGCGACGAGGCGAGCCCGCTGCTGGCGAAACACGTTCGCGGCGCCGGAAAGCGCATCGCCGACCGCGTGCCGAAGGCGATGTGGGAAGCGCTCGCCGCGGTCGCGAAAGCGCCTGGGGTGCGCAGGCGCGTGCCCGACGTGCTGCTGCTGACCGAGGAATGGAGCATTCCCTGGGAGCTGGCGATGATGGCGAAGCCGCGCGACGCGAAGGCGCCGCCGTTCCTCGGCGCGCAGGTGAACCTGGGCCGCTGGATCCTCGGCGAGCCGGCCACCACGGCGCAGCCCGAACCCGCGCTCGACGTGCGCCGCATGGTCGTGCTGTACGGCGACTACCCGAAGGACCAGGAACTGCCCGAGGCGATCGTGGAGCGCGACCGGCTCGTGAAGCGCGAGAGGGCCGTGGCGGTGCCGCTGAAGGACGCGCAGGTGGACCACGTGCTCGACGGCGCGAAGCCCGCGGGCGGCGGGCAGCTGATCCACTTCGCGTGTCACGGCGTGGGCGACCCCACCGATCCCGGCAATACGCACCTCGTGCTGGAGTCGGGTGCGCCGCTCACCGACGACATGCTGCGCGACGCCGCCGTCGGCGAGAAGCAGCACCCGTTCCTGTTCCTGAACGCGTGCGAGGCCGGCACCGCGGGCGACGAGCTGGACATGGCGAGCGGGTTCGTGGGCTCCGCGATCCAGGCCGGCTTCCGGGGCTGCGTGGGCGCGCTGTGGAACGTGGCCAGCGACACCGCGCGCGAGGTGGCGCTCGACTTCTACGACCGCACGCTCAAGCGCGGCGAGTCCGTGGCGTCGGCGCTGCGGGCCACGCGGGGTCGGTTCGTCGCGCGCCGCGGCAAGGCCCCCGACGACACGTACCTGGCGTACGTCTTCTACGGGCACCCGGCCCTGCGCCTGCGCCGGCCGCGCGCGGGGCGCGGATGACGGCCGTGCGCTCCACGCCGACGGCCCGGCCGCGAGCGACCTGCGGCGAAGTTCGAAGTGATCGCCACAACCCCATGTCCGCGGGATGGTTGTCGGCATCGCCCGCGACCCTCCACGCCCCACGCCCCGACGGAGGTGACCGATGAGTCCGAAGCCGAAACGGCCCGCGGCGGGAGTCCGCCTGCTGGGTGATGGACTCGAAGTGCGCGGCGCCGGCATCACGGCGCGCGAACTGTCCGCCCGCGGCGCTCGTCCCGCCACGGGTCGTCGCCGGCGCGGCCCGGGCCTGCCGGCCGCGACGCCCGCCGATCCGCTCGACCGGGTGCTCGCCGCCACCGGCATGCGCGTGTCGCGCGTGGTGGAACTGCAGCCCGCCGCACCCGCGCGGCGCCGGCGCGGCGCCCCGGCGG
>JBGAMH010000221.1:0-8170 GCA_044223135.1 Candidatus Eiseniibacteriota bacterium | reverse complement strand
CGGCGCGCGCCTGGTCGGCCAGGCGGAGGCCCTCGAGGATCAGGCGGTCGAGGTCCAGGTCCAGCTGGATGTCCTCGCCCACCACCGTCGGGCCGGGCTCGAACCGGAACGAGCCTTCGTGCCACAGCAGCAGTCCGTAGACGATGCGGCGGAGCACCTCGTGCACGGCCTCGCGCACCTGGTCGCGTGACGCGTCGCCGGCTTCCACGAGCAGCGAGCCGATCCGGCGGTCGGGATGCGCCTTCTGGCGCTCGAGCGCGTGGGCGAGCGAGCCGGCCGACACCACGCCCCGGTGCTGCAGCACCTCGCCGAGCCGCACCGCGAGCCCCGACGTGCGCGCGAACACCGGGCGCCCGCGCTCGAAGAACAGCGCCACGCGTTCGCCGCCGCGCGTGAGCTCGAGCCGGCCCGTGGCCTGCGCCAGCTGCAGCAGCTGCAGGATCTCGGACGGGTGGAAGTACTCGAGCGTGCCCTGCAGCGCGGGATTCATCGGCGCCCCCAGCGCACGTCGCCGACCACGCGGCCGTCCGGCAGCGAGCCGCGCATGAGCTTGAGGTTGTACCAGCCGAGCGCGATCACCTGCACCACGCACGCCGCCAGCAGCACCCCCAGCGCCACCTCGGTGATGGGCGCGAGCTTCTCGGCCACCTCGCCGCGAACGGCGACCAGCAGCGTGAACAGCGCGATCAGCGAGGACATCACGACGCCGGTGGCGCGGCCGAACGAGGTGGGCTGGATGCGCACCGGCCCCACGAACAGGTAGAGCCCCGACGCGCCCACCGTGAGTACGCCGTAGCGCAGCACGGCGATCCAGAACACCCAGCCGGCGAGCAGTCCCGCCGCCGACAGCCCGGCGAGCATCGCCAGGTTGAACACGATGTCCACGAGCGGATCGAGCACCTTGCCGAGTTCGGTGGCCTGGTTCCAGCGCCGCGCCACCCACCCGTCGGCGACGTCGGAGAGCGCCGCGACCACGTACGTGACCAGCGCGAACAGGTAGTGCCCGTCGACGAGGAAGATCGTGATGCCCGGCACCAGCGCCACGCGCAGCAGCGTGAGCGCGATCGGCACGTTGACCGACGACAGGCGGTAGCCGTCACGGTCGCGCAGCAGCCCCACGAACATCATCACGAACAGGAACGCGCAGAACATCCACAGCGCGGTGCCGCGGAACCAGGCGTACGCGAGCGCGCGGTCGTAGAGCATCGCCAGCGCGACGGCGGCCACGAACGCCACGGCGTAGTACGCGAGAGCGAGGAGCCCGATCGACCGCACGGCGGACGGGCTGGCGACCAGGTCTTCGCGCACCCGCGCGGCGACGGCGCGGGCGTAGGCCACCCACGCCCGTGGGGCGTAGCGGTCGCGTCGCAGTTCCTGGAGGTACTCCTCGATGAACACGGTCTCTCCACGAAGGGCGTTCGGGTGCGCCCGAGGATACGCGGGCGCTCCGGGTGTGCGCCAGATCCAGCACGAAGGCGACGGGCTGCCCCCGGGCGGCCGGGCCATGGGGCGAACACGCGCCGCCGGCCCCGCTCACCCGCCCAGACGCACCTTCGCGATCGTCCACAGGATCTTCGTGCCCGCGCCCCACACGCCGCGCAACGTGCCCGACACCTTGGAACGTCCGGCGCGGCGGCGGCGGTACGTCACCGGGACGTCCTCGCACCGGACCCCGGCGGCGTGCGCGCGCGCCTGCATCTCGACGGTCCAGCCGTAGTCGCGGTCCCGCATGCCGAGTGATTCGAGCGTGGTCCAGCGGACCGCGCGGAACGGGCCGAGGTCGGTGGTGCGCGAACCCCACAGCAGCCGCAGCAGCGCGGGCGCGAGCCAGTTGCCGAACGCCTGCGCGGACGAGAACGCGCCGGGCTCCACGCGGCCGAGCACGCGCGAACCGATCACGAGGTCGGCGCGGCCGGCGAGCAGCGGCTCGAGCAACCGTGGAAGCTCCGACGGATCGTCGCTGTGGTCGGCGTCCACGAACACCGCGATCTCCGGCGGGCGACGGCGCGCCTCCGCCATGGCCGCGAGGCAGGCGGCCCCGTAACCGGCACGGGGCTCGCTCACCACCGTGGCGCCCGCGGCGCGCGCGGCCGCGGCCGTGCCGTCGGTGGAGCCGTTGTCGGCCACCACCACCTCCCGCACGCGCCAGCCGGGGCCCTCGCGCGGCAGCGCGGCGAGCACGCCGGGGAGCGCGCCCTCCTCGTTGCGGGCGGGGATCAGGACCACCACGTCCATGGGCAGGCGCCTCCGGTTCCGCGTCGACGACCCGTGCGCAAAGCACACGGGGCCGGAGCGACTCGCCCCGGCCCCGTGGATGTCGCTCGAACTACCGGCGATCGCTCTCCGCCGCCTTGCCCCGGACCGCGGCCTGCGCCGCCGCGAGCCGTGCGATCGGCACGCGGAACGGTGAGCACGACACGTAGTCGAGGTTGATGTGGTGGCAGAACTCCACGCTGGCCGGATCGCCACCGTGTTCGCCGCAGATGCCGACCTTCAGGTTGCCGCGCGTCTTGCGGCCGTTCTGCACGGCCCAGTCCATCAACGCGCCGACGCCTTCCTGGTCGACCGACACGAACGGGTCGCCCGGCAGGATCTTCTTCGCGACGTACTCCGGCAGGAACTTGCCGGCATCGTCACGCGAGTAACCGTAGGTCATCTGCGTGAGGTCGTTCGTGCCGAACGAGAAGAACTCGGCGACCTCGGCGATCTTGCCCGCGGTCACGGCCGCGCGCGGAATCTCGATCATCGTGCCGACGAGATACTTCAGCTTCACGCTCTTCTTGGCGATCGTCTCTTCCGCCACGCGACGCACGATCTCGGCCTGGTGCTTCAGCTCCTCGATCGTGCCCACGAGCGGGATCATCACCTCGGGCACCACGCTCTCGCCCTTCGAGGCGAGCTCGCAGGCCGCCTCGAAGATGGCGCGCGCCTGCATCTCGGTGATCTCGGGATACGTGATGCCGAGACGGCAGCCGCGGTGACCGAGCATCGGGTTGAACTCGTGCAGCTCTTCCACGCGGTGCAGCAGCTCGGGCATGCCCTTCTTCAGCTGCGCCACGGTCATCCGGTACTTCTTCGCCATCTCCTTCTTCTGGGCGGCCGTCGCGCGCGGGAAGATCGCGATGTCCACCATGAGGTCCTCGCGCTTCGGCAGGAACTCGTGGAGCGGCGGATCGAGCGTACGGATCGTGACCGGGTTGCCCTTCATGGCCTTGAACAGCCCGCGGAAGTCCGCGCGCTGGAACGGCAGCAGCTTCGCGAGCGCGCCCTTGTAGGCCTTGAGCGGCCCGGCGAGCTGCTTCGTGAGCACGGCGAGCTCGGCCTTCAGGCGCTTGGCCTCGGTGCCGCCCGCGCCTTCGAGCTGCTTCTTCTTCGCGTCGACCTTCTCCTGCAGCGCCTTCGCCTGCGGAGCGGCGATGATCATCTGGACGACGTGCGGCAGGCGATCCTCGGCGAAGAACATGTGCTCGGTGCGGCAGAGGCCGATGCCTTCGGCGCCGAACTCCATCGCCTTGATCGCGTCGCGCGGGATGTCGGCGTTCGAGCGCACCTTCAGCCGGCGGTGCTTGTCGGCGATCTGCATGAACGCGCCGAACTCGCCGCTGACCTCGGCGTCGATCGTCGGGACGGCGCCCAGCATCACGCGGCCCGTCGAGCCGTCCAGCGTGATCCACTCGCCTTCCTTGATGACCTTGCCGTCCACCGTCATGCGGCGGTTCTTCTCGTCCACGTGCACCGAGCCGGCGCCCGAGACGCACGGCTTGCCCATGCCACGCGCGACCACGGCCGCGTGCGAGGTCATGCCGCCCGTGGCGGTGAGGATGCCCTGCGCCGCATCCATGCCGTGGATGTCGTCCGGCGTGGTCTCCTTGCGGACCAGGATGACCTTCTGCTTCGCGTGCCCGAGTTCGGCCGCCGTGTCGGCGTCGAACACGGCCTTGCCCACGGCCGCGCCCGGCGAGGCCGCGAGGCCCTGCGCGATCACGGCGAACTTCGCCTTGGGATCCAGGCGCGGGTGCAGCAGCTGGTCGAGCGACGCCGGGTCCACGCGCAGGATGGCTTCTTCCTCGGTGATCAGCTTCTCGTTCACCATGTCCACCGCGATCTTCACCGCGGCCTGCGCCGTGCGCTTGCCGTTGCGCGTCTGCAGCAGGAACAGGTTGCCGTCCTGGATCGTGAACTCGAAGTCCTGGATGTCGCGGTAGTGCTGCTCGAGGCGGTTCGTGATCTCGCGGAGCTGGTGGTAGACCTGCGGCATCTCCTCCTTCAGGTCCGCGATCGGGTGCGGCGTGCGCACGCCGGCGACGACGTCCTCGCCCTGGGCGTTCGTCAGGTACTCGCCGTAGAAGTGGCGCTCGCCGGTACTCGGGTTGCGCGTGAAGCCCACGCCCGTGCCCGACGTGTCGCCCATGTTGCCGAACACCATCGCCTGCACGTTCACGGCGGTGCCGAGATCGTCGGAGATGCCGTTCTGGCGGCGGTAGTACTTGGCGCGGTCGTTGTTCCACGAACGGAACACGGCGTCACGCGATCCCGCGAGCTGCTCGAGCGGATCCTGCGGGAAGTCGCGGCCGGCGCGCTTGCGCACCGCCGCCTTGAACTGCGTGACGAGCGTCTTGAGATCGTCCGTCGTGAGCTCGGTGTCGAGCTTCACGCGGCGCTTGTGCTTGAGCGCCTCGATGATCTCCTCGAACTCGCGCTTCTCGAAGTCCATCACGACCGAGGCGAACATCTGGATGAAGCGGCGGTAGCAGTCCCAGGCGAAGCGCGGGTTGCCCGTCTTCGTGGCGAGACCTTCCACCGAGCGGTCGTTCAGGCCCAGGTTCAGGATGGTGTCCATCATGCCGGGCATCGAGAACTTCGCGCCCGAGCGCACCGACACGAGCAGCGGGTCGACGGGGTCGCCGAGCTTCTTGCCCATGAGCCCTTCGAGGCGCTCCAGCGCCTGGCCCTGCTGCGAGCGGAACTCGTGCGGAAGCTGGCGGCCGTTCGCGTAGTAGTAGCGGCACACCTCGGTCGTGATCGTGAAACCGGGGGGCACCGGCACGCCGGCGTTCGTCATCTCGGCGAGGCCCGAGCCCTTGCCGCCGAGCACATCCTTCATCTGCGCGTTGCCTTCGGCCTTGCCGTCGCCGAAGAAGTAGACGTATTTCGTCCCGCTGCGACCGCCCTGTGCGGACTCGACGGGTTCGCTCTCCACCGTGCTCATATGGTCTTCCTCCTGTTGAGGTGTGAAGTCGCGCGCAGTCTACGGGTCCGCTGGCGTGCGATCAAAAAAACGGAGCGGCCGGACCCGAAGGTCCGGCCGTGATCCCGCCGGCGAAATTGCGTCGCCGATGTCGGTTGTGTCCCGCGACCCGGCGATCAGGGTTTCTCGTCGGGTTTCCGGAACAGCTTCGGATCGATCGGCGGGTCGACGACCAGCGACCGCAACCGGAAGGCGTTCACGAGTTCCCCCTCGACGGTGCGGTCCTCGCGCCAGGGCAGCCACAGCTTGCCGGCCTGCCGGAAGTCCGAGAAGGCGCGCCGTTCGTGCCACACCCCGTCGAGAGAAACCGCCGTCTCGAGCGCCACCACCCGGTGCGTCCCGGCGTCGATCACCAGCCGCGCGCGGTGCCCGCTCGGGAGCGTGAACTCGACGTGGTCCACGGTGGAGCCCGCGGCGGTCTCGGTGCCGCGCCAGGTGGGCGCGGCGCTGTCGGCCTGCGCGAAGCGCAGCGTGTGCAGGAAGTCGCTCTCGAACACGGTGCGGAGCCCGGCCACGCCCACGCTGTCGGCGTCGGTCACCTTCGGCGGCGTGTCCGTGGTGGTCGCCCACGCGCGCTCGCCGTCGAGCACCTGCCGCGTCTGGAACTCGAGGATGCGCGTGAGGTACGACAGGCGATACGGCTCCACGCGCACCTGTTCGAACGTGCCCTGCACTTCGCGCTCGCCGTTGCGGATCACGAGCGTGCCGGCCGTGACGAGCGAGCGCACGGCGTTCAGCGCCGCGGCGCCGCCGTGTGCGAGCACGGCACCGTCCACGAGCTCCCGGCCACGCCGGAGCTGCTCGGGCGTCGCGGGCGGCGGTCCCTGCCGCGCGAGCGCCTCGGCCTCGAGATCGAACGCCTGCACGTCGACGTCCCCGAAGCGCGAGAGTCCCTCGCGCAACTGCGCGGCCGGACCGCTCACCACGATCACCGGCGGTGCGGCGAACGACGTCGCGACGGAGGCCACCGCGTCGGGCGCCGCGCCGCGGTCGATGCGGGCCGCGGTGGACGCGAGGTGATCGTTGCCGAGGCCGGTGAGCCAGCCGCTCTGCCACGTGCTCGCGAGGCCGCCGAGCGTTTCCACGCCGAGCGGCGCCTGCGAGCGCAGCCGCGACGCGGCCGCCGCGCAGGCTTCGGGCTTCGGCGGATCGGACGCGATCGCGCTCCACGCCGCGCTGAGCCGCGACACGGTCGCCAGCACCGAGTCGGTGGGCACGTTCGCCGCGACCGAGAACAGCCCGCCCAGGTCGAGTGGCGACCAGCTCGGCTGCGCACCGGCGAAACGGTCGGACGCGACGAGCGCCTCGGCGAGCACGCTCCACGCGGCGCTCTCCGCCGCGCGTCGGCCGGGACCCACCTGCACCAGCCGCACTTCCGAACGGATCGCGCCAGGCATGTCCACGAGCAGGACGCGCCCCTGCCGCGGGCGCGCGTCGGCCGGCGGCGGCCCCGCGACGGCGCGACCGGACCAGCGTCCGAACCACTCGCTCGCCGCCGACATCGCGCGCTCGGGCTCGACGTCGCCGGCGATCACGAGCACCGCGTGATCGGGGCGCCAGTGGTCGCGATGGAACTCCTGCATCCGGTCACGGTCGAGCTGCAGGATCCGGCCGAGCGAGCCCGTGACCGAGCGGCCGTACGGGTGCGGGGCGAATGCCGCCATCCACGCGCGCTCGTCCACGACGTTCGTGGGATTCGAACGCGACTGGCCCAGCTGGCGTGCGGCGGCGCGCCGCGCGAGCTCGAACTCCTCGATCGGGAACACCGGGTTGATCACCGCGTCCGAGAACAGCTCGAGGCCGGTCTCGAAGTCGGTGGCGAGCAGCCCTTCGGTGACCACCGCCTGGTCGCGCGTCACGGCCACGTTGAACACCGCGCCGACCTGGTCGAGGTCCTGCTGGAACTGCTCCGACGAACGGGACGTGGTGCCCGCGCGCAGCATCGACGCGGTCAACGCCGCGACACCCAGGCGCGCGCTGTCCTCGGCCGCGAACCCGGCGGGCAGCGCGAGCTGGATCTGCACGATCGGCAGGCGCGGCTGCCGGAACACGGCCACGGTGAGTCCGTTGTCGAGCGTGCGCACCACGGGCGTGGGCCACAGCGGCGCCGGCACGGGCAGCACGGGCTGCGTGGCGGCTTCCGCGGAAACGGCCAGCGCGAGTGCGGCGGTCACGACGATCGCGCGGATCATGGCCGGCCCTCCACGGGCGTGGTGCCCCGCATCCAGACGATCGCGCGCCGGTCGTCGCGCAACAGGGCCTGCGCCGCACGCTGCACGTCGGCGGGGGTGAGTCGACGGATGGCGTCGATCCGCTTCTGCATGGCGTCGGTGTCTCCTCCGTACCAGGTCGCTTCCCCGAGCGCCGCAGCCCGCGCGCGCGGCGTCTGCGCGCTGAACAGCATCGTCGAGAGCACGCGCTTGCGGGCGCGGTCGAGCTCGTGACCCTCCGGCGGCTGCGCGGCGAGCCGCGCGGTCGTGGCGAGCAGGTCCTGCTCCACCCGTGCCGTGTCGGCGCCGGGACGCATCGCCGCGGCACACCACAGCAGCGACGCGTCGCGACGGGCGTCCCACGCGCACTGCACGTTCGTCACGGCGGACTTCTCGCCCTGCAGCGCCGTCACCAGCCGCGTGTCGGACGACCCGGCGAGCAGGCGCGCGAGCACCTCGATCGCGGGGCCGTCGGGATCGGTTGCGGCGGGACCGCGCCAGCCGACCACGAGCATCGCGCCCGCGCCTTCGACCGGTTCGAACCCGCGCGCACGCGCGAGCGGCGCCGGTTCGGGAAGGCGTCCCGAGACGGGCGAGCCGCGGCGCGGAACGCGGTCGAACAGGCGCTCGACCGCCTCCTGCACGGCGTTCGCGTCGAACCGGCCGACCACGGTGAGCAGCGCGTTCGCCGGGCCGTAGCGCTCGCGCAGGT
>JBGAMH010000220.1:0-8296 GCA_044223135.1 Candidatus Eiseniibacteriota bacterium | reverse complement strand
CTCGCGAAGCGGCTGTGGCCGGGCCGCGACGCGATCGGCGAGCGCCTGAAGTTCGTGGGGCAGCCGGACTCGATCGGCTGGTTCACGGTGGTGGGCCTGGTCGGCAACGTGACGCAGAACGTGGAAGGCACCACGGTCGAATCGAGCCTGTTCGTGCCGCATCCGCAGAGAACGGACCAGACGATGACGCTGCTGCTGGAGTCGCCGCGCGATCCGGCGTCGCTCACCGCCGACGTGCGACGCGTGGTGCGCGGACTGCACCCCGATGTGGCGCTGTACGAGGCGCGCACGCTGCCCGAGGCGCTGCGCTTCTCGCTGTGGACGCGGCGGCTGTTCACGGGGCTCATGAGCGTGTTCGGAGGGCTCGCGCTGGTGATCGCGGCGGTCGGGTTGTACGGCGTGATGGCGTATTCCGTGGCGCAGCGCACGCACGAGATCGGCATCCGCATGGCGCTCGGGGCGGCGCACGACCAGGTGGCTCGCATGGTGGTGGCGCAGGCGCTGCGCCTGACCACGCTCGGGCTCGGCATCGGACTGGCTGCCGCCTGGGCGCTGACGCGCGGCCTCGCGAGCCAGTTGTTCGAGATCCGCCCCGACGATCCGCCCACGTACGTGGGCGTGACGACCGTGCTCGTGCTGAGTTCGCTGCTCGCGGCGTGGCTCCCGGCGCGGCGTGCGACGCGCGTGAACCCGATGATCGCGCTGCGATCGGACTGACGCGCGCGGGGGCCGGCACCCGCCCGCCCCCGCGCATCGCTTCGCGCGTGACCGGCCGCACCCCGATGCGGCATCATGCGCACCCTGCCGTCTCCCCGATCCCGTTCGCCCCGGAGTCGCCCGTGTTCCGTCGAATCGCCCTGCTGCTGTGCGGCCTGCTGTCGTTCGCCACGTTCGCCCCGTTCGCGCATGCCGCGGACGCCGATCCGAAGGTGCTCGTGGAGCGCGGCTGGTACCGCCGCGCGGTCGCGGTGCTCGAACCCCGCGTCGCGGCCCAGCCGAAGGACGCGGCGGCGCTCGCGATGCTCGCGCTGTGCCGGCAGCAACTCGGCGATCTCGACGGCGCGCTGAAGCTGGCCGAGCGCGCGGTGGCCGCCGCGCCGAACGACGCCGAGGCGCACTGGGCCGTGGCCGCGGTGTGCGGGGAACGCGCGCAGAAGGCCAGTGCGCTGGCGCAGCTCGGGCTCGCGCGCCGCTTCAAGAAGGAGGCCGAGGCCGCGGCCCGCCTCGACCCGAAGCACGTGCCCGCGCGGCGAGCGCTGATCCAGTTCCACTTCATGGCGCCCGGAATCGTGGGTGGCGACAAGAAGAAGGTGGACCCGCTGGTGGCCGAGATCGCCGCCGCCGATCCGATGGAAGGCTGGCTCGCGGGCGCGATGGCGGCGGGCTTCCGCCGCGACACCGTGGCCGCCGCGCAGGACTACGAGAAGGCCGTGGTCGCGGCCCCGCAGCGCTACGAGGCGCTGCTCGGACTGGCCCAGTGGCTCGCGACGCCCGCTCGCGGCCCGGTCGCGCGCGTGGAGAAGCTCGCGAACGACGCGCAGTCGGTGGCGCCGCAGCGCATCGGCAGCTACTCGCTGCTCGCCGCCGTGTACGCGTACGCGCAGCGGTGGTCCGACCTCGACGCGGTGCTGGCGCGCGCCGAGGCGAACGTGCCGGACTCGCGCGGCGCCCACTACCAGGCGGCGCGCCAGATCCTCGCCGACGGGCACGACCCGGCCCGCGCCGAGAAGCTGCTGCGCGCGTACCTGGCCGTGCCGCCCGACGGCGGGCCTTCGCACGCGGCGGCGCGCTGGCGGCTGGCGCTGGCGCTCGAGCACCAGGGGCGCAAGAGCGAAGCGGTGGCCGAACTCGAGCGCGCCCTGAAGCTCGATCCCGGCCTCGAGCCGGCGAAGCGCGACCTGAAGCGCCTGCGCGGCTGAGCCGCGTAGCCGCGGGCGCGGCCAGGTGCCGCGTCCGTCGGCGATCCGGCGCGCTCGTCGCCCGGGCGTGGCCGCGCGCGGGCGACCGCGCGCCGGCCGTGCGTAGACTGCGCACGCAAGCGCGCGGCGATCGCGCGCGTCACCCCCGACTTCCGGAGACCCCCGATGCGCTGGAGATTCGTCGCGGTCGTCCTGCTGGGCGCCGCTCTCTCGCCGCTGGCCGCCGGCGCGCAGACCCGCAGCGGTCTGAACCGCGCGTGGATGGACACCACCTGTTCCCCGTGCCGTGACTTCTACAAGTACGCGAACGGCGCCTGGCTCGACACCGTGCGGATTCCGCCGTCGTACGGCGGCGTGGGCGCGGGTCGCGAGATCGCCGACCGCAACCAGGAAGCGCTGCGCCGCACGCTCGACCGCGCCGCCTCGGTGGCGCGCGACCCGGCCACGGACGCCGACACGCGCAAGCTCGGCATCCTGTACTCCACGCTCATGGACTCGGCGCGCGCCGAGCGCGAGGGGCTGGCCCCGATCCAGGAGGACCTCGATCGCATTCGCGCCATCCGCACCCGCGCCGACGTGATCGCGTGGATCACCGCCCAGCACGCGCGCGGCGGTTTCACGCCGTTCGATCTGCAGGCCGAGTCCGATCTGCGCGCCAGCCACTGGATCACCGCGTACCTCGCGCAGGGCGGGCTCGGCCTGCCGGAGCGCGACTACTACTTCCGCGAGGACTCGGGTTCGGTCGCGCTGCAGGCCGCGTACCGCGAGTACGCGGCGAAGCTGCTCGCGCGCGCCGGCCTCGCGCCGGCGGAGGCGGAGGCCGCGGCCGGGCGCATCTACGCGCTCGAGAAGGACCTCGCGAAGTCCTCGCGCACGGCCGTGGAGCTGCGCGACACGGAGAAGCTCTACAACAAGAAGAAGGTCTCCGAGCTGCAGAAGGAAGTGCCCGCGATCCGCTGGGTGGAGTTCTTCCGCGCGGTGGGGGTGAACTCGCTCGCCTCGCCCGAGTCGTCGGTGGTGGTGGCGACGCCCGAGTTCATGGTGACGCTGAACGGCCTGCTCGGCAGCGTGCCGCCGTCCACGTGGCGCGAGTACTTCCTGTTCCACCAGGTGCAGGGCGCCGCGGGCTGGCTCGACCAGTCGCTGTTCGACCTGAACTTCGCGTTCCAGTCCCGCCTCACCGGCGCGCGCGCGCCGCAGCCGCGCTGGAAGCGCGCGTCGCAGGTGTGCGACTTCGCGATGGGCGAGGCGCTCGGCAAGGCGTACGTGGCCGAGAACTTCGGCCCCGAGGCCAAGCGGCGCATGAACGAGCTGGTGGACAACCTCATGGGCGCCTACCGCGACCGCATCCGCCGGCTCGACTGGATGAGCGACGCGACCAAGGCGAAGGCCGTCGAGAAGCTGTCCACGATCCTGCGCAAGATCGGCTACCCGGACCGGTGGCGCGACTACTCGGCGCTGTCCGTGAACGCGGACGCGTCGGGCCTCGCGAACCTGCGCGCGGCGTTCCGGTTCGAGCACCGGCGCCAGCTCGACCGGATCGGGCACCGCAAGGACCGCAACGAGTGGGAGATGAGCCCCGCGACGGTGAACGCGTACTACAACCCGTTCGTGAACGAGATCGTGTTCCCCGCCGGGATCCTGCAGACGCCGATGTTCGACCCCACCGCCGACGACGCGGTGAACTACGGCGGCATCGGCATGGTGATCGGGCACGAGATCACGCACGGCTTCGACGACGAGGGGCGCAAGTTCGACTCCGTCGGCAACATGACCGACTGGTGGACGAAGGAGGACGCCGACCGCTTCGAGGCGCGCGCGAAGCAGGTGGTGGAGCAGTACGACGGCTTCGTGGGCGTGGACACCGTGCACGTGAACGGGTCGCTCACGCTGGGCGAGAACATCGCCGACCTGGGCGGCATCACGATCGCGTACCACGCGTACCAGCGCTCGCTCGGCGGCAAGAGCGCGCCGGTGATCGACGGCTGGACCGGCGAGCAGCGCTTCTTCCTGGGCGTGGCGCAGGCGTGGCGGCAGAAGATCCGCGACCAGGCGCTGCTCACGCGCCTGCGCACCGATCCGCACTCGCCGCCGTACTGGCGCGTGAACGGGCCGCTCACGAACCTGCCCGAGTTCGTGCAGGCGTTCGGCTGCAAGGCCGGCGACCCGATGGTGCGCGCGGAGCGCATCTCGATCTGGTGACCGTTCCGCCGCCTCCGCCGCGGCCTCGCGGCGAGCGGCGCACCTCCCGCAGTCCCGTCCCGACCCCGGCCCGACCGCCGGGGTCGGGGCCCTTTCGAACAAGAACCTGACCGCCGTGCGCGGCGCGCGTGGTACGGTTTCCGCCCCCGGCGTTCGCGTACCGGGCACCCGATCCGGAGACTTCCCGCATGCCGTCGTTCCGCCTGATGCCGCTCGCGTTCCTGTGCGCCGCCGCGCTCGCGGGCGCGGCGTACGGCGCCGGCGCCTCGGTGCCGGCCCCGGCGGACCCGGCGCCGATGTTCGACGCGCCCCCGCCGTCCTCGCGCTTCACCTGAGAGGCGCGCGCGGTCCCGTCGGGACCGGTCACGGACTCCGAGTTCGCGCTGTTCCACATGCAGCGAGCGCTGTGGGATCCGGTGGATCCGAACGAACTGGGCTCGCTGAACGTGGCGCTGCAGTACCGGGTGAACGGCGAGGTCTACCGCTTCTCGTCCGTGCGCACGATGCGGCGCTTCGTGCTGAACGCGCCGCTGTGGTGCGGGCTGCTGCGGGACCCGGTCAGCGGGCGGCGCTTCACGCCGAGCACGCGCTCGCCGCACGTGGAATGGAAGGCGGGGCCGTACTACTTCGAGAACGACTCGACGCGCGCCGAGTTCGAGGCCGCGCCCGAGAAGTACGAGGTGAAGCGCCTGATGTGACCGCCGCGCCCGCCGCCCGCGGGCTGGCGGGCGCGCAGGGCTCCGGCTAAGGTCCCCGCATGTTCCGTGCACATGCAGGTTCGGCTTCCGCCCGCGCGCGCGGGGCACGCCCGTGACTCGGCCCGAGCGCCCGGTGCGCGTGCTCGTGGCGGACGACGACGCCGACGTGCTGACCGCGCTGCGGCTGCTGCTCGCGGGCGAGGCGTGGCGGGTGGAATCCGCCGCTTCCCCGGCCGCCGCACTCGCCGCCGTCGAGGCGAACGACTTCGACGTGGCGCTGCTCGATCTCAACTACGCGCGCGACACCACGTCGGGCGCCGAGGGGCTCGACCTGCTCGAGCGGTTGCGCGCGATCGACCCCACGATGCCGGTGCTGGTCATGACCGCGTGGGGCAGCGTCGAGGGCGCCGTCGCGGCGGTGCGCCGCGGCGCGCGCGACTACGTGCAGAAGCCGTGGGACAACGAGCGGCTGCTGACCACGCTGCGCACGCAGGTGGAGCTCGGCCGCGCGCTGCGGCTGGGCCAGCGGCTCGAGCAGGAGAACCGGCTGCTGCGCCGCGAGGGCGTGCCCGAGATGATCGCCGAGTCGCCGGCGATGCGCCCGGTGCTCGACCTGATCGAGCGCGTGGCGCCCAGCGACGCGAACGTGCTGGTGACGGGTGAACACGGCACGGGCAAGGAGCTGGTCGCGCGCATCCTGCACGCGCACTCGCCGCGCTCCGGGCGCGCGCTGGTGACCGTGAACATGGGCGGGCTCACCGACACGTTGTTCGAGAGCGAGCTGTTCGGGCACGTGCGTGGCGCGTTCACGGGCGCGAACGCCGACCGCGCGGGCCGCTTCGAGCTGGCCGACGGCGGCACGCTGTTCCTGGACGAGATCGCGAACGTTCCGCTGCCGCAGCAGTCGAAGCTGCTGCGCGTGCTGCAGACGGGCGAGTACGAACGCGTGGGCTCGTCGCGCACGCAGCGCGTGGACGTGCGGCTGGTGTCGGCGACGAACGCCGACCTGCACGCGGAGGCCGCGGCGTCGCGCTTCCGCGAGGACCTGCTGTTCCGGCTGAACACGGTGGAGATCCGGCTGCCGCCGCTGCGCGAACGTCGCGAGGACCTGCCGGCACTCGCGTCGCATTTCCTGGCGCGCCACGCGCGGCGCTATCGCAAGCCGCTTTCGGGCTTCGCGCCCGACGCGCTGGCGGCCCTGCTCGGCCACCCGTGGCCCGGAAACGTGCGCGAGCTGGACCACGCGCTCGAACGCGCCGTGCTGCTGGCGCGTGGCGAGCAGCTGACCGCCGCCGATCTCGCGTTGCGGCCCGCCGGCGAGGGTGGCGCGGCGCAGGAACAGCTGACGCTGGACGAGCTCGAGCGCCTGCACATCCAGCGGGTGCTGCGGCGCTTCGACGGCAACGTGAGCGAAGCCGCGCGCGCGCTGGGCCTGTCGCGCAGCGCGCTCTACCGCCGCCTCGAGCGGCACGGCCTGTAGCGCCGATCGATGCCCCGCGCGCGGCTGCCGCACGAAACCCGGCTGGCGCTGATCGCGCTCGCCGGCGGCGCGCCGGCGCTGCTGCTGGCGATGGCGTTCCTGGCGCGCTGGAACGCGGCGCCGAGCCTGCGCGTGGCGCTGGGCGTGGTCGCGGTGGGCGCGTGGTGGATGGCCGCGGGGCTCGTGCGGTCGCGCGCGATGCGGCCGCTGCAGACCATGGCGAACATGGTGGCGGCCATCCGCGAGGGCGACACGTCCGTGCGCGCGCGCGACGACGTGCCCGAGAGCGCACTCGGCCTGGCGCACGCCGAGATGAACGCGCTCGCCGAGCGCGTGCGCCGCCAGCGCCTCGACGCGCTCGAGGCCACCGCGCTGCTGCGACACGTCATGGAGAGCATCGACGTGGCGGTGTTCGCGTTCGACGAGGACGGCCGCCTGCGGCTCGTCAACCACGACGCGGAGCAGCTGCTCGCGGCGCCGGCCGAACGCGTGCTCGGCCGCCACGCCGACGCGCTCGGACTGGCCGGGGCGCTCGTGGGGGAGACGCCGCGGCTGATCGAACTGCGGCTGGCGGGCCGTACCGGGCGCTGGGAGCTGCGCCGCGGCGCGTACCGGCAGGACGGGCGGCCGCACCAGCTCGTGGTGCTCTCCGACCTGTCGCGCGCGCTGCACGAGGAGGAGCGGCAGGCGTGGCAGCGGCTGATCCGCGTGCTCAGCCACGAGATCAACAACTCGCTGGCGCCGATCCAGTCGATCGCCGGCAGCCTGCGCACGCTGATCGGGCGCGGCGAACGGATGGCGGAGCGCGAGGCGGATCTCGCGAACGGACTCGGCGTGATCGAGAACCGCGCGCAGTCGCTGGGGCGTTTCATGCAGTCGTACGCGCAGCTCGCGCGACTGCCGCAGCCCGTGCTCGCGCCGGTGTCCGTGGACGCGTGGGTGCGGCGCGCGGCCGCGCTGGAACGCCGGCTGCCCGTGCACGTGGAGGGCGGGCCGGCCGCGTGGGTGTCCGGCGACGCCGACCAGCTCGACCAGTTGCTGATCAACCTCGTGCGCAACGCCGCCGACGCCTCGCTCGAGACGGGCGGCGGGGTGCGCGTGCGATGGACGGCCGACGACTCCGGCGTGGACGTGTGCGTGGAGGACGACGGCCCCGGGGTGGCCGACACGGCGAACCTGTTCGTGCCGTTCTTCACCACCAAGCCCGGCGGCAGTGGCATCGGGCTGGCGCTGGGCCGGCAGATCGCCGAGGCCCACGGCGGCACGGTCACGCTCGCCGACCGCGCCGGCGCGCGGGGCGCGATCGCCCGGGTGTCGCTGCCCGGTCGCGCGCCGGTGGTCGAAGCCGGCCGAGCACATGGACCGTCGGAATCCACGTGACGGCGCCCCGATCGCCCGCCTAGGCTGCCCGGCATCCCCGCCGAAAGGAAACCACCATGATCTCCGACGAGCTGCAGGGCTTCTTCGCCACCTGGGATCGCGAAGCCGCCAAGACCGCCGCGCTGCTGCGCGCGCTTCCCACCGACCAGTACGACTTCCGTCCCGATGCCGGCGGCCGCTCGCTCGGCGAGCTCGCGTGGCACCTGGCCGAGGCCGAGGGCCGCGTGTCCACGTTCGTGGCGCAGGGCTTCATGCAGCCCGGCGTGCCGATGCCGGGCCTGGATCGCCCGCGCACGATCGCGGAGCTGGCGCCGGGTTTCGAGCGCATCCACGGCGAGGCGAAGGCGCGGCTCGCGCACCTGACGGGCGCCGACCTGTCGCGGACGATGAAGTTCTTCGACGGCAGCGACCAGAGCATCAGCTTCGTGCTGTGGAACTCGATCCTGTACCACCAGATCCACCACCGCGGTCAGTTGTCGCTGCTGTGCCGGCTCGCGGGCGGGCGGGCGCCGGGGCTGTTCGGGCCGAACCGCGAGGAGATGGCGGCGATGCGCGCCGCGCGTCCCTGAGTCGCGAGCCTTCCGGCGCAAACGAAGCGGCGGCGATCCTCACGGTCG
>JBGAMH010000219.1:0-8652 GCA_044223135.1 Candidatus Eiseniibacteriota bacterium | reverse complement strand
CGATGCTGCAGGATGGTCACACGATGGCGGTGGCCACCTTCCCCCCGCTCGGCTTCAGCCGCGTGATGCCGTTCGTGCTTCGTCCGTGCGAGGACGGGCTGTTCGTGGCCGCGGCCGCCCCCGAGTACGCCGCCGCCGTGGGGGCGAGAGTCGTGCGCGTGGGGTCGCTCGAAGCGGACGAGGCGATGGCGCGCGTGGCCTCGATCACGAGCGGCGACCATGCCCGCACGAAGCTCGACCGGGTGCCGCTGTTCATGATGCTGCCCGCCGTGTGGAAAGCGCTCGGCGCCGGCAACGACGACACGCAGACGACGTTCGAATGGGAGCGGGGCGGCAAGCGGCAGCGCACCGTGGTCACGGGAGGCGCCCCACCCGAGGGCTTCCCGGAGGCCTTCCTCGAGACCGAACCCCGGTGCCCGCAGGGCTGGGCGACCGCCCGGCGACTCCCGCCGGGTGGTGAGCCGCGGTGCGACCGACGGCCCGGCGACGCCTGGTGGTACGAGGTGCTGCCCGACTCGCAGGTGCTCTACCTGCGCATGCGCCGGATGGACTTCGTGTCCGGGGGCCGGACGGTCTCCGAGTTCTACCGCGAGCTGTTCGCGACGCTCGACCGCGTGCACCCCCGCGCGCTCGTGGTGGATCTACGCCACGATCACGGCGGGAGCAACAACATCGTCGACGCGCTGGTGCGCGGCATCGTGCAGCGCCCGTGGCTCGACCGGCCCGGCGGCCTGTACGCGCTGATCGATCGCGGCACGTTCTCGGCGGCGATGAACGCGGCCGTGTTCCTGGAAGCCCAGACCCGCGTGACGTTCGTCGGTGAGCCCACCGCGGGCGGCCTCAATCACTACGGCGACGCCCCGTCGGTCCACACGCCGGGCGTCGGACTGATGCTGCAGGTCTCGACCGTGCCCTGGCTGTCGCGCTTCCCGCAGGACTCCCGCCCCTGGATCGCGCCGCAGATCGCGACGCCCTCGACCTTCGCCGACTGGAGCGGCGGCGGGGACGCCTCGCTGGACGCCGTGCTCGACGCGGTGGAGCACGGCAGCGTGAACGACAGGATGCTCGAAGCCGCGAAGCGCGGCGGCGCCGACGCCGGCCTGGCCGCGCTGAACGCGTGGCGGACGGCGCACCCGAACCCGTGGGAAACGAGCGCCGCGGACCTCCTGGCGAAGTACGCCGAGGACCTGCAGGACGCGGGTCGATGGGCGGATGCGCTGGCGTACACCGAAGTGCTCGTGAAGCGCGACCCGGGCTCGGGGCTCGCGTGGCGGCTCGCGGGCAGCGCCTGGGACGGAGCGGGCAACCGCGCGAAGGCGATCGAGTGCTTCCGCCGGACGCTCGCGATCAACCCGCGGGCCCAGGTCGCGCGGATGATGCTCGAGCGGCTCGGAGAGAAGCCCTGAGCGCGGCTTCCGGGCATCGGCGCGCGGGGCGGGTCGGGTGAGATCCGGTCGCCCGGCCCGCGAAAGCGGCACGACGCCCCGGCGGATCGCTCCGCCGGGGCGTCGTGCTCTGCGGGACCGCCGCCGCTAACGCTTCGTGGCGGCGTCCTTCTTCTTGGGGGCCACCGCCGGCTTGCGCGCCGTGCCGGCCGCGTCCGACAGGTCCACCGCGCCGGCCATCAGCTTCTGGGCCTTCGGGAACAGGTCCAGCGCGGCGTTCAGCTGCGTGTCGTCCTCGACCGCGATCTTGTAGCGCTCGAGCTGGCCCAGCGTGGCGCTCGCCAGTTCCACGCGCACCTGCCTCAGCAGGAACGGGCGGTCGGCGGTCCACACGCTGTCGCTGAGCGTGACCTTCTTCCCCTCGTACGTCTTGCGCAGCTCGGCCCACTCGGCGTCGTTCAGCGTGAACGACTTGTCGAAGCTCTGGGCCGTCCACGTCTGGCCCGGGTGCTTGTTGATCCAGTGCGTGGCGAACTCGAACGCGCCGCGGCTCTGGATCACCTGCACCTGCGGCCGCGTCAGCAGCGGCGGGTCGTGCAGCACCACGTCCGGGTAGATGCCGCCGCCGCCGTACACCGGCCGGCCGGCCGCGGTCTTGAACTTGGGCCGCGTCGCGAGCACGGAGTCGGAAGGCACGTCGTCCTTGAACGCGTCCTCGGTGTACTCGCCCTGGTCCTCGAACTTGGAGTAGTCGCGCTGGATGCCGCGGCCGCTCGGCGTGTAGTAGCGCGCGATCGTCAGCAGCAGCTTGCCCTCGGACAGCTTGAGCTGGTTCTGCACCAGGCCCTTGCCGAACGTGTTGATGCCGGCCACGAGGCCGCGGTCGAGGTCCTGCAGGCCGCCCGACACGATCTCCGACGCCGACGCGCTGCCGTGGTCCACCAGCACCACGATCGGGCCGCCCGTCCACTTGTTGGGGCGGTTCGTGGAGTAGTAGTCCGCGTTCGCCGACGGAATGCGGCCGCGCGTGTAGACCAGTCGCTTGTTCTCGGGCACGAGCTGGTCGAGCACGTCCACCGCCTGCGACAGCAGGCCACCCGAGTTGCTGCGCAGGTCGATCAGCAGCGACTTCATGCCCTGCGCCTGCAACTTGGCGATCGACTGCTGCAGTTCGTCGCCGGTGGTCTGCGCGAAGCGGATCACGCGCACGTAGCCCACGCCCGGCCGGATCATGTACGAGTACGGGATCGACTCGATCGGGATCTTGGCGCGCAGGATCTTGAACTTCAGCAGCTCGGCCTCGCCCTCGCGTTCGATCGACACCTCGACTTCGCTGCCCGTGGGGCCGCGGAGCGCCTTGAACACGTCGTCGTTCGTGAGGCCCTTCTTCAGCGGCTTGCCGTCGATCTCCACGATCTTGTCGCCGGCGCGGATGCCCAGCCGGAACGCCGGCGTGCCCTCGAGCGGCGACAGCACCACGATCTTGTTGTCCTGGATGTCGAACTGCACGCCGATGCCCGAGTACTCCCCGTGGAACTGCTCGTCCATCTGCTGGGCGCGCTGTTCGGGCAGGTACACGCTGTGCGGATCGAGCGTCTTCAGCATGCCGTCGATCGCGCCCTTGATGAGCTTGGGCGTGTCGGGCTGCTCGACGTAGTTCCGCTGCACCAGGTTGAAGACCTGCTGGAACAGGTCGAGCTGGCTCAGCATGTCGTCGGTGGCGCGCAGCGCCCTCGCGAAGCCGAAGCCGAGCGAGAGCGACAGCACCATGGCCACGATCAGCGGACCGCGGGACGAACGGGACTTCTCGGTCATGGGTGATTTCCTCGGTTGACAGTCTACTGAAGCACCCGATCACTGCGTCGGCTCGGTCGCTCCTCGCTGCGACGTATCTTCACGATACGACTCGCTCGTCGCTCCCTCGCCACCCTGTCCTCGGCTTCTTCAGCGCCTGTGAGAGCGTCCGGTCCCCGCGGCCAGGCGGGCTTGCACGGTCTGCAGTCGTTCCACGGCGGCCTCGAGTGTTTCGCGACGGCGCGCGAACTGGAAGCGCAGCCGCGTGCGGCCCGAGGCCGGGTCCGCGTAGAAGCTCGACCCCGGCACCGCCGCCACACCCACCTCGCTCACCAGCCAGCGCGCGAAGGTCACGTCGTCGTCGAAGCCGAAGCCGCCGATGTCCGTCATCACGTAATATGCGCCACGCGGCGAAAAGGTTCGAAAGCCTGCGGCCTCCAGGGCCGGCACCAGGTACTCGCGACGCTCCCGGTAGCCCGCGGCGAGGCGCCCGTAATAGTCGTCGGGCAACTCCAGTGCGACCGCGGCGGCCTCCTGCAGCGGCGCCGGAGCGCCCACGGTCAGGAAGTCGTGAACCTTGCGGATGGCGTTCGTCAGCTCGGCGGGCGCCAGGCACCAGCCGATGCGCCAGCCGGTGACGCTGTAGGTCTTGCTGACACCCGAGATGGTCACCGTGCGCTCGCGCATGCCGTCCAGGGACGCCATCGACACGTGCTCGGCGCCGTCGTACAGGATGTGCTCGTAGATCTCGTCGGTGACCGCGACCACGTCCCACTGGCGGCACAGTGCGGCGATCTGCTCCATCTCGTCGCGGGAGAAGACCTTGCCCGTGGGGTTGTTCGGCGTGTTCACGACGATGGCGCGCGTGCGGTCGTTGAACGCCGCCGCCAGCTCGGCCGGGTCGAAGCTCCAGTCGGGCTCGCGCAGGCGCACGAAGCGCGGCGTCGCGCCGGACAGGATCGCGTCGGGGCCGTAGTTCTCGTAGAACGGCTCGAACACCACCACTTCGTCGCCCGGGTTCACCAGCGCCATGAGCGTGGCGGCCATGCACTCGGTGCTGCCGCAGCACACCACCATCTCGCGCTCGGGATCCCACGCGAGCCCGGTGAAGCGCTCCTGCTTGCGGGCGAGCGCGTCGCGCAGCCGCTTGGCGCCCCACGTGATGGCGTACTGGTTCACGTCGGCCATCACCGCGCGCGCGGCTTCCTGCTTGATCGCGTCGGGCGCCGGGAAGTCCGGGAAGCCCTGCGCCAGGTTCACGCCCCCGTGCTGATGGCAGAGCCGCGTCATCTCGCGGATGACGGACTCGGTGAATCGCAGAGAGCGGTCGGAGACCTGCCGGGCCATGCGCGTTTTCCGGTTGGAGCGAGGAGGAAAAGTGGCACGCAGTGTAAACCCCCGGCGGGGCCGGCCCAACGGGCGAAATGCACGACCGGGGATGCGCCCGCGACCAACGCGCGCACGCGGGCGGCGGACGCGGCGGGGCGCGCGATCCCGCACACGGCGTTGACACCGCCGGGGCGCTCCCCCAACCTCGCGCGCCTCATGGACGGACAGCGCGCCATCGCCCGACGACTCGTGATCGGACTGCCTCCCGAGGGGCTCACGCCCGCGTGGGAGAAGGACTTCGCCCTCTACCCGCCGGGCGGCGTCATCGTGTTCGCGCGCGACTTCCGCGACCTCGCCGACCTGCGCCGGCTCACCGCGCGGCTGCGCGAACTGGCGCGCCCGCGACGCGTGTTCCTGACGCTCGACGAAGAGGGTGGCTGGGTGTCGCAGCTGGCCGGCCACCTCGTGGTGCCCCCGAACGCGGCGCTGCTCGCGCGCGGCGCCGAGCCGGGCGACATCGAGTGGATCGCGGGCGTCACCGCGCGGCGGCTGCGCGCGCTCGGCTTCGACTGGGACTTCGCGCCCGTCGCCGACGTGCACAGCCAGCCCGACAACCCGGTCATCGGCCCGCGCGCGTGGGGCGTCACGCCGGCCGACGCGACGCTCGCGCTGGTGCAGGTGCTGAACGGCTTCCGCGCGGCGCGGCTGGGCTCGTGCCTGAAGCACTTTCCCGGGCACGGCGACACGCGACGCGACTCGCACCTGGAGCTGCCCACGTGCGACGCCGACCTCGCCACGCTCGAATCGCGGGAGCTCGCGCCGTTCCGCGCGCTGCTGCCCATGGCGGACTCGGTGATGACCGCGCACGTGATGTACCCCGCGCTCGACCCGGTGCACCCGGGTACGTTTTCGCGCGCGATCGTCACCGGGCTGCTGCGCGAGAAGCTGGGCTACGCGGGGCTGGTGGTGACCGACGCGCTCGAGATGCGCGGGGCCGCCGACGGCCGCAGCCTCACCGAGGCGGGCCGGCTGGCGCTGGAAGCGGGCTGCGACCTGCTGATGTGGGCGCACCACGACGAGGAGGTGCGGCGCGCGCGGCTGGCGCTGGCGGACCTGCTCGTGGACGGCGGGCTCGACCGCACGGCGTTCGACGCCGGCCCCGCGCGCCTGATGGGTTTCGCGCAGACGCGGCCGGAGCCGACGGCGGAGGAGTTGGCGCAGCCGCTCGACGCGCTGACGCCGCCCGACTGGAGCGAGCGCCTGGAGCGCATCGCGGCGCGCGGCCTGCGCGTCGAGGGCGCGCTGCCCGCGGCCGCCGGCGCGGGCGCGTGGCGCGTGGACGAGCCCGCGTTCGCGCACGGCGCGCCTCGCCGATGCGCTGCGCGCGGCGGGCGTGCCGGTGGCGGCGGCCGACGCACCGGCGGCCGCGCAGGTGATCGCGATCGCGTCGCGCCGGCCGCTGCCCGCGGACGAGCTCGCGGCGCTGCGCGCCCGCTGCGCCGAGCGGCCCACGGCGCTGCTGGGCCTGCAGAACGACACGTTCCTGCAGCACGTGCCGGAGGCGGCGCTGCGCGTGTCGGCCGCCGATTGCACGCAGCTCGTGCGCGGCGTCGTGGCCGGGCGGCTCGCCGCCGAGCGCGCGGCGCCGCGCGCGCCTGGCCGCCGCCGCGCCGCCCAGGAAGCGCCGCGCCCCGTCCGCGCGTGGCGAACGGGGCGCGTGCGGGCTCGCGGGTCAGTACGAGAAGTGGAACTGCAGGTACGCCTGCTTCTCGCTCTTCAGCTCGACGTCCGACAGGTCCTTCTCGGCCACGGGGTCGATCACGCGGTACGTGGCGCGGATCTCGGCGAACGGCACCGGCACCCAGTCGCACTCCAGCGCCCAGCGGTTCCAGCTCGCCAGGTCGCGCAGCCGCTCGTCGGACGAACGGTCGAGCTCGAGCCGGTCCATGCGCGCGCGGAAGTTCCACGGCCGCGCCGGCGTGTAGTCCACCTGCGCGTACCACGCGAGCCGGTTCGTCTTCGCGAGCGGCGACACCGGATCGCCCGACAGCTGCTCGTCGGTGCCGGCCGCGATCTCGCCGAGCGCCGAGACCGGGCCCACGTGCGTCATCGCGTACCAGCCCCAGCGCGTGAAACGCACGCCGCGGTCCACCGGCGTGACGTCGCTGTAGTCGGTCTCCTGGTGGAAGTCGTCGTACAGCGACACGGCCATCTGGTGGTGCGCGTTGTTGTAGCCGAGCTTGCCCGTGAACGCCTGCGCGTGGTTGTTCGGCGACGACAGCGGGTTCGTCGCGCCGTTCGTGAGCGCGAGCCGGCCGAACGCGCCGTGCGATTCGGCGCCCACCTCGAGGCCCTGGTCCACGCTGCGCGGATCGAAGGGCAGGAAGCGGCCCACGGTGGGCCAGAAGTCGAGGAACGAGTTGCGGGTGGCCACCGTGTGATCGTCGGTGCGCAGGCCGAACGGCACGCGGAACTGGCCGGCGCGGACATACGAGCTGGCCGGGCCGCCCGAGATCATGCCCCACGCGTCCTTGCTCGAGGATCCGGTGTTGAACCCGTCGCGCGAGTAGACCAGCGTGAGCTTCGGGTGCGGCTGGAACGCCATGTGGACCGAGTTCTCCATGTTGTAGAACCCGGCGCGGTCGGTGCCCTTGTCCTTCTGGAACTGGTTCGTGAACGCCATGAAGCGCTGGTTCACGCCGAAGTAGAGCGGGAAGTTGTCGCCGACGCGGTTCGTGAGCGTGAGGTCGACCCACGGGCTCGTGCTGTCGGACTCGGCCTCGATGCGGTGGCGGTTCTTCGCGAAGGCGAAGCCGAAGTCGTTGCGCGGCCCGCCGCCGTTGGGATCGAAGTGGCAGGTCGAGCACATCAGGCCCGTGCGGGCCGCGTACAGCGGCACCGTGTTGCCGCCTCGCGGCATGACGGCGATGGACACCAGCGACAGCACGAGGAGCGCGACGGGGACCGCACGGAGCGCTCGGCGCATGGACACCTCCCGGATCGGATCGGCGCAGGCCCGACGCACGTGCGGCCCGCGAGCGGCGCACGCTGCGCCGCGGTGAAGGAACGCGGGGACCGTTAGCACCGTGTCGCGCGCACGGTCAACGAGGAACGGGCTTTCGTGGCCTCGGGACCGTGCGCGGTGTGATGCATGCGAACTCCGTCCGGGGAATCGGGCGGCGTGCGGGTCACCGCGCGGGCGCGCGGCACGCCGATCAGCGATCGCGCTCGCGTTCGCGGCGCGGTTTGCCCCAGCCGCCGCCACCCGGGCTGCGCAGCACGAGGCGCGTGCCCGCGTCGAAATCGCACGTGAACTTGCCCGGCAGGCGCGTGCGTCGGCCGTCGGGCGCGATCGCGAGCGTTTCGCCCGGCGCACCCGACTCGCCGCCCGCGAGGCCCCACGGGCCGCGCCGCCGGCGGTCCGCGATCACGCTCACGCGCGCGGGCGCGAGCAGCGTCAGCTCGCGCTCGGTGCCGTCGCCGCCGCGGCGCCGCCCGCGCCCGCCGCTGCCGCGCCGCACGCGGAGCGCGTCCACGCGCAGCGGTACCGCGTGCTCGAGGCTCTCCACCGGCGTGTTGCGCGTGTTCGTCATGTGCGCCTGCATCGCGCGCGCGCCGTCGCGCTCGCGCGACGCGCCGTGCCCGCCGCCGAGCGTTTCGTAGTAGGCGAACGGCCGGCCGCTGCGCGGGTCGACGCCGCCCAGAGCCAGGTTGTTCATGGTGCCGCAGCTCGCCGCCGGCATGCGGGCGGGCAGCGCGCGGGCGAACGCGCCCATCGCCGCGTCGACCAGCCGCTGCGACGTCTCCACGTTGCCCGCGCCCACCGCGGCGGGCGGCCGCGGGTTCACCACGCTGCCCTCGGGCGCCACGATGTCGAGGACGCGCAGCAGGCCGTCGTTCACCGCCACGTCGTCGCCGAGCACCAGGCGCAGCACGTACGCGCACGCCGCCGTCACCACGGCCGGCGGCGCGTTGACGGGCCCGCGCACCTGCGGCGAGCTGCCGGTCCAGTCGAAGCGCGCGCGCCGCCCGCTCAACGTGAGCGTGCACGCGAGTGTCACCGGCCCCGAGCCCAGGCCGTCGTCGTCGAGCGCGTCGGCGAAGCGCCAGCGCCCGCGCGGCAGCCGCGCCAGCGCCGCGAGCG
>JBGAMH010000218.1:0-8320 GCA_044223135.1 Candidatus Eiseniibacteriota bacterium | reverse complement strand
CCGGCGTATAGCGCGTCCACGTCGTAGCCGGGGTCGGCCGCGGCTCGCGCCGCCGCCGGCGGGCGCGCTTGTGCGCCGGCCATGCCCTGTGACATACGGAAGCCGCGGGCGGCGGGAATGTCCTGCCGGTGCACCGCGACGAGGAGGGAGCAGCGCTTGACCGAGTGGATCGGATACGCGGCGGCGGCGGGGACGACGCTCGCGTTCGTGCCGCAGTTGCTGCGCGTGTGGCGCACGCGGTCGGCGGAGGACATCTCGCTGGCCATGTACCTGGTGTTCATGGCGGGCATCACGCTGTGGATCGTGTATGGCCTGCGCATCCACTCGGCGCCGGTCGTGGTGGCGAACGCCTGCACGCTCGTGCTGGCGGGCGGCGTGCTGGTGGCGAAGCTGCGCTTCGGCGGGCGGCGCGCGTGAGCGATCGCGTCGTGTACAAGACCGGCGTCGGCCGTATCTGCCCGACCTGCGGCTGGCCCGCCGTGGACTGCCGGTGTTCGCGCACGAGCGGCGGCCACGCCACCGTGCCCGCGAAGGTCACCGCGAAGCTGCGCATGGAGAAGAAGGGCCGCGGCGGCAAGACCGTGACCGTGGTGGACGGCCTGCCCGACAACACGGCGTTCCTGGACGACCTCGCGGCGTCGCTCAAGCGCTCGTGCGGCACCGGCGGCACGGTGCGGCCCGGCGCGGTGGAACTGGCGGGAGACGTGCGCGAGCGCGTGCGCGCGCTGCTCGAAGCGCGCGGGATGATCGTGAAGGGCTGAAGTCCCGCGCGACGGCGCGCCCGCGAACGCGCGAGGCGGCCCGCGTCGCGCGACCCGCCTCGTGGTGGCCGAGATCCGCCGTTCGGCGCTACTTCACCAGTACGATCTTCCTTGCGTCCTCGAACCCGCGGGCGGCGTAGCGGACCTGGGCGAAGTAGACGCCGCGGGCGAGGCGGCGGCCCTGGTCGTCGGTGCCGTCCCAGCGCAGGTCGTGCTCGCCCGCTTCGAACGTGCGGTCGGCGAGCGTGCGCACGCAGCGCCCGCCCACGTCGTACAGGCGCACGAGTGCGCGGTCCCGCGCCGACAGCGACAGTCGGACGGTCGTGGTGCCCGCGCGCAGCGGATTGCCGAACAGCGCGACCGCGTCGAAGTAGGCGCGCGGCGAGGTGCCGGGAGCGTCGATCGTCGGGCCGCTGAACGCGCACATGCTGGCGGCGAGTGCGTGCGTGAGCACCGAGTGCACATAGCCGTGCCGGCCGAGGCCAGTGACGCCGCCCTGCGAAGTCAGATCCTGCAACCGGAAACCGTCCACGAGCACGGCCCACGGCCGCTCCGGCGTCGCCGGTTTGAAGACACTCGCCGCCACGGGAACCGGGGAGCCGTACCAGCTCGCGACGACGGCTTCGGGCACCGACGCGGACGGCGCCAGCACGTCATTCGGTGACATGGCGCAGTCGTTGGCGAGTCCCCAGGTGGCGCCCGTCGAGGAAGTCGCCGGCGTGGACATCAGATCCACGCTCGGATCGGTGAAGCCCGTCTGGGACTGGAACGAGCGTCCCTTCAACTCCACTCCGAGTTCGTCTCTCAGGAAGGCGCCGTGTGCGTAGCCCGTCTGGTCGAGGAGGGCCTCGCTCTCCACGAAGTTGCCGCCGCTCACCCAGAGCGCACGCGGTTGGGGCGATCCACCGCCCGACTTGAGGAAGTCGCGGAGGATTCCGACGTCGTCGGACTCACGATTCACGAACGGGCCGATAGCTGGGCTGATCTGACCGGTCAGCAGCACCACCACCCGGTAGAACGTGCGCAGCATCTCGTCGGTGGGCCCCACTCGGGCCCACTTGCCTTCGAGCAGCGTGCCCGGTGTGCGAGGCGAGCGGCGAGTGCCGATCCCGCCCGCGGGGCTGGTGGCCGACTCACCGCCAGGGACGTTCAGGAGGTCGAACGCGGTGCCGGGTTGCTGGTTCCGGCCGTGTACGAACACGGCCGGGTCGACGAGACCGAAGATCGGATCTGGCCACAGATCGGCGTCGCCGCGCGCATGCCAGCCGTTGTGCGCTCCCCACTTGCTCGCGCCCGTGAGTCCGATCGTGTCGGCGATCGAGATGAAGGCACGCTCCTCGCCGAGTCGGTCGGCCTGGTCCACCACGAGCATGCACGCCATGCCCTGACCACCGAACGCCGGGTCCTTCCACCGATCCGGAAGCACCGAGAAATCGCGCCATCGATGCCCGTCGTAGTTCTTGCCCTCCGCGGACTGCAGGATCTGGCTCGTGTCCGGAAGCAGGGCGGGGTACATCGGTTGCGTCGAAACGAAGTGGCGGTAGAAGTACTGGACGTGCGAACCCGGCGTGAGCAGGCCGTCGGGGATGATCTTGGTGAACTCGCGCGTGGTGGTGGTCCCGTCCCATCCCGTACGGGAGCGGGGCACCGTGTTGAGCCAGGCGGGTACCGTGCCGTCGCAGCGGATGTTCAGCTGGTTTGCGCTGACCGCCGTGTCCATGCGGAAGCAGCGGAACTTCGGGATGCCCAGGGTGGCGAACTTGGGATCGGACTCGTGGTACATGGAGGCCCACTGGTTGTTCAGGCCCGAGGCGCCGCCGCGGTTCGTGCTGAACCCCGAGGTCGGAAAGTTGTTGCGCTCGGCCGTGTCGCAGCGGGCGCTGTTCCACGTCAGGTGGTCCCACCACAGACCACCGTGATGCCCTCCGGGTGTTCCGTATGGGCCCGGGTCCGCCATGTACTGCCCCCAGAACGAGGCGTCACCCGGGACGGCGACCTGGGACTGGTCGGTCGGCACCTGGAGGAGGTTCATCGACGCCGTCGGCGGGAAGGTGCGACCCATGGCGATCTGGTAGTTCCCGGGGCCCGGCAGGATCCGGAACACCAGGTCGGTGCGGCGCGAGCCACCCAGGTAGGAGTACACGAGGCTCGTGTCCCCGGGTACATCGAACCGGGCCTGCCCCAGTACGACACTCGGCGCGGAGTTGTACCCGTTCCGGATCAGCGCCGTGGTCGTGTCGAACGCCGCCGTACCCGGAAGTCCGGCCGTTTCGTTGAAGGGGAAGGCGTCCTGCCACCAGTACCAGAGGTCGGAATACAGGGCGGGGCCGAAGTAGTCCACGCAGCAGCCGACCACGAACATCAGAGCCACGTTGTCGAAGTACGCGCCATCGTCAGCGCCACAGGCCATCGAAACGCCGAACCGGAAGCACTGCTGGTGTTTGCCCAGGAAGATCCGCAGCGAGTCTGGCACGCCATCGACATTCGACGTGCGGACCACACCACTGTAGTAGAGCGTTTCCATGAACTTGCTGCAGCGTGCCTCGGTGTCGGTGAACTGCACGGTCGGCGTCCGGATTTCCCCCCAGCACTTTCCTCCATTCGGCTGGATCGATGGGAAGGACTGCGCACCGTAGGTCCACGCATTGCCCTTGAAGTACAGGTTCAGCCCACCGGTGTAGATGTCGCCGACCACGTACATGTCGTCGCCTTCGTTGAGCACCTGGGTGTCGATCCACCGGATGCCCATGTTGTTCGGGACGTCGTAGTGGGACTGGCCGGCGGTGACGAAGTTGATCGTCGGGGACAGCATGCCGTCGAACCGCTCGCGATCGGAGGCGAAGCGGCGGTCCCCCGCGCCCTCTCCGTCGTCGTAGTTGCCCGCCGACATGACCGTGCCCTGCATGTCGCAGCCCCGCGTCGGGGAGCCGGGAGGGCCGCACACGTCCTCCCAGCGCAACTGCGACAATGCCCGCGGATGCCAGTAGATGGCCGGTGGCTTCCCGGTGCTCTTCCAGTTCTGGAGCGCAGTCGTGGACGTGGCGTTGTCGATCGGGGAGTCGGCGTCGGGTGTGCCGGGCACGCCGGCGGTCTCCGCACCCTCGAAGCTGCCGAGGACGACGCCGTTCACGACCACGTCGTCGATCTGGGCGGCGCCCCAGCCGCGCGACGTGAACCCCAGCAGCCCCGTGTCGTCGTCCGCATACTCCTTGTTGGTCTTCACGCGGAACACGAGTCTCGCCGTACCCGAGGAGCCGCCTCCCTGCGCGGCGATCAGTGCATCCACCTGTGTGGCGCTCAGTGCCGCGGTCACGGTGGGCGCCGCGGCAAGGGTGTCGGTGCTGCCGGCGGTCGAGAAGAGTTCGAAGCAAGTGCCGTCCGCTCCGAACACGCGAAGCACCTCCGAGAACCAGCGACGCATGGGGTCGAACAGGGGGCGCACGACTCCGTCCGAGTACGTGACGGCTGCTGGATCGGTGGGCAAGCCCACGAACACCATGAACGAGTCGACAGGCGCATTGCCGCCCAAACCCGCGCCTGCTGCGGTGGCGCTGATGAAGTTACCCGCGGTGACCGAGAGCGGGTCACCCCAGAAGATGCCGCTGCAGGTGGTCGCCGAAGCGTCCCGCTGCGTGGACATCCGCGTGCGGTACCGGAACGACAGCGAGACCGGCTGGCCGGCAGTGATGCTCACGTCGCGGTAGAGCATCTGGTCCCATGCACTCATGTAACCCGGGAAGTTCTTGAGCGTGCCCGTCGAGGCGGTCGCTGAGGGTGTTCCACTGTAGCTGCTCGCGAATTCCGCGCTCGCGGCGTTGTAGGCGTTGCGCGTGATCGGGTCGAGGGCAGCCAGGTCACCGTGCTGGCGGAGACCGCACCACGCGGACTTCGCTCCCGAGATCGGCATCCACGTGACCCCACCGCCCGCATTCACGCCGGCGTCGTGATGCCACACGCCGACCACACCCTTTGTGCGCTGGCCTCCGCCACCCGCGTTCAGGCGATAGTTGACGGCGTTGCCGTAGTCGAGAGACCACCACGGTCGACTGGCATCGGGCAGCGTGATGCCACCGGTGATGTAGTACGTCCGGCGAATTGGCCACCAGCCTTCGAGCGAGTCGTCGAGGTTGGCCGGCGTGCCGGGCCCCCAACCCGTCGTGTGGTCCCAGTCCCAGAGTGCGTTGTCGGCGTCGATCGTTCCCGGGCGACAGGTTCCCGCGTACAGGTTCCAGAAGTTGTCCGTGTTCGACCAGTGGTTCGAATACGAGTGCCCCACGTAAACGGTGTCGAGGAATCCCTGCCGCGTGTTCGCGCCTGGCCGGTGGCGCGCAGCAGACATCCCTGGGTCCGGCGGTACGTGAAGCCTCGCGGGAACGTCACCGAAGTCGTCGTCGGCGGCGGCAGTCGAGACCACGGCGGCAGTCGAGACCACGGCGGCCCCGAGCCACAGGAGAACGGTCGCAAGCGTGCGGCACTTCATCTCGGCTCCCGCAGCGCCGGCGCATGCCAGCGCGATCCCGACTGGTGACACGCAAGGACACCGCGGTGCGTCGGGATGAGTCCGCGGCCGGCAGGCGCCGTCAGGCACGGAGTGGGAGACGACTGCATGCGTGACGAACGGATGGTAGGACGGCGTCGCAACCCCGGGCAATGGAACTTCTCGACCAGGCACGAGGGTTCGCCGACCGCGAGCCAGCCGGGTGTCCGCGGGGTGGGCGATGCATCGGCCTTCCCCGCGCGGCGCACCGTCACCTACTTCACCAGCACGATCTTCTTCGCGTCCTCGAATCCGCGGGCGGGGTAGCGGACCTGGGCGAAGTAGACGCCGCGGGCGAGGCGGCGGCCCTGGTCGTCGGTGCCGTCCCAGCGCAGGTCGTGTTCGCCGGCTTCGAACGTGCGGTCCGCGAGCGTGCGCACGCAGCGCCCGCCGACGTCGTAGAGCCGCACCAGCGCGCGGTCCCGTGCCGACAGCGACAGGCGGATGTTCGTGCTGCCTGAGCGCAGAGGGTTGCCGAACACCGCGACCGCGTCGAAGTAGGCGCGCGGCGAGGTGCCGGGGACGTCGAGGATCATCGGGAACGATCCGCAGTTCAGGCTGGCGAATGCGTTCGCGAGCACCGAGTAGACGTACGCGTGTCGCATGCGGCCCGTCACCAGGTCCGGCGAGCCGAGGTCGTTCAGCCGGAAGCCGTCCACGAGCGCCATCCATGGGCGCTCCGCCGTGGCCGGCTTGAACACGCTCGCGCCCACCGGCGGTGTCGAGGCGTACGAGAGGGCCACGACGGCCTCGGGCACGGAAGACGAAGGCGCCAGGACGTCGTCCTGCGAGACGCCGCAGATGTTGCGGTGTCCCCAGCGTGTGAACGTGCTCGAGATCGTCGGTGTGCCGAGCAGGTCCACGGCTGTCGCGTGGTCGCCGGTCAGGCCCTGGTACGAGCGTCCAGCCAGTTCCACGCCGAGCAGGTCGTGCACAAAGGTCGCCTGATCGTATCCCGATCCGCCGCTCGTCGAGGCGGCTTCCACGAAGTTGCCACCATTCACCCACAGTGCTCGCGGCTGTGATGTGCCGCCCGCGGCCGTGAGGAAATCCTCGAGCATGCCGACGTCGTCCGTGCTCCGGTTGAGGATCGGGCCGATGGCCGGGTTCAGCGGGCCGGTCATGAGCAGGATCACGCGGTAGTAGGTGCGAAGCATCTGCTCGGTCGGGCCCGTCGTCGCCCACTTGCCGTCGAGCAACGTGCCCGGGGTGCGGTTGGCGCGACGCGCGCCGAGCCCGCCGCTCGGCGTCGTGGGCGAGTCCGCCCCCTTGACGTTGTAGAGGTCGAAGACCGTGCCGGCCTGGGCATTCCGGCCGTGCACGAAGAACGTCGGGGGGAACGGGAGCGAAACGTCTTCGTCGGCCGTGGCGTGCCAGCCGTTGTGCGCACCCCACCGGTTCGAGCCGGTCAGTCCGATCGTGTCGGCGATCGAGATGAACGCGAGCTCGTCGCCCAGCCGGTCGGCCTGGTCCACCACCAGCATGCACGCCATGCCCTGGCCGCCGAACTGCGTGTCCTTCCAGCGATCCGGAAGCACGGACCACTGCTGCCAGCGGTGACCATCGGTCGAGCCTTCCCCGGATTGCGGCCAGACATAGGCCGTGTCGGGCACCATCTGGAACGTCGACGGTGTCGAGAGATTGGCATAGCGATAGAAGTACTGGACGTGCGACCCGGGTGTGAGGAGCCCATCGGGGATGATCTTCGTGAACTCGGTCGTGGTCGTGGTGCCATCCCAGCCCGTGCGCGAGCGCGGGACGGTATTCAGCCACGCGGGCACCGTCCCGTCGCAACGGATGTTGAGCTGGTTGGCTGCCACCGCGGTGTCCATGCGGAAGCAACGGAACTTGTTGATCCCCAGCGTGGCGAACTTGGGATCCGCCTCGTGGTACATCGAGGCCCACGCGTTGAGAAACGTTCCCCCACGATTCGTGGTGAACCCCGTTGTTGGGAAGTTATTGCGCTCGGCCGTGTCGCAACGTGCGCTGTTCCACGTCAGAGGGTCCCACCACAGACCGCCGTGGTGTCCACCCACGGTGCCGAACGCGCCCGGATCGGCCAGGTACTGGCCCCAGAACGAGGCGTCGCCCGCCACCGCGACCTGGGTCTGGTCGGTCGGCAGCCGCAGGAGGTTCATCGAGGATGTCGGCGGGTGCTGGCGTCCGGCGGAGACCTGGTAGTTCCCTGGGCCCGGAAGGATGCGGAACACCATGTCGATCCGGCGAGAGCCGGTGACCGACATGAGGACGATCGAGGTGTCGCCGGGAACATCGAAGCGGCCCTGTGTCACGGGCGCGCCCGGGGCCGAGTTCCAGCCGCTCTTGACGAGCGCCGTCGTTGTGTCGAACGCCGCAGTGCCGGGCAGGCCGGACAGGGCGTTGACCGGGAACGCATCCTGCCACCACTGCCAGGGCTCGGCCGAGATGCCCAGGCTCGCGCCGGCCCCGAACCAGTTCGAGAACAGCAGGGACACGTTGTCGAAGTAGGCACCGTCGTCCGCGCCGCAGCCCATCGACACGCCGAAGCGGAAGCACTGCTGGTGCTTGCCCAGGAAGATGCGGATCGAGTCGGCGACACCGCCTGCGTTGGTGGTGCGCACCAGGCCGTTCTGATAGAGCCCCGTCTCGAACGTGGCGCACGCGGGTTCGCCGGCATAGAGATCGAACGACGGCGTGCGGAGCTCACCCCAGCACGCGCCGCCGTTCGGCTGTCGAGCCGGGTACGCCTGGACCCCGAACGTCCACGAGTTGCCGGTGAAGTAGAGGTTCAGGACGCCGGGGTAGAGATCGCCCACGATGTAGTAGTCGTCGCCGATGTTCCATGCCTGCGTATCGACCCACGTGATCCCCATCGCGTTCGGCGTCTCGCCGTTGCCCGACGCATCGGTGACGAGGTCGATCGTGGGCGACACCATGCCGTCCAGCCGCTCGCGGTCCGCGAAGAAGCGCCGGTCGCCGGCGCTCTCGCCGTCGTCGAAGTTGCCCGCCGAGATCACGTTGCCCTGCATGTTGCACTGGCGCG
>JBGAMH010000217.1:0-8401 GCA_044223135.1 Candidatus Eiseniibacteriota bacterium | reverse complement strand
AGCCGCAGCGCGCCGCGGCGCTGCAGGCCGCCGAGCGCGCCGTGCACGAGCGCGCGCAGCGGGCCGGGCATCGCGTTCACCTCGTCGAGCCGGTCGAAGCGCAGCTGCAGCGTGGGCGCTTCGTCGAGCCAGGGCTCCCACGCGAAGCCGGCCGCGGCGAGCCGGTCGAACAGCGCCTCGTGGTGCGACCCGCGGTCCGGTCGCATCAGTCGCTCGCGAAGTGCATCCGTGGGCCACGTGAGCAGCGGCAGCGCGCCGGTGAACGACGAGTGCCAGAGCCCGCGATCGAACGTGTGCGTGTTCCAGTCGCCCGCCACCAGCGCGGGCCGCGCGTCGGTCCCGAGCGCGGCGAGCAGCGCGGTCATCTGCGCTTCGCGGTGCGCGCGCGTGCGGTGCACCTCCAGGTGCACGCTCGTCACCACGAACGGCCGGCGCGGGTGGCGGATCTCGGCCACCAGCCCGACGAACCGGCCGAGCATGCGCTCCAGGTCGTACTGGATCTTCTCGGGGCCCGGCAGCGGCACCAGCCGCACCTCGCCGATCGGCCATCGCGACAGCACCGCGAGGCCGAACAGCGATTCCTCGTTGGCCCGGCCGCCGGCGGTGGTGGCGTCGTCGTCGCGGCCCACGGTGGTCTCGAGGAACTGCGGCGCCCACACCGCGTGCAGGCCCAGCGCGTCGGCGAGATCGCCGGTCACGTCGCGGTTGCCCGCGCGCGCCATCCCCAGGTCGATCTCGTTGCACGTGATCACGTCGGCGCGCGAGAGCAGCGGGTGCTCGCGCAGCGCGCGCTCCACGGCGTCGTACCAGTTGCCGTGCTCCACGTTCCACTGCACCGCGTGCACGGCCGCCTCGTCGCGCGCGGCGGTGGGCGGCGCGGCCGGCACGTAGCGGCGCACGGTGCCGAGCGCGGCGGCGAGCCGCTCGCGCAGCGCCGGCCACTCGCGGGCGGCGTGCAGCGATTCGATCGTGCGGTACGGGGCGATCGCGTCGCGCACGTCGCGCGCGAGCGCGGCGGACTCCGCGGGGCGGGCGGGCCGCGTGGCGCCCGGCGCGGGAGCCACCTCGGCGGCGGGCGCGAACGGCGCGCCGCCCGCGGGCGGAGGGAAGGCGTTCACGCGTGCTCGCGCGTGCGGCGCACCAGGCCCGCGAGCCACGCTTCGCCGTCGCGCCGGTCCTCGTACTCCACGCGGAGCCGCGCGCCGATGCGGTCGGCGATCTGTCCCGCCAGCCGCACGCGCGCATCGAGCACCATCCCGTCGCGGCGCTCGAGGAACGTCTCGACCAGGCGCAGTTCCTCGGGCGTGAGCAGGCCCGAGGCGGTCGCCGCGGGCAGCGCGGCGTCCAGCCACGGCGGCGGCGCGGCCGTAGCGGACGCCTCGTGCACCACCACGGTGCCCGCCAGCAGGTCGCCGAGCCGCTGGCGCCGCGGCGTGAGCATCACCACGAGGATGCCGATGCCGTAGAGCGAAGGCAGCGAGTCGACCAGGCGCATCAGGTTGCGCGCCACCGAGCCCGCCGCGGTGAGCGGGCGGCCATTGGTGCGGATCACGCGCAGCTTCATCTGGCGCTTGCCGGGCGTCTGGCCCGACCAGAGCGCCTCGAACAGCGCGTAGTAGCCGAACTGGATCGCGAACAGGCCGAGGATCAGGAAGGCCATGACCCACGCGCCCTCGCTGCCGAACATGCGCCCCGTCAGCCCCAGGCCGAGCGCCACCAGCAGCAGGACGGCGAGGATCGCGATCTGGTACAAACTGTCCATCATCAGCGCCAGCGCACGGCTGCCCACGCCCGCGAGCGGGTATTCCAGCCGCATCTGCTCGGGCGTGTCGATGGTCAGCGTTTCGTCGGAGGACATGGGTGATCTCCGCCACCTGGATGCGCAAGCGTCGCGATCTCTGGACGCGATTCGACGAACTGGTGCGACGGGGCCAGCAGTCGGGGCTCGCCTCGCTGCGTCACGCCGAGCTCCGCGAGCTCGCGCTGCTGTACCGGCAGACGGCCGCGGACCTCGCCACCGTTCGCGAGGACCCCGCGAGCGCATCGCTGGCCGCGTATCTTAATCAGGTGCTCGGACGCGCGCACAACCTGGTGTACAGCGGCGCTCCCGAGCGCGCACGCGCTCCGCTCGACCTGCTCACGCGCGACTTCCCGCGGCTCGTGCGCGAGGAGCTCCCGCTGGTGCTCGCGTCGGCGGGCATCTTCGCGGGCTTCGCGGTGGCCGCGTGGTTCGCCGCGCACGCCGATCCCGGGCTGGTGCGCGCGTACCTGTCCACCACCATGCGCGACACGATCGACCGCCGCGAGATGTGGACCCACTCCATCGTGGGCGTCCAGCCCGCCGCTTCGAGCGCCATCATGACCAACAACATGACGGTGGCGTTCATGACCTTCGCCAGCGGCATCTCCGCGGGCGTGCTGACGTTCTGGCTGCTCGCGCACAACGGCGTGATGCTGGGCGTGATCGGCGAGGCATGCGCGCGCGCGCACATGAGCGACAAGCTGTGGTCGTTCGTGGTGGCGCACGGCTCGCTCGAGCTGCCGGCCATCTTCGTGGCCGGCGCCGCGGGCTTCGTGGTGGCGCGCGGCATCCTGTTCCCGGGCGCGCTGCCGCGTCGGGTGTCGCTGGAGCGCGCGGGGGCGCGCGCGGCGCGGCTCGCGGTGGGCACGGTGCCGATGCTGGTGGTGGCGGGCGTCGTGGAAGCGTTCGTGTCGCCCACCCCGTCGCCGGCGGGGCTCAAGGTGGCGCTCGGCGCGGCGCTGTTCGCGCTGTGGGTGACGTGGATCGCCCGCGGCGGCAGGGACGCGGCGCCGCAACCGGCCGCGGCTGTCGCGGCTCCGGCGCACTGAGCGCGCTACAACCGGCTGCGCTCCTTGGCCTCGAGGTAACCGTTGATCGCCACGGTCGCGAGCGCGCCGGGCTCGGCCTCGGCCACGCGCGCGCCGCGCTGACGCAGCGCTCGCAGCAGCGCCTCGCGCCGGGTGGACAGCTCCAGCGCCGCGGCGCGCCGCCACATCGCGTCGAGATCGTCGGGCGCCGCGGCGGCGGCCGCGGCCAGCTCGCGGTGCGCGAGTGCCAGGAACAGCAGCAGGTGCCGCCGCGCCACCTGGCGCGCGCCCTCGATGACGTCGGGCGTGCCCGCGGTCTCGGCCACGTCGGTGATCCACACCACGAGCGCGCGCTGCTTCTGGCGCGCGAGCACCTGCAGCGCGGCGCCGAGGTGATCGGCTTCGGACGTCTCGCGCGCGGCCAGCGCGAGCGCGTCGAGCAGCGCGCGGCGGTGCGCGCGGCCGTGCCCGGGCGCCACGCGCTGCTGCACGCGCCGGCCGTACACGAGCAGCCCCACGCGGTCGCCGGCCGCTTCGGCCACGCGCGCCAGCCGCAGCGCGGCGTCGGCGGCCACGTCGAGCCGCGATCGCTCGCCCACGCGTGCGCCCATGAGCCGGCCCGCGTCCACCACCAGCCACACGGTCTGGCTGCGTTCGGCGCGCCACTGCTTGGACACGAGCCGGTTGCGGCGCGCGGTGGCGGGCCAGCAGACGTCGCGCAGCTCGTCGCCGTCGCGCCAGTCGCGCAGCGCCTCGAACTCGCGGCGCACGCCGGCGAGCCGCTGGCGGCGGCGCTCCAGCCCCATCTGCCGCGTGCGCAGCGCGGCCAGCGTGATCGCGCCGGGATCGCCGAGGTCGGGATACACGCGCACCACCTGCGGCAGCTCCGCGCGCAGGCGGCGCTGCGCGAGCCCGAGCGACGACTGCACGCGCAGGCGCACGGCGCGGGCGCGGTGGTCGCCGCGCGCGGCGGGCGTCAGCGGTACGCGTGCGCCGCCCTCCACCATGGCCACGAGCCCGTCCACGCGCGTGCCGCCGGGCACCGTGAACGCCGCCACGGGCGCGGCGGCGGCCAGGCCTTCGCCGAGATCGTCGGCCAGCTCCACGTGCAGCGTGGCTTCGGACTCGTGCGCGAGCACGTATTCGAGCGCGCTCGGCCGGCCCACGGCGAGCGCGCCGAGCCAGCGGCGCCGCACGCGCACGGTGGCCGGCAGCCGCGCGAGGTCCACGGCCCACGCCGCCACCAGCAGCACGTCCCACAGCAGCATCAGCAGCGCGAAGCGCGGGTTCCACCACGCGGGCGCGAGCGCGGCGAGCCCGGCCAGCGCGAGCACCGCGAAGCGCACGCCGAACGCGGCGCTCCAGCGGCCGTCGGGCGCGGCGTCGGCGGCGCACTCGGCGGGCGACAGCCGGTGCGGCTCGGCGGCGCGCGGGCGCCCGGGCGGGCTCGCGAGCGCGCTGCTCACGCGCGCGGCACCTCGACGGCGTCCAGCACCTCGGCCACCACCTGGTCGGCCGACGCGCCCTCGATCTCGGCGTCGGGCCGCAGCGTGAGCCGGTGGCGCAGCACGGGGGCGGCCACGCCCTTCACGTCGTCGGGAATGAGGTAGTCGCGGCCCTCGAGCGCGGCGGCGCCCTTGGCCACGGCCAGCAGGTGGATCGCGGCGCGCGGGCTCGCGCCCAGCAGCACCGACGGCCAGTCGCGCGTGCGGCGCGCCACGGCGGCCACGTACGGGTACAGCGTCGGGTCCACGCGCACCGCCGCCACCTCGGCGCGCGCGCCGTCGAGCGCGCCGGCCGGCAGCGGGGCCAGGTCGAGCGCGTCCACGCCGCGCGCGTCGAAGCCGCGGTCCACGTGCTCGAGGATCGCCGCCTCGCGTTCGGCGTCGGGGTAGTCGAAGCGCACCTTCAGCAGGAAGCGGTCGAGCTGCGCCTCGGGCAGCGGGTACGTGCCCTCGAACTCCACGGGGTTCTGCGTGGCGAACACGGTGAAGTGCGTACTCAACGGGTGGCGCTCGCCGTCGAGCGTGACCTGGCGCTCCTCCATGCACTCGAGCAGCGCGGCCTGCGTGCGCGACGGCGTGCGGTTGATCTCGTCCACCAGCAGCAGGTCGGTGAACACGGGCCCGCGGCGCAGCACGAACTGGCCGGTGGCCGGCTGGAACACGTTCGTGCCGAGCACGTCGGAGGGCAGCAGGTCGGGCGTGCACTGCACGCGCTGGAAGCCGAGGCCGCACGCGCGCGCGAGCGCCTTCACGCTGAGCGTCTTCGCCAGCCCGGGCACGCCCTCCAGCAGCGCGTGGCCGCCCGCGAGCAGCGCCAGCAGCATCTGCTCCAGCGCGTCCTCCTGTCCCACGATCACCTTCGCCATCTGCTCGCGCAGGTGCGCTCTCAGCGCGGCGACTCCGGCCACGTCAGGCTCCTTCGGTTCGAGTGTCGTCGCCGGTGCGTTCCGCTCCGGCCACGGTCTGCCATCGTCGATCCCACTGGTCCAGCGCCTGCACCAGCGTGAGCGCTTCGCCCACCGTGGTGCCCGCGTCCTCGTCGCCGGCGTGCGCGGTGCGGTCCAGCAGCTGCGCGAGCGCGGGACCGCCCACGCCCAGCCGGCGCGCGGCGGCGTCGGCCAGCACCGCCGACGGCACGGCCGCGGGCAGGCCGAGCCGCCGCACCAGCCGCAACCGGACGTCGTCGTGCACCACGCGCACCGCCACGGCGGCGGCGCCGGCGCGCGCGTAGAGCCCGCCGAGCGCGTCCACGAACTCCAGCCGCGACGCCCGCGACTCGCTCGCGGGCACGCGCGCGGGCACGAAGCGCCGCGCCCACGTGAAGCACACCACGGCGAACACCAGCAGCACCTGCACGATCGCCCACTTGAGCGGCGTGCGCAGGAGGTAGCCCATCACCTCGCCGCGCGAGCCGTGGAAGTACTCGTCCCACAGCACCTCGCCTTCGGGCGAGCCGACCGAATCCAGGAACAGCGCGAGGTTGTCGGCCAGCAGCAGGCCCCGGTTGGCGACCGGAAGCGGGCCGGCCCACCACACCACGGTGCCGAGGCCGAGCGGGTACTCGACCACGCCGGGCATCGCATGCTGCGCGAAGCGCACGCTCCCCTCGTCGGGCAGCGCGCCGGACCAGCGCGCGGTGGCGCGCATGCGCACGCGCGCGGCGCGGCGCGCGACGCCGTTCGAGTCGGCGCGCAGCCACGTGAGCGTGTCCTGGCCGGTCGCGCGCTCGGTGACGGCGCCGGGGGCGAGGCCGAGCGCGTCGCCGATCACCACCAGCCGGCCGCCGGTGCGCACGAACTTCTCGACCGCGTCGCGCTCGCGCCGCGTGGGCTGCACCGTGGGCAGCGCCACCAGCAGCGTGACGCCACGACTCTCGGTCCAGCCGAGCGTCTCGTGCTCGAGCTCCTCGGGCGAGCGCTCCCAGCGCACGACGCCGGCGTCCAGCACGCGGCCGAGCAGCCGGTACGCGGCGAGCCCGCCGCCGGGTGTGCCGGACCACGAACTGGTGACGGGTTCGCCGTCCTCGCTGGCGGGCCGGCCGAGCAGCGCGGCGAGCGCGGTGACGATCGCGAACAGGACGGCGGCGCCGATCAGGAGGAAGCGGTCGCCGCGCTCGAGCGATCCGAGCATCCCAGCTCCTCCAGTTGGTGGGCGGTGTCGATCCAGGCGTTCTCGTCGGCGGTCTCGCGGCCGAACCAGACGCGCTCGTAGCGCGTGGCCACCTGCTCGAACGGCGCGCGCAGGACGTGGCCGCGCGGCACGCGGCGCAGCGTCTCGCGATGCGTCCGCGCGCGGTCGAACGGCGCGGCCTTCGCTTCGTCCAGGCGGTGGGCGGCGGCCCAGTAGGCGTCGTGCACGGCCTCGCGGAACGCGCCGCGCGCCGCGGCGCGACGCGCGCGCTCGAGCCACACGGTGGAGCCCGGCTCGCGCACGCGCGCGGGGCCGTCGGCGCTCTCGTGCGCGCGCCCGAACGCGTCGCGCAGCGCGTACGCGAGCACGGCGAGCAGGGCGGTCACGGTGAGCGCCAGCATCGTCCACCCGAAGATCTCGCCCACGCCTTCGTGGCGCGCCGCGGGGCCGAACAGGCGCTCGAGCTGGCGGCCGAGCCACCGGCTGGCCTCGCGCTCCCAGCGGTCGAGCGCGCTTTCCCGTGTCTCGGGCGCGAAGTCGCGGTCGCGCAGGATGTCGTGCAGCTCGGCGCGCGCGTCGGGTAGCGGGACGCCGCCGGTCGTGTCGACACCGGCCGCCGTGGAGTCGGCGTGCCGCGTGGAGTCCTCGGCCGAAGCGAGCAGCGCGCGCAGCAGCTCGGCACGCGCGGAGTCGGCGGGCGTCCCGGACGCGGCGCGCCCGAGCGGGGGCGCCAGCACGAGGAGCGCGAGCAGCACGGCGAGCGCGCCCCGGCCGGCGCGGCGGCACACGGCTCAGCCCAGCGGCGGCGCCACGGGCGGCGGCGTGCCGCCCATGCCGGACATCATGCGCTCCACGTCGAACGCCTCCTTGCGGACGCGCAGGTCGTAGTAGATGAGCACCGTGATGATGCTCTGCACCGGCAGCACGAGCACGTTGGCCCCGTACTGAAGCAGTTGCATGACCGCCTGCGAGAAGCCGGACCCCGCGGTGCCGGGGCTCGCGAAGACCATGAGCGCCGTGAACGGGAGCACCACCAGCATGCCCACGGCGAAACCGATGCACATGATCAGCAGGAAGATCCCGAAGATCCGGCCCATGTGGCCGTCGGTGAGGTTCCAGCTGCGGCGCAGGGCGCCGTCGACGGAACCGCGCTCGAGCACCAGCGTGGGAACGAGCACGAACCAGCGCAGCAGCGCGATGACGCCGGGCACCACGAGCAGGAGGAAGCCCACCAGGATCCCGAGGCCCATCAGGATCGAGCCGCCGAGCACCGGGCCGATGCGCGACTTCACGGCCTCGAACGAACTGCCCATGGAGAACGGTTCGCCCATCAGGGCCGCGGACACGGCATGCGTGGTCGCGGCGGTCGCGGCGGCGTAGCCGATCACGCCGAGCGGGAAGTACACGCACATCACGATGAGCCCGGCGACGGGGTGCGTTCCGATGATGGCCATGGCGGCCACCGCGAGCAGGCCGGGCAGGAGCGTGGCCGTCAGCATGATGCCCGCGAGCACGAGGAAGTCTCGCCGATAGATCGTGAACGCCCGGTCGAGCAGCTCTCCGAACGTGAGGGGGCGGAGTTCGTAGGGTGCGGCCATGCGGCCTCCGGTATGAGCCGGCCGTCGAAACGCGTCGGCCACGCGTGGGGGAATGGCGGCACGGTGCCGCGGGGGAGGGCGACCGTCAATGTAGAAGTTCTCACGGGTCCGCTAAGTGGTTCCGACGGGTCCGTGCACGATCCTCTTGCGTTGCCCCGCATGGTCGGGTGTCCCGGTGCGCTTGCACGACCGAGGATGCGCGCCGGCTTCGCCGGCAGCGTTACCCATCTGGGGCTGTGCGCGTCGGCAGGTCCGCTAAGTGGTTCCGACGGGTCCGTGCACGATCCTCTTGCGTTGCCCCGCATGGTCGGGTGTCCCGGTGCGCTTGCACGACCGGGA
>JBGAMH010000216.1:0-8524 GCA_044223135.1 Candidatus Eiseniibacteriota bacterium | reverse complement strand
GGCGGCTGGCTCGCGTGGCTCGCGCTCGCGTGGCCGCGCGTGCGCCGCACGAAGCGCGGCCTGCTGATGCCCGAGGCCCCGGGGCCGAAGCGCCACGACTGAGCGACGGCGGCGGACGGGCGGAGACGAGGCGGGGACACGTGACGAAACGGGCGGGCCCGGGAGCCGTTCCGCCCCCGGGCCCGCGCTGCGACTTCCGCTCTCCGCTCAGCTCCGGCTGAACTCGTCCTTGTCCTCGTCCTTGCGGTCCTCGGCGTGGTGCTTGATCACGCGCGCCTCGGCGATGAACACCACTTCCTCGGCGATGTTCGTGGCCAGGTCGCCCACGCGCTCGAGGTTCCGCGACACCAGCACCAGCGTCATGCAGCGCTCGATCTGCGTGGGGTCCTCGATCATGCGGCGGATCAGCTCGCCGAACACCGCACGGTGCATCTGGTCCACCTCGTCGTCGCGCAGCACCAGCTTGCGTGCGGCGTCGGCGTCGCGGCGCACGAACGCGTCGAGCGCGTCGCGCAGCATGCCGATGGCGCTCTCGGCCAGCCGCGGCAGGTCCTCCACCGGGCGTGCCGCCGGGTGGCGCACCAGGTCGATCACGCAGCCCGCGATGTTCACGCCGTGGTCGCCGATGCGTTCGAGATCGTTCGACAGCTTGAGCGCCGACGTGATGAAGCGCAGGTCGCGCGCCAGCGGCTGCTGCAGCGCGAGCAGGTTCACGCAGCGCTCCTCGACGTCGATCTCCATCTGGTCGATCACGCGGTCGTCGGCGAACACCTCGGTGGCCAGCGGCACGTCGCGCCGCTCCAGCGCCTCGATGGCCTTGCGCAGGATGGACTCGGCGCGGCCGCTCATCAGCAGCAGCTGCGCCTTCAGCTCGTCGAGCTGCTGTTCGAAGTGACGTTCCATGGGTTCCTCCGCACGCCCCGGATCAGCCGAAGCGGCCCGTGATGTAGTCCTCGGTCGTCTTGCGGCGCGGGTTCGTGAACAGCACGCGCGTCTCGTCCATCTCCACGAGTTCGCCCTGCAGCAGGAACGCCGTCCGGTCCGAGATGCGCGCGGCCTGCTGCATGTTGTGCGTCACCACCACGATCGTGTAGCGGGCCTTGAGCTCCAGCACCAGCTCCTCCACGCGCGCGGTGGCCGTGGGGTCGAGCGCCGACGCGGGCTCGTCCATCAGGATCACCTCGGGCTCCACCGCGAGGCAGCGGGCGATGCACAGCCGCTGCTGCTGGCCGCCCGACAGCGCCAGCGCGGAGCGGTCGAGGCGGTCCTTCACCTCGTCCCACAGCGCCGCGCGCCGCAGGCTGTCCTCGGCGCGCACCGACAGCTCGCCGCGGTCGTTCAGGCCCAGCATGCGCAACCCGAACACCACGTTCTCGAAGATCGACTTCGGGAACGGGTTCGGGCGCTGGAACACCATGCCCACGCGCCGGCGCAGCTCCACCACGTCGGTGCCCGGAGCGAACACGTCGTGCCCCGACACGGCGAGCCCGCCGCTCGTGCGCACGCCCGGGATCAGGTCGTTCATGCGGTTGAACGAGCGCAGCAGCGTGCTCTTGCCGCAGCCCGACGGCCCGATGATCGCCGTCACGCTGTGCGACGGGATCTCGAGCGTGATGCCCTTGAGCGCGTGGTGCGCACCGTAGTGCAGGTGGAAATCCCGCGCCGACAGTCGCGGCGCGGCCCCCGCCCCCGCGGGGCTCGCGTCGCGCGGCATGAGCGCCCTTTGCAACGGCAGCACGCACGCCCGGACGCGGCTCAGCCGCCAGCGGATCGTCGTTCGCCTGGATCGACATGCTCATCTCCCCATCAGCCGCGCGCGCAGCCGGGCGCGCAGCAGGATCGCGGTCAGGTTCAGCAGCAGCGTGAGCGCCAGCAGCACCAGCACCGTGCCGTAGAGCAGCGGGCGCGTGGCGTCCACGTCGGGCGACTGCGTGGCCAGCACGAACACGTGGTAGCCCAGTTCCATGAACTGGTCGGTGGGCGACTGCGGCAGGAACGGCAGGAAGTACGCGGCGCCGGTGAACAGGATCGGCGCCACCTCGCCGGCGCCGCGCGACACCGACAGGATCGCGCCCGTGAGGATGCCCGGCATGGCCTGCGGCAGCAGCACGTGGCGCACGGTCTGCCAGCGCGTGGCGCCGAGCGCGAGCGAGGCCTCGCGCATGTCGCGGCCCACCGTGGACAGCGCCTCCTCGGTGGTCACGATCACGACCGGCAGGTTCAGCAGCGCCAGCGTGAGCGCCGCCCAGATCAGCGCGGGCTTGCCCCACACGACGTCGAGGCCCAGCGCCTGGTCCATGCCGCGGCCCACGAACTGCACGAAGAAGCCGAGCCCGAACAGGCCGAACACGATGCTCGGCACGCCCGCGAGGTTCGCCACCGCGAAGCGCACGAGCCGCGTGAAGCGCGCGTCGGGCCGCGCGTACTCGTGCAGCCACACGCCCGCACCCACGCCCAGCGGCACGAGCGCGACCACCATCAGCACCACCAGCAGCATCGTGCCGTAGATCGCGGGCCAGATGCCGCCCTTCGTCATGCCCTCGCGCGGCGCGCCGGTCAGGAACTCCCACGTCACCGACGCCCAGCCGTTCGCCACGATGTCGCCCAGGATCACCGCGACGAACGCCACGATCAGCGCCGCGGCGAAGCCCGACAGCGCGGTGAACGCCGGGCCGGCCAGGTCGAGCCGCCGGCCGCTCGGCAGCGGCCGCACGCCGCGGAGCGCGTCGGTCGTCATGCGCCCGCCATGCGCCGGCGCAGCCGGCCCACGAACAGCCCGGCCGCCACGTTGATCGAGAACGTCACGGCGAAGAGCAGCGCGCCCAGGAAGAACAGCACCGAGTAGTGCGCGCTGCCCACCACCACCTCCGCCAGCTCGGCGGCGATGCTCGCCGACAGCGTGCGCACCGATTCCAGCACGTCGGGCGAGGTGATCGCCGCGTTGCCCGACGCCATCAGCACGATCATCGTTTCGCCCACGGCGCGCGCGAGCCCCAGCAGCACGCCCGCGGCCACGCCCGCCGACGCCGCCGGCAGCGTGACGGTCCACGCGGTCTGCCACGGCGACGCGCCGAGCGCGAGCGACGCCTCGCGATAGGGCCGCGGCACGGCGCGCAGCGCGTCCTCGCACACCGTGAAGATGGTGGGGATCACGCCCAGCCCCAGCGCGAGGCCGGCGTTCAGCGCGTTCAGCCGCATCACCGAGCCCGTGAGCCCCTGCAGCCACGACGCCAGCACGATCAGCGCGAAGAACCCGAGCACCACCGACGGGATGCCGGCCAGGATCTCGATCGCCGGCTTGAGCACCTCGCGCAGCCGCGGCGTGGCGAACTCGGCGGCGAACACGGCCGCGAGCACCGACAGCGGCACCGCGAAGCCCATGGCCACGAGCACCACCTTGAGCGTGCCCACGAGCAGCGGCACGAGCCCGTACTTGGGCACGTCGCCCACGGGCTGCCACAGCGGCGTGGAGAAGAAGCCCGCGAGGCCCGCCTCTTTCCGGATGCCGGCGTCGAAGAGCACGGGCGAGGCCTCGCGGAAGACGAAGCACAGGATCAGGAGCAACCCGGCCACGGCGCTGAACGCGCACGCGCGCAGCAGCCATTCGATCGCGCCCTCGCGCACGCGGCGCATCGCGAGGTGGCGTTCGGCGTGGATCCCGGGACGGGTGACGGTCACGATCGCTCCTACTTCAGCGTGTAGTAGCCGACGTCGGCGGCGAGCTTCTGACCCGCGTCCGACAGGCAGTAGTCCACGAACGCGCGCACGTCGCCTTCGGGTTTGCGGCGCAGGTAGAAGAACAGGTGGCGCCACAGGGGATAGCTGCCGTCGCGCACGGTGGCCGCCGACGGCGCGATGGCCGGCGACTTCGCGTCCTTGCGGAGCGCGCAGTCCTTCACGCCCTTGGTGTACGCGTGCCCGCCGTAGCCGATGCCGTTCGGATCCTTCGCGACCGCGTTCACCACCGCGGCCGTGCCCGGCAGCGTCTGCGCGCGCGGGGAGAAGTCGCGACCACCGAGCACGTTGTCCTTGAAGAACACGTACGTGCCGGAGTTGTTCTCGCGGCTGTACAGCACGATCGTCGCGTCCCGGCCGCCCACCTGCTTCCAGTTCGTGATCGTGCCCATGTAGATGCCGCGCAGCTGCTCGATCGTGAGGTCCTTCACCGGGTTCGACTCGTGCAGGTAGATCGACAGGCCGTCCTTCGCCACCGGGATCTCGACACCCATCGTCTGGAAGCGGTCGCGGAGCTTCAGCTTCTCGTCGGGCTTCATCGGACGCGACGCCTGGCACACGTCGGTGGTGCCGTTGATCAGCGCGGCGATGCCCGTGCCCGAGCCGCCGCCGGTGACCATCACCACCTGGCCCGCGTGCTGGTTCATGAACGCCTCGGCCCACCGCTGGCCCAGGATCACCATGGTGTCGGAGCCCTTCACCGTCACCGGGCGGCCGGCGTGGGAAGGCGAGGCGGCGAGCAGCGCGAGCAGCGAGGCGGCGAACAGCGAGCGGAGCTTCATGCGATCGGGCTCTCCTAGAACTTGTGCTGGACCTGGAAGGTCCACAGGTCGTCGTGCGGGTCGCGCCAGCGGCCGGGCCCGTTCGCGACGTTGGTGAGCGGGACGTCGTACGCCACGGTCAGCCGCGTGTAGCCGTCCCAGAACCAGTTCGCTCCCACGGTCAGCCGCGCGTACTGGTCGTGGTCGGCGTCGACGTTCGGGTCGAACCAGTCCCAGCGCACCACGGCCTGCGCGGGGTCGCCCACGTTCTGCACCCACATCACGTAGCCCCCCTGCGCGTCGCTCGCCAGGTGCGCGGCGTTCGCGCCCGCCTTGAGCAGGCGCACCTTGTTCGCGTCGGTGGGGGCCACCACCAGCGTCTTCACCGAGTCGGGGTTGATCTCGTGGCCCGCGTACCACTCCGCGCGCAGCGTGCCGCCGCCCAGGCGCGGCAGCTGGTAGAAGGTCTGCGCGTCCAGCCCCAGGCGCGTCTTGTCGGTCGTGACGTCGAGCCCCGTGAGCGGCGTCACGTGCCGGCCCCAGTAGCCGGACGCCGACACGTCGAACACGCCCTGCGACCAGCGCGCGCGGGCCGTGACGTCCTTGCCGCGCGTCGGATCGGTGTTCGGGAAATCGGCGCTGTTGATGCCGCCGCCGTTCAACACGGACAGCGACGTCTTCAGCTGCGGCGTCCACTGGCTCTCCAGCTTCACGCCGCGGTCGCGCTCACCCGCGAACAGCACGTTCTCGGCGCGCGAGCGTTCGGGCAGCTCGCGCACGCTCGACGAGCGCTCGATCTCGTAACCGAAGGGCACGTTGAACTGGCCCACGGTGAGCTGGTGGTCGTGCAGCGGCGTCCAGGGATCGAGCAGCGTCACGTACGCCTCGAGCAGGCGGATCGTGCGGTCCTGGCCGCCGTCCAGGTAGATCACCGCCTGGCTCAGCGGGCTCGAGTCGTACGTCAGCTTGAGCCGCGCGCGGCGGATGTAGAAGCGCGACACGTTCGCCGGCGACACGGCGTACGGGTTGCCCGACACGCGCACGCTGTCGTTGCTCGCTTCACCGAGCTCCGTCCGCGCCTGCAGGTAGCCCGAGAACTTGAAGCGCTTCAGCTTGTCGAGGTCCGCCTGCATCGTGGCCAGGATCTCGCCGAACCCGTCCAGGTGCTCCTGCAGCTCGGTGCGCGTCACGGCGGCGGCCGAGTCCGCGGGCGCTTCCTGCGCGCGTGCCGGGGCGACGAACGGAGCGGCCGGCACGAGCATCGCGAGCACGCCGCACAGCGCGAAACGGCGCATCATCGCACCGGGAAGTAGCCGACTTCGCCGACGATCGCCTGGCCCTCGGGCGACCGGCAGAAGTCGATGAAGGCCTTCGCGTCGCCGGCCGGGTCCTTGCGCGTGTAGAAGTACAGCGAGCGGGCGAGCGGGTAGCTGCCGTCGGTCACGGTGGCGTCGCCGGGAGCGACCGCGGGGCTGGCCTCGTCCTTCTTGAGCGGCAGCAGCCGGACGCCCTTCGCGTAGGCCTCGCCGCCGTAGCCGATGCCGTTCGGGTCGCGCGCCACCGCGTTCACCACGGCGGCGGTGCCGGGCAGCATCTGGGCCCTCGCGGCGAAGTCGCCGCCGCCGAGCACGTGTTCCTTGAAGTAGGCGTACGTGCCGGAGTTGTTCTCGCGGCTGTAGAGCACGATCGGCGCATCGGGGCCGCCGACCTGGTTCCAGTTCGTGAACTGCCCGGCGTAGATCGCCTTCAGCTGCGGGATCGACAGCTCGGTGAGCGGCGAGCTCTCGTGCACGTAGATCGACAGCCCGTCGCGCGCCACGACGAACTCGTGCGCCTTCTCGCCGAACTTCGAAACGAGCTGGGTGTTCTCGTCGTCCTGGATCGGGCGCGACGCCTGGCAGACGTCGGTCGTGCCGTTCAGCAGCGCGGCGAACCCCGTGCCCGAGCCGCCGCCCGTGACCTGCACGATGGTGCCGGGGTGCAGGCGCATGTACGTCTCCGCCCAGCGCTGCGACAGGATCACCATGGTGTCCGAGCCCTTCACGGTCAGCGCGCGGTTCGGGCGCGAGCCGCCGCACTGCCAGAGCCCGACCGCCAGCAGCAGCCCGACGGCATACACGAGCAGGCGCGAGTGCTTCATCTGCAGGAACCTCCGGAGCGTTCGAAGTCGGCGACGCACGTGGGATCGCATGGAGTCGTCCTCGGGGTGCGTGGTGTCGACGGCGAAGCTAGGGCGCGGGGGTTTCGGCAACGTCGCGCGGGCGTTTCCACCGCGTTAATACGGCGACGCGACGCTCAGAACGACGCGTCGCGTCCGGGGGCGCGCTGGCGGCGGCGCGTCTCGACCGAGCGACGGCGCGCGCTCTCGATCGCGTCGCGGTAGTCGAAACCGGCGGCCTGCACGGCCGCGGACCACGAGCCGAACAGCCGGCGCGCGCGCGCGTACAGCCCCGGCTGATCGCGATGCACGCGGAAGAGGCGGTCCTGGCGGCCGAGCTCGCGGATGCGGTCGAGCACCTGCTCGGGCGCCATCTCGAGCGGTCGACCGCGTCGCCGGGGCAGCGGGCGACCGTCGCCGGCGTAGCCGGAATCGGAACCGAGGACGTCGGAGGAGAACGACATGGGGACCTTCGCGGCGGGAGGTGGCGGATACCGGCGGGCCGGTGGGGACACGACGGAGGACACCACGAAGCGTGTAACCAACGTGTGAACGAGAAGTGACAACCTTGGTGAAAAGGACGCCCGGCCGGGTCAGGCGCGCGCGGGTCGGGTGCGATCGGCCTCGCGGGGAATCGCGATCCGGAACGTGCTGCCCTCGCCGACCACGCTGCGCACGGACACCTCTCCCCCGTGCAGCCCGGCCACGTGCTTGACGATGGACAGCCCCAGCCCGGTGCCGCCCTTCTCGCGCGAGCGGGCCTTGTCCACGCGGTAGAAGCGCTCGAAGATCCGCGCCGCGTCGTCGGACGGGATGCCCGGTCCCGTGTCGCGCACTTCGCACCACGCCTCGGTGTCGGAGCCGCCCACCGAGACGTCCACGCGCCCGCGCTCGGTGTACTTGACCGCGTTGTCGAGCAGGTTCGCGATCGCCTGCTCGAGCCGCACGCGGTCGGCAGTCACCGGCACGTCCGCGCCGGCCGCCAGGTCCAGCGCGAGGTCCGCGGCCGCGGCGGCCGGGCGGAACGCGAACACCTGCCGCTCGACCAGCGCGCGCAGGTCGAAGCGCTCGAGCCGCAGCGTCGCCTCGGGGCGCTCCAGCTCGGCGAGCGAGAGCAGGTCCTCGACCAGCGCCTGCAGCCGCACCGCCTGGTCGCGCATCACGCGCACGAAGCCCTCGCGGTGCTCGGCGTCTTCGAGGCCGCCCTCCAGCAGCGTCTCCGCGTAGCCGCGCAGCGACGTGAGCGGCGTGCGCAGCTCGTGCGAGACGTTCGCCACGAAGTCCTGCCGCAGCCGCTGCAGCCGCTCCGCCTCGGTCAGGTCGTGCAGCACCAGCAGCACGGCGCCGCGCCCGGCCGCGCCGAGCGGCGTGACGGCGACGCGCACGTGCGGGGTGCGCGCGGTCCACAGGCGCAGGTCGCGCTCCACGGTGCGGCCGTCGGCGCGCGACTGGCGCAGCAGGTCGTCCAGCTCGGGCGAGCGCACGAACTCGTGGAACGGCGTGCCCGGCGCGGCGGGCCGCGGCGCGTCGAGCATCGCGGCGAACGCGTGGTTCATCTGCGACAGCCGGCCCGCTTCGTCCACCAGCGCCACGCCGTCGCTCATGTGCGCGAGGATCGACTCGCGCTCGTCGCGCTCGCGGCGCAGCGCCTCGACGCGCGAGCGCAGCTGCGCCGTGACGTCCTCGAGCGCCAGCCCCAGGCGCCCCAGCGCGTCGGCGCCGTCGCCGCGCACGGGCGGCGGCTCCTCGCCGCGGCCCGCGAGCACGGCCACCTGTTCGAGCGCGCGGATGCGGGCCGTCTGCGCCGACGTGAAGCGCCAGATCACGAGCAGGCCCGCGAGCAGGGCGCCCAGCGCCGCGGCCAGCCACA
>JBGAMH010000215.1:0-8405 GCA_044223135.1 Candidatus Eiseniibacteriota bacterium | reverse complement strand
CTTCAACGCGTCCGGCTGGCCCGGCTGGAGGCCCAATGCCTTCCGGTAGCACGAGATCGCCTTCTCGCGGTTGCCCATGTTCTGGTAGGCCTGTCCGAGCCAGACCCAGGTCTGCATGTCCTTGTCGTTGATCTGGGCCGAGCGCTCCAGGTACCACGCGGCGTCGGACCAGCTCTTGCCGAGGAGCGCACGATACCCCAGCTGCTGGTAGGCGATCGCGGCATTCTTGCTGGTGGAGTCGATCGCCACGGAGCGCAGGAGGGCGTCCTTCGCCTCGGGAATGGAATCCACCTGGGCCAGCACCAGCCCGAGCCAGAACTGGCGATCGGCCTTGCCGGGGGCCAGGTCCGCCGACTGACGGAGGGCGGCAATGGCCTCGGGCATCTGCTTCATCTCCTTGTACGACAAGCCGGTGTAGTAAAAGGCCTCGTCCGTGTTGGGGTCAAGCGCGATTCGCCGCTGGAGCAGGGCGAGGGCCCCCGGATAGTCCTTCTGGCGGAACCGGAGCTTGCCCAGCTCGAGCATCGCGAACTTGCCGTCACCGGAGAGAGAGTCCCGCTCCACCACCGAGGTGTACACCGATTCCGACTGGGCGGGCTGGTTCAGGAACGAGTAGATCTGCCCGATCTTCAGCATGTCGGTATTGTTGGGCTCGCCCTTGCCGTACGCGTCGAGCGCCTTCTGCCACTCGCGACGGTCCACGTAGGCGCGGCCCAGCAGGGTGTACATCTCCTTGCTCTTGTCCCCCATCTCCGACGCCTTGCCGAGCGCCGCGATCGCCTGGTCCTTCAGCGCGTCGTCGCGCTTGCGCTGCGAGATGCTGTAGCGCGTGCGGCCGAGCAGGCTCCAGCCCTTGGGGTCCGTGGGCTTCATGGTGGTGTACTTCTCGAGGAAGGGCACGGCCTCCTCGTAGCGCGAGAAGCTCTGGCCGCCGGCCAGGTACAGCAGGTTGCCGATCGCGAGCTGCCCCGGCGCGAACTCGGGGTCGGCGTTCACGACCCACCGGTACTGCTCGAGCGCCTCGTTGTAGCGCTGGTCGAAGTAGAGCGCCTGGGCGAGACCGAACCGCAGGTCCACGTCGGTGCTGTCCATCGCCGAGGCCGCCTGGTACTCCGGGATCGCCAGCGAGTACACGCCGCGCTTCACGTAGAAGTCGCCGAGCGCACGCCGCGGCATCGGGTCGTCCGGCGCCTCCTGCCGCGCGGTCGTGTAGAAGATGCCCGCGTCGCGCAGCGAGTCGCGCGCCAGTTCGGCGTTGCCGAGCGCCACGAGGAACCGCGGACGCCACTTCGTCCCCCACTTGAGCCCCTCGTTCAGCGCGGCCACCGCCGCGTCGTGCTGGTTGCCCTGGATCAGGCACTCACCGAGCGCGAGCTGCGCCTCGGGGAAACGCCGGTCCAGCTCGACCGCGCGCTTGAGCTGCGGCAGCGCCTCGGGACAGCGGCCCAGGCGGCGCAACGCTTCGCCCTGGCCGAAGTGCGCCCACGCCAGGTTCGCGTCCATCTTCTCGGCGGCCTGGAAAGCCTCGATCGCCTTGTCGTACTGGCGGCGACGGAGCAGCACCTGCCCCACGCCGGAACGCCCTTCGGCGAAGCCCTGAGCGGCCGCCTTCTCGAAGAACGTGGCCGCCTGGTCGAGTTGTCCGGCGGCGAGCGCCGCGCGGCCATCGCGAAGATCGTCGGCCCGGACGGCGGCCGGAAGCGCGAGCGAAGCGAGGGCCAGCACGAAGCCCACACCGGCGAGCGCACGGGTCCAGCGGCGGAAAGTGGCGTTCATGGTATCGAGCGTCTTTCTCCTGTTCTCAGTGGGATCCGACCATCGGGGAGCGTCGAACGAATCGCACGGGGACCGCCGTGGGCACGCGACCGGCTTCGTGCACGATCTTCTGCCCGTCATGGCTGGTCACCCAGGTGATGAAGCCGTGCGCGAGCCGGGGCCCGGCCGTGCGCACGTACAACGTGAGGGGGAGCATCAGCGGGTACTCGCCGTCGTGCACCGTCTGGACGTCCGCGAGCACGTACGGAAGGCCGGTCAGCCGCGAGATCCGCAGGGGCTTCACGCCGTCGAGCGGCGCCGCCATCGTGACGAAGGCGAGCGATCCCGGCGTGCGGCGCACGAACGCCACCGCGTCCGAATCGCCCGCGGCGACGTGCGCGGGGGCGCGCAGCGTGTCGCCGCCCAGCGCCTGCTCGACGAACGCGATCGTCGCGTCGCTGGTCACGGCCTGGATCACGGGCACCACGGCCCGCTCCTCGCCTCCCAGCGCGCGCCAGCTCGGCTGTTCGCCTTCGTAGATCGCCGCGATTTCGTCCACCGTCAGGTTCTCCACCGGGTTCGAGGGGTGCGCCACCATGACGAGCGCGTCCCGCGCGAACCGATAGCCTTCGATCTCCACCCGGCCCGACTGTGCCGCCACCTTTTCCTCGGGAAGCATCTCCCGCGGAATCGCCGCCAGTGACCCGCTCCCGTCCAGGAGCGAGCCGACCGCGCGGCCGGAACGTTCCGACCGGACCTCGATCCGGGCCTGCGGGTAGGTCGCCTGGAAGGCCTCGGCCTCCCGCGCGATCAGGTCCCGAAGGTCCGGAGTCGCCACGATCGTGATACGCCCGCTCGTGGGCGTGTCTTCCACGGAATCCTGGGGAACTCGCTGTGCGCAGCCGCAGAGCAGGAGCGCGCACGCCAGCGGGAGCCAGGCCGGTGGGAGAGCGTTCCGACCGGCGCCCGGGACAACGAAGTGGCGAAAGTCTAGGAATCGCCGCGAGTTCATGTCAATCGGTAGCTTCACGGATGCGCCCCGGGACACCCGGCGGCGCAGGCGCGCAGCGGCGGCGGACAGTAGGGAGCCCGTGCGAAAGGTGTCAAGGATTCGCCGGGGCGTTTCAAGGCGCCAGCCGGTAGAGCATGCGCGGGAACGGGATGCTCTCGCGGACATGGTCGAGGCCGGCGATCCACGCCAGCGTGCGCTCCACGCCGATGCCGAAGCCCGAGTGCGGCACCGATCCGTAGCGCCGCAGGTCCTTGTACCACTCGAAGGCGGACTGCGGCAGACCGTGTTCGTCGATCCGCTGCGTCAGGAGGTCGAGGCTCGACATGCGCTGCCCTCCCCCGACGATTTCGCCGTAGCCCTCCGGCGCGAGGCAGTCGCAGGACAGGCACAGGCGCGGGTCGGCGGGATCGGGCTCCATGTAGAACGCCTTCACCGCCGCCGGGTAGTGCTTCACGAACACCGGCGTGTCGTAGCGGCTGCTGATCTCGGTCTCGTCGGGTGATCCGAAGTCGTTGCCCCACTCGAACGGGAGCCCCGCGTCGTGCAGCATCTTCACCGCGTCGTTGTAGTGGATCCGCGGGAACGGCGCCTTCACCTTCTCGAGCTTGCTCGTGTCGCGCTCGAGGATCTTGAAGTCCTCGGCGCGCCGCGTGAGCACCCGTTCGACCGTGGACACGAGCAGCCGCTCCTCGAGGGCGATGACGTCGTCGAGCGTGGCGAACGCCCACTCCGGCTCCATCATCCAGAACTCGATCAGGTGCCGGCGGGTCTTGCTCTTCTCGGCGCGGAACGCCGGGCCCAGGCAGTACACGCGGCCCAGCGCCATCGCCGCGGCCTCCATGTAGAGCTGGCCGCTCTGCGACAGGTAAGCCTTGTCGTCGAAATACTGGGTCTCGAACAGCGTCGACGTCCCCTCGCACGCGCTCGGCGTGAAGATCGGGGCGTCCACGAGCAGGAAGCCCTCCGAGTGCATGAACTCGCGGAACGCCTCGATGATCTCGGCGCGGATGCGCAGGATGGACTGCTGGCGCGCGGACCGGAGCCACAGGTGGCGGTGGTCCATCAGGAAGTCGACGCCGTGCTCCTTGGGAGTGATCGGGTACTCGGCCGACGGTGAGACCACCTCCAGGTGGTCGAGCCCCATCTCCACCCCGCCGACCTGGCGCGTGTCCGCCTTGAGCGTGCCGCGCACGATCACGGCCGACTCCTGCGTCAGCTCCACCAGCCGGGCCCAGGTCTCCTCGGGCACGTCGCGCACGCTGGCCACGGTCTGCAGCTGGCCACTGCCGTCCCGCAGCACGACGAAGGCGATCTTGCCGCTGGACCGGCGGTGGGTCACCCAGCCGCGGATCTCGACGCGCTCCCCGATGTGCCGGGGGGCCTCCACGATGCGGATCCACGGGGCGGAGGAGGACGGGGCGGCGGTGCTCATGACGGGTTCCCCTGCGCCGGGGCCGGGCCCCGGGACGCGAAGCCCCCGGTCTCGGAACCGGGGGACGAACCGGCCACGGCGGGCCGGAGATGTATCTCAAGGGTTTTCCGAGCGGGGCCGATAACCGGCCCGATCGCGGGGCACCTTAGGAATGGCCCCGTCGCACTGTCAAGGGAATGCGCCCGATGAGCCTCCTCCACCACTGGCACTCCCGCCGTCGCATCGTGGCGGTGCCCTTCATGACGCGGGTTGCCCTCCGCCATCGCACGCCCGTGCGCTGGCTCGTGCGCCCGCTCGCGGCCGTGGTGCTCTCGCTGGTGCTCACGAGCATCGCGGTCGCGCAGACCGACGCCGCGGGGCCGACCGCGACGGTCGCGCCGCCCGCCGCCGCCGCGTCGCGCACGGCGCCCGAGGCGCGCGCTCCCGAGCCGGCCGTCCCGACGCCGCAGCCCGAAGACCTGCGCGACGTGTCCGCGTGGGTCCAGTACAAGACCTCGAACCACATCGCCTCGCTCCCGACCGAGTCGCGCCTGTTCTACCGCCGCGGGCTGATCGCGCGCCAGTCGAACCTCGACGAGGAGGCGTTCGCGCTCGTGCGCGGCGCGTCGGATCTCGACCCGTCGTTCCTGCAGCCGCACCTCACGCTCGCGTCGTGGCTGCTCGTGCGCGAGCCGAGCCTCGCGCTGCTGCAATACGCCTCGGCGCTCGAACTGGTGCGCCAGAGCTTCAACCTGCAGCTGGAGCTGGCCGCGAACGCGGTGCTGCTCGGCCTGCAGGCGCTGTTCGTGGGCCTGCTCGCGGCCGCGCTGCTCGTGGTCTGGCTGCGCCGCGAGGAGCTGCTGCACGCCTGGCGCGAGCATCTCGCCCGGTTCGTGTCGCGCCCGGCCGCGCGCATCTGGAGCTGGGTGCTGCTGCTGTCCCCGTTCGTGCTGGGCTTCGGGCTCGCGGTGCCCGCGCTCGCGCTGCTCGGCATGCTCTGGTACTCGCTGCGGTTCCGCGAGCGCGCGCTGTTCGTGATGCTGCTCGTGGTCACGCTGTCCGCGCCGTTCGCAAGCGGCGTGCTGCAGCGTCTGGCGCTGCCGCTGCGCACCGAGGGGCCGCCCTTCTACGGCGTGCCCACGATCCAGAACGAGATCTACAACCCCGCGGCGCAGGCGCGTTACCAGCGCCTGCTCGGCGACGACCCGGACAACGCCTTCCTGCAGTTCGGCCTCGCGTGGACGGCGCGGCGCGGCGGCGATCTCGCCACCGCCGAACGCGCGTACCGCCGGGCGCTCGAACTGTGGCCGCAGAACGACCGCCTGCTGAACAACCTCGGCAACACCCTCGCCATGCAGGGCCGCGCGACCGACGCGCTCGACATGTACCAGAAGTCGGTCGAGGCGAACCCGCTGAACGCCGCCGCGTGGTTCAACCAGGCGCAGATCTTCACGCAGCGCTACCAGTACCAGCAGGCCACCGCCGCCATGACGCGCGCGTCGGCGCTGAACTTCGAGCTCGTCAAGACGCTCCAGTCCCAGGCCGCGCAGGACGGGCTGCTTCCGCTCGCCGACCAGTGGCCCGAGCCGCGCACGTTCTGGACGGCGCTCACGCGCTACCCGGGCAGCCGCCCGCTCGGCTCGGCGATCCCGCTCGAACTGCGCCGTCACCTGGAGACGTCCGGCTGGGCGATCAGCCTGATCGCGCTGCTCGCGTCGGCTGCCGGCATCGCCATCGGCACGTGGTCGCACCGCCGGCTGCCGCTGCGCACCTGTGGCGGCTGCGGCCGCGTCGTCTGCCGCCGCTGCGCCGAGCGCCGCCGCGAAGCCGCGTTCTGCCGCGACTGCACCACGCTCGAGGCGCGCGCCGAGAACCCCGAGTTCTCGCACGTGCTGCTGAACCAGAACCGGCTCCAGCGCATGCGGCGCATGCACCTGTGGCGCACCGCCGTCGCGGCCATCCTGCCCGGCTACGGGCTGCTCGCGCACCGGCGCGTGTTCACGGCCGTCCTGCTGCTGGCGGTCACGTGGACGCTCGTGCGCGCCTGGTTCGGCCTCACCGCGCCGTTCGCGCTCGAGCCGCGGCTCGCGCTGCCCGGCGAGGAAGTGCCGGCCGCCGCCATCCTCGCGGCGCTCTCGCTCGTCTACCTGGTCTCGCTCGCCGGCTACTTCCGCATGGTCGGCAAGGAGCAGGACCGCGAGTCGCAGCTCAACGCGGTGCAGCGCGGCCGCATCACCCAGGCGACGCGCCGCGCGTCGTCGTTGGCGGCGTAGGTCCCCATGGCGCTCCAGGGCAATCTCCGCGACTTCTCGTCCACCGAGATCCTCCAGCTCGTCGGGTCGCAGCGGAAGTCCGGCTGCCTGACGCTCGAGTGGAACACCGAGCGCGCGCAGGTGTGGGTGAACGAGGGCCGCATCGTGGCCACGCGCCAGCCCGGCATGACGAAGGACGATCCGCTGCTCGCGTTCCTCATGAAGACGCACCGGCTGTCGCCGGAACAGCAGCGCGGGCTCGTCACGATCCAGAAGGAGTCGGGCCGCGACCTCGAGGACCTGCTGCTGAACGGCCGCTACCTCGACGCGCAGGAACTCGGCTCGTTCGTGGAGCGCCAGATCCTGGACGACCTGCTGCGCATCGTGCGCTGGGACAACGGCACCTATCGCTTCGATCCGAACGCGAAGTGGCCGAACCCGCCGCTCGTGCTGATCAGCATGGAGGCCGCGATGATGGAGGCGGCCCGTCGCATCGACGAGCAGAAGCGCTACGTTTCGGTGTTCCGCGATCCCTACCAGCTGCTGGGCGTCAAGGACCTGCCGGACCCCGACGAGCCGCTGAGCGAGGAAGAGCGCGAGCTGTTCGGCATCGTGGACGGCAACCACACGCTGCTCGACATCGTGGCCGAGGCGCCGCTCTCCGAGTACGAAACGTACGAAGCGCTGCAGCGCATGATGGACTCGCGCTGGATCGTCTTCGAAGGGCGCCGCGACCCCGGCGCGCCCGCTCCCGCGGTCGTACCGCGCTCGGTCTCCGTCGCGCGCGCCACGCATTCGATCGCACGCGAGCTCGCCGTGGCGGGGCTCGTGCTCGGCGTGCTCGCCGTGCTGCGGCTGGGTTCGACGTTCGTGCAGCCGTCCGGCTCGAACACGCCGTCCGAAGACGTCTACGCCGCCGCGCAGGTGCGCGACGTCCGCTACGCGCTGGAGCTCTACCACCGCGAGCGGGGCCGCTACCCCGATCGGCTCGCCGACCTCGTCGAGGACCGCTGGATCGCCGCCGACCAGGCGCACCTGCCGGGTTACGTGCTCACGTACCGCGCCGGCCAGGACGCGCAGGACTACAAGCTCGACCTGCACGCCACGCCGTAGCGCGGCGGTCCCGGACCGAACCTAGTCCGTCGGCCGGCCTTCCTCGCGCTCGGTGAACCACGCGAGCGCCTCGTGCAGGTCGGCGCACACGCGATCCGGAGGCGCCGCCGTGTCGCCCGCCCCCGCCTCGTCGCCGCCGTAGCCCGTGCGCACGAGGATGCCGGTCATGCCGGCGGCCTGCCCCGTCTCCGCGTCCAGCCGCTTGACGCCGACCATCACCGAGCTGCGCAGCGACAGCCGCAGGTCGTCCGCCGCCCGCTCCAGCAGCAGCGTGCCGGGCTTGCGGCACGCGCAGCCCTCGCCGGGCGCGTGCGGGCAGAAATGGATCGCGTCCAGCTCGACGCCCTCGCGTCGCAGCAGCCGACGCAGCCGCGCGTTCACCTCGTGGGCGTGCGCCGCGGTGAAGTAGCCGCGCCCGATGCCCGACTGGTTCGACACCACCACCACCGGGTGGCCGGCCGCGCGCGTGTCGCGCAGCGCGCTCGCGACGCCCGGCAGCAGCTCGACCTGCTCCGGATCGGACAGGTAGCCGCGCTCCACGATCAGCGTGCCGTCGCGGTCGACGAACGCCGCGCCGCGCAGCGACGCGCCGCTCGAGCGGGCCAGCGCGCGTTCGCACGCCCGCTCCAGCAGGTCCACGTCGGCGTGCGCCACGTCCGTGGCGTCCGGCGGAGCGGGCGCGGCCCACAGCACGAAGCGGTCGAGCGGCAGGTCGCGGGCGGCCCCACGCACGGCGTCGGCCTCCGCCTCCTCGACCAGCGCCATCGCCCACACGGAGTCCCACGCCCAGCGCTCGAGCCAGCCCCAGCGGCGCAGGCCGTCGGCCGTGAGCGCCACCACCATCGTGTGCGCCCGCGCGCGC
>JBGAMH010000214.1:0-9059 GCA_044223135.1 Candidatus Eiseniibacteriota bacterium | reverse complement strand
GTCGGTCCGGCCGTCCCAGACGACCTCGTGGTCCCCCGGGGGACGCGGTCCGGCCGCCAGCGCGCGCACGCGCCGTCCCTGCAGGTCGAACACGTCCAGCCGCACGTCCGCGGGCGCCGGCAGCGTGAACCGCACGCGCGACGGGCCCCGGCCCGGGTTCGGCCCCACCGCGAGCCGCAGGTGCGCCCCGGCCCCATCGGCCGTCGGCGCGTCGCTGAAGCTGTACGGCAGGCAGAACTGGTACACGCGCCCGGCCCCTTCGTCGGTCACCCAGAGCCGGCGCGTGGTCGCGTCGATCTCGAGGCAGCACATGTCGGGATAGACGAAGCCGTCCGCCACGCGCTGCACCGTGCCGTCCAGGGGATTCACGCGATGCAGTGCGCCGACGGAGCGCGACGCCACGTAGAGCCAGCCGGTGCCGGGCACGGGATCCCAGGCGATCGACACCATGTCCGGGATCGGCGAAGCCAGGCGGATCCCCGTGATCGCCCCCGTCGGTCCGAACGAGAACAGCGAGTCCGGATCGAGCGCGTCGGCGAACCACACGCGGCCGGCGGGGCCGGCGGTGAGGTCCATCACGTCCACTTCGCCCGGGTCGGGCACGACCAGCCGCTCGCCTTCCGCCACCGCGGTGGAGAAGGCCCAGATCTCGTCGGGGCCGCTGAACCCCCAGTCGGTCACGAGCACGTCCCCGGGCGACACGTTCGGGCCGGCGAAGCCGTCCGGCGCGAAGCACATGCCCGCGGGGTCGTCGTCGCTCGCGTGGAATCCCGCCACCCACGTCGAGGAGACCCCGGCGGGCGTGCGCCGGTAGACGATGCCGCTCGCGTCCTCGCTCACGTAGGCGTTGCCCGCGCCGTCGTGCAGGAGCCCCGTGGGATTCGTGTACGCCTGCAGCAGCGTGCCCGCGGACGGCCCGGTCACGCCCCACAGCCCGCCGCCACCACTCGACGTGGAGTCCACCAGCCCTTCGAGGTGGCCGGTGGCCGGGTTCCGCGCCACGCTCTGCAGGCGCGCGAGCGCCGTGACGTCGCACAGGTACGGACCCACCGGGTACACGTTCACGCGCGCGTCGGGATCGGCGCAACTCGCCGACAGCCGCGCCACGTTGTCGATGCCGACGTTGTCGGTGTTGTTGAAGTACTCGACGCCGATGCGCATCTCGGCGACCTCGGCGAGCAGCCCGGCCCACGTGCCGCTCGTCACCGTCCACGCCGACTCGCGGATCGGGAACACGAAGCGCTTCCACAGGCGTGGCGCCGGCGGCAGGTCGCCGATCGCGATCGACGCGACCGCGGTGCCACCGGGCCCCGACAGCCGGAGCATCTCCGTGACCGTGTGCGTCCCGGACTGGTTGAGCAGGCGAACGTCCAGCTGCACGCGACCGCTGCCGTCCAGCGGCGACCAGTCGCCGAGGAACGCCGGGGGCGCGTACGCGTAGCTCGTCCCGGTACCGTCGAGCACGCGGCAGAATCCCAGCGTGTTGCCGCCGTCCCCGGGATTCGACGTGCCGCCGGTGCTGGAGAACGACCACGCGCCGAGCCCCGGCGTGTTGAACGTCTCGACGACGCACGGGTTGAACACGCGCACCGGACTGCGCGTCAGGACCACGTTGTCCACGCGGCAGTCCTCGTCGCCATTGATGTACTCGCCCTCCACCAGCAGCGAGGTGACGTTCGCGAGCAGCGCGGGCCACGTGCCGGACTCGAGCACCCAGTCGGACGGGGACAGCGACACCGAGTACCGTGTCCACACCAGGTACGGGGGCAGCACGTTCGTCACGGCGTGCGCCGCGCCACCGGGACCTTCGATGCGGAACAGCCACGGCTCGGGCACCGGCGTGCCGGAGAGCAGCTGCAGCCACAGGTCCACCGACAGGGAATCGGCGCCGGTCATCGCACTCCAGTCCCCGAGGTAGCGCGCGGGGGCGACGGCGTAGTTGTTGTCGCCGGTGGCCAGGTCGTTCACGAACAGGCAGGCCCCGGGATTCCCGGACGTGGCGCTCCACGTGGCGGCGTTGTCACCGGTGACGGTCCAGCCGGCGAGGCCGGTCGAGAAATCGGTGGTGACGGCGGCGAGAGCGGGGGGCGCGAAACACAGCGCCGACAGCGTGGCCGCGGCGAGGAGGACGGATCGGAACGGCATGGCGACTCCCGCGTGGCTCGTGTGGGACCGAGGATTCGGCGGCCCTGCGCCCCATCCGGAGCGGGGCCCCACGAGCCTAACGCCGGGCGGGGGGACAAGCGCACGGAGATTCCTCGTCCGGCCGCACGATCCGCTACCGTGCCCGCACCATGCCGCGCCTTTCCGTGCTGCTCCCCGTCCGCGACGCCCGGCCCTGGCTCGACGCGTCGATCGCCTCGTTGTCCCGGCAGACGTTCGTGGACTTCGAGATCGTCGCGGTGGACGACGGCTCGACGGACGGCTCCGCGGAGAGACTCGACGAGCTCGCCCGGCACGAGCCGCGCTTGCGCGTCCTGCACCGACGCGCGGAAGGACTGCCGGCCGCGCTCGCCGCGGGCCTGCGTGCCGCGCGGGCCCCCTGGATCGCCCGCCACGACGCCGACGACCTCTCGCACCGCGAGCGCTTCGCGGCGCAGATGGCGCACCTCGCGCATCACCGCCGCGTCGACGTGCTCGGCACGCGCGTGCGGATGTTCGCCGACCGCGGCGCGCACGTGGGCGCCGGCATGCGCCGCTGGGCCCGCTGGCACAACCGGCTGCTCGACCACGAGAGCCTGCGGCGGGAACTGCTCATCGACAGCCCGCTCGCGCACGGCACGGCGGTGATCCGACGCGAGGCGTTGGACCGGATCGGCGGCTGGCACGAGCGCGGGTGGGCCGAGGACCTCGATCTGTGGATCCGGCTGTTCGCATCGGGCGCACGATTCGAGAAGCTGCCGGCGACGCTGTATGGATGGCGCCAGCACCCGGCGAGTTCCACGCACACCGATCCGCGCTACGCGGTCGAGCGCTTCACCGCGCTGAAGCGCGAAGCCCTGCTCCACGGCCTGCTCGCGCACGGCCGGCGCGCCACGCTCGTCGGCACCGGTTCCAGCCTCGAGCGCTGGCGTGCGGCGCTCGGCGCCCACGCTTCGGCCGTGCACGCAGCCCGGCGTCCGCACGCCCCCGCGCTGCGCACGTGGGCCGCACCGCTCGTGCTCGTGTTCATGGCGGAGGCCGCGCGCGCCTCGTGGCGGCTGGCGTTGAACGAAGCGGGGTTTTCCGAGATGGCGGATTTCGTCTTCGTCGCCTGAGTCGCGGCGGGATTCGTTTCATTCCCTGTCGTATTCGTCACTGATATGCCAATCGATACGAATTCGGACTCGTGACGACATTCGGTGTTTGATTCCCCCGCATGCGTATGGCCTACTGCGCCCGCCCCACAGACACATTCCCCCGACAAGGAGGCAAGATGGCCAAGCGTGCTCGCAAGTCGTACACCGACGCGCAGCGCAAGGAAATCCTCGCGGCCGCCCAGAAGGATGGCCTCACCGCGATCGACGTGCAGAAGAAGTTCGGCGTCACGCCGGTGACGTACTACTCGTGGCGCAAGAAGTCCGGAGTGACCGGGCGCCGTGGTCCTCGCCCCAGGAACGCCGCCGCCGGCGGTGGTGATCTCGCCGCGCAGGTGCGCGCCGGCGTCCAGTCGCGCGTGCGCGAGCTGCTGCCCGGCATCGTGCGCGAAGAGGTGGGTTCCTATCTCGACTCGCTGTTCGGCGCCGGTCCGCGTCGCGGACGCCGCCCGGGCCGTCCCCGCAAGAAGAAGTAGCCCGCGTTCCATCCGGACGCGGACGCGAGTGCGCCCGCGTTCGGCCATTCCACCCCTTCACATCCGTGCCCCCCGCGCGGCCCCCCCGTCACCCCCCGGAGGCCCCGCCATGGTCCGCCTGCTCGTCCGCATCGTCCTGGCCGTCGTCGTCCTGGTGCTGCTGATCGCGTTCGGAGGCGTCGCGAACGGCTGGCGGCTCCTCCAGGCGCACGAGCCGAACCCGCCCTCGCCGATCCGCGCCGCCACCGATTCCGCGTCGCTCGCCCGCGGCGAACACGTGGCCCGCATCGTCTGCGCGGGTTGCCACGCGCCGGAGAGCGACGCGCCACTCTCGGGCAAGAGCGAGAACATCCTGCAGGTCCCGAATGGCCCCACGTTCGGAGTCATGCAGCCGCCGAACCTGACGCCCGGCGGCATGCTCGCGCACATGAGCGACGGCGATCTGGCCCGCGCCATCCGCGAGGGCGTCGGACACGACGGGCGCCCGCTGCTCGTGATGCCCTCGGAGATGTTCCACCGCATGAGCGATCGCGACGTCGCCTGCCTGATCGGCTGGCTGCGCTCGCAGCCCGCCGTGGACTCGGCGCGCACGATGCGGCGCATGAACCCGCTCGGATACGCGGTCCTCGGCTTCCACGTGTTCGAACACAGCGCGCAGCCGCCGGTGACGGCACCGATCGCCGACCCGCCGCCGGGGCCGAACGCCGCGCACGGCGAGTACCTGTCGTGGATCCTCACGTGCCGCGACTGCCACGGCCCCGACCTGCGGGGCGGCCGCAAGGGACAGCTGGCGCCGATGGGCCCCGACCTCGGCGCGTTGTGCGCCGCGCACGACGTGGACGCGTTCGACCGCGCGGTGCGCGAGGGCATCTCGCCCACGAAGGGACGCGCGCTCGATCCCACGTTGATGCCCTACCCCACGTACCACCAGCTCGAGCGGGTGGAAGTCGAGGCTCTGTACGCCTACCTTCGCGGACTCTGTATCCAGTCCTGATCCGAACGCCTCCCTGCAGCACGGCATGGCACCGCTGTCCGCCGCGCGCTGGTCGCGATGATCCTGCTGTGCGGGGTGCTCGCGATCGGCGCGGTGGCGGTGGGCGTGCGCGGGTGGCGGATGCTGCACCCGGGCGCGGGCGTGCTCCCGGCGGACGGGGCGGTGACCGCGACGCCCGAGGCCGTGGAGCGGGGCGACCACCTCAGGCTTCATCAGCAAGTCGTCACATGCGGCCCTGGACGGTCCTCAAGCTCACGGCGGCGAGGAACACGCTATCGACCTGTCCCTCGGCAGGTTGCTCAACCTTCACGCCTGGTGGCGTGATGGGTCAAAACGCCGGGCGGAGCTCGCGGCGCGCCAGGTGCGCGGCGGCGCCTACAGATGCTGGCGGCCGGCGCCGCGTGGAGCGACGCCGACCTCGACGCGCTGTACGCGTACCTGCGGAGCGGGCCCGCGGTCGAGAGCGTGGCGCTATCCGCCACGGCGCGTCTCGCCGACGCTGGCGCTGCTGGCCGGCGCGGGGCGGCTCGACGTGCTGGTCGCCGCGCGACGAGGCGCCGCCTCCCGGGCCACGCGCGGGCATGACGTGGAGACCATCGCCGGGCGCTCGCGGGCATGCTCGGTTGCGCGACGTGCCACGGATCGAGCCTGCGCGGCGGGCGGCGCGACGCGCTGGTCACGCAGCCCGGTGGCGACCTGGTCGCGTTCGCCGAGAGGCACTCGGTGCTGGCCTTCGACGACGCGATGCGCCGCGGCGTCGGCCCCGACGGCACGGTGCGCGACCGCAGCCGCATGCCGTACGCGTCGTACCGCCGCCTCGAGGACGCCGAGGTCGGCGCGCTCTACACCTACCTGCAGTCGTTGAACGCCGCGCGCTGACCGCGCGCGCCCCGCCTACCGCGCCGTCGCGTGCACCGACGCGGCCGCGGCGTCGATCAGCCACGTGCCGCGACGCGCCATGCGCGCCGGCACCTGGAACACGTCCCCTTCCGGGGCGAGCGCCCGCGCCACGGCCGCGGCCTTCGACTCGCCCGAGGCGAGCACGAGCAGCGACCGCGCTTCGTTCACCGCCCGAGGCGTGAGCGTCATCCGCTCGGCCGGCGGCTTCGGGCTGTCGCGCACCACGGCCACGTGTCGCAGCGTGTCGGCGACGAGCGGCGACCCCGGAAACAGGGACGCCACGTGCCCGTCCTCGCCCACGCCCAGCACGAGCAGGTCGAGCGGCTCCTTCAGTTCGCGCTCGTACTCGGCCGCCGCGCGGCCCAGTTCCGCCGACGCGGCGTCCATCGGCACGCAGCGCGGCGCGCGCGCGCCGAGCGGGGCCAGCAGCACGTCCTGCACCATGCGGTAGTTGCTGTCCGGGTCGTCGAGCGCCACCGCGCGCTCGTCGGCGAAAAGCACCGTCGTGCGCGCCCACGGAAACGCCTCGTGCGCGGCGTCGCCCGCGAGCACGCGCAGCATCTCGCGTGGCGAGCGACCGCCGGGCAGCGCGAGCCGGAACGCTCCACGCGCCGCCACCGCCGTGCGGGCGTGCTTCGCCACGTACTCCGCCGCGACGCGCGCCAGCGCGCCGCCGTCCGCCAGCACCTGCACGTCTAAGGATTCCGCCATTGCCGCCGGTCCCTCTGGATCAGTCGATCCGCCGCGGGCGGACCCCACGATCCGGGCTCGTAGTTGGGAAACTCGCGGGACGGTCGCGACTCGACGTGATCGATCACCGGCTGGATCCACGCCCACGACGTCTCCACGGCGTCGCGGCGGGAGAACAGCGTGGCGTCGCCGCGCATCGCGTCGAGCAACAGCCGCTCGTAGGCCTCGGGCGGCTCGCCCCCGAAGGCCTCCTTGTAATTCATGTCCATCACCACCGGCCCCACCGTGAAATCGTGGCCGGGGATCTTGGACGCGAAACGGATCTGGATGCCCTCCTCGGGCTGGATGCGGAGCACGATCACGTTCGGATCCACGTGGTCGCAGACGTCCTGGTTGCCGAACAGCGACAGCGGGATGGCCTGCATGTGGATCGCGACCTCGGTGACGCGCTTCGCCATCTTCTTGCCGGCGCGCAGGTAGAACGGCACGCCCTGCCAGCGCCAGTTGTCCACGGACAGCCGCAACGCCGCGAACGTGGGCGTGACCGAGTCCTTCGCCACGTCCGGTTCGTCGCGGTAGCCGGCATACTGGCCGACCACGAGGTCGTTCTGGAGCGTGTCCGACCACGGCTGGCGCAGCGCCTTCAGCACCTTCAGCTTCTCGCCGCGCACGTCGTCGGCGTGCCCCGAATTCGGCGGCTCCATGCAGCACAGCGTGAGCACTTCCAGCAGGTGGTTCTGGAAGATGTCGCGCAGGACGCCGGTCTCCTCGTAGAACTTGCCTCGCGTGCCCACGCCCACGGTTTCGGCGGCCGTGATCTGCACGTGATCGATGTACTTGCGGTTCCACAACGGCTCGAAGATGGCGTTCGCGAAGCGGAACACCATGATGTTCTGCACCGTCTCCTTGCCGAGGTAGTGGTCGATGCGGAACGTCTGCGACTCGTCGAGCACCTCGGCGACCAGCCGGTTCAGCGCACGCGCGGACGCGAGGTCGCGTCCGAACGGCTTCTCCACGATCACGCGCGTGAATCCCGGAGCGCCCGGGCGCTGGATCAGCCCGGCGTCCCACAGCCCGCGCAGGATGGGCTCGAACTCGTCCGGGGGCGTGGCCAGGTAGAACAGCCGGTTGCCGCCGGTCCCGTACTTCTCGTCGTGGTTCTTGAGGCTCAACGCCAGGCGGAGGTACGTGTCGGCGTTGTTGAAGTCGCCCGAGACGTAGTCGATGCGCGGCGCGAAACCCTCCCACACGCCGGCGTCGACGCCCGTGCGCGAGAACTCGCGCACGCCCCCTTCGAGGTGCGCGCGGAACTCGTCGTTGCCCCACGGCCGGCGTGCCACGCCGACGAGCGCCCAGCGATCCGGCAGCGCGTTCGACGCGGCCAGGTTGTAGAGCGCCGGGCCGAGCTTGCGACGCGTCAGGTCGCCGGTGGCGCCGAACACCACCGTCACGCAGGGCGGCGCCTCGTGGTTCGGCCGCGTGACGCGGCCCGCGAGCGGCGCCTCGATGCGCGTGGTCACGCTCAGGCCCCCTTCACCGCGTGCCCGCCGAACTCGGCGCGCAGGGCGGCCAGCACCTTGTCGCGGAACGAGTCGTCCTGGCGCGAGCGAAAGCGCGTGAGCAGCGCCAGCGTGAGCACCTCCGCGGGCACGTCGCGGTCGATCGCCTCGATCACGGTCCAGCGCCCCTCGCCCGAATCGGCGACCCAGCCGCGGATCTTCTCCAGCCGCGGGTCCTTGCGGAACGCGAGCACCGCCAGTTCCAGCAGCCACGAGCGCACGACGCTGCCCTGGTTCCACAGGTCGGAGATCCGCGCGAGGTCGAAGTCGTACTCGCTCTTCTCCAGGATCTCGAAACCCTCGGCGTACGCCTGCATCATGCCGTACTCGATGCCGTTGTGGATCATCTTCACGTAGTGCCCGGCGCCCGAGGGCCCCGTGTGCATCCAGCCGTTCGGCGGCGCCAGCGTGTCGAGCGCCGGCTTCAGCCGCGCGAGCGCCTCGTCGGAACCGCCGAGCATCATGCAGTAGCCGTTCGCGAGGCCCCAGATGCCGCCCGACGTGCCGCAGTCCACGAAGTGGATGCCGCGCGGAGCGAGTTCGGCGCTGCGGCGCTTGGCGTCCTTCCACATCGAGTTGCCGCCGTCCACGACGAGATCGCCCTTCGAGAGCATCGGCGCGATCTCGGCGATCAGGTCGTCCACCGGCTGGCCGGCCGGCACCATCAGCCACACCACGCGCGGCGCCGCGAGCTTCGAGACGAGGTCCTTCAGGTCGGACGCGGGCACGGCGCCGTGGCCGGCCGCTTCCTGCACCTTGTCGGGCGACCGGTTGTACGCCACCACGCGGTGGCCGCCCTTGAGCAGCCGCAGCGTCATGTTGAAGCCCATGCGACCGAGTCCGACGAAGCCCAGCTCCATGTGCGCTCCTTGCAGGTGGAGAAGTCGAGGCGTGAAGGGAATCGCGCGCGGGGACGCGTGGGCGCATCAAACGCCGCGACGCGGGCAGGCGCAAGTGCCCGGCGCGGGCGGGCCTCCTCGTTTTCGGCCGCGGTCGCCGGACCCGTGAGCGCGAGGGGCCGCTGCCGCCCTCGCGACACCCGCACCCGCGCGCCGCCGCGACGCCCGCAAAACCCTGCGACGGCGCGCACACCGGCGTTCCGCCCGCGCCCGGCGCGCGTGCTAACGTGCGCCCCCTCATGTCC
>JBGAMH010000213.1:0-8415 GCA_044223135.1 Candidatus Eiseniibacteriota bacterium | reverse complement strand
CGCCTGCGCGCGCCGTGCTCGCGCGCGCCGTGTGGGAGATCGCCGGGCCCGCCGCGCGGCGCAACGCGCTCGGCGCGCTGCTGTCCGCCGACCCGCCCGGCACGCTCGACTCGCTGTGCCGCCGCGCCGGCGTGGGCGCGCCGCTGGTGACGAAGCGCTACCAGCGGCTCGCCGACTCGCTCGCGCGCGCGGGCCAGCGCTGGGTGACGCTGCACCGCCCGCGGCCGTTCCGCGACGCCGACGGCTTCCAGCGCGGCGTGTGCCTGGCGCACGCCGTGAGCCTGGAGCACGGCTACCTGTCGGAGGACGGCGCGAAGCAGCTGGCCGTGCTGCGCGGCATGGGCGTGAACGCCGTGAGCCTGACCCCGTTCGGCTACCTGCCCGACACGCACACGCCGCAGATCTTCAGCAGCTCCGACGGCGGCCCCGACGAGGAGAACGACGAGTCCGTGGGCGAGGCCATCGCGCGCGCCCGTGCGCTGGGCCTGCGCGTGTGGCTGAAGCCGCACCTGTGGACGCGCGGTTGGATCGGCGACCTGGACTTCGCGCCGCAGGACTGGCCGCGGTTCTTCGACCGCTACGAGGAGTTCGTGACGCATTACGCGCTGCTCGCCGAGCGCGAGGGCGCGGACGGCCTGTTCGTGGGGCACGAGCTGGTGAGCAGCACGCGCACGAATCCCGAGCGCTGGCGCGCGCTGATCGGCGACGTGCGCCGCGTGTACAGCGGCACGCTCACGTACGGCGCGAACTGGGACGAGGTGCTGCGCGTGCCGTTCTGGGGCGATCTCGACTGCATCGCCGTGTCGCTGTACAACCCGCTCGCCGCCGCGCCCACGCGCGACGTGGCCGTGCTGCGCGCCGGCGTGCGCAAGGCGCTCGCCCCGTTGAAGGAGCTGTCGACGCGGACGGGCAAGAGCGTGCTGATCGCCGAGGTGGGCTACGCGCCCGTGGCGAGCGCGCCCGTGCGCCCGTGGGACGAAGGCGGCCCCGCCGACGTGGAGGCGCAGCGCGCGTGCTACGAAGCGCTGATGGCCGAGGTGGACGCGCCCGAGTGGCTGAGCGGCGTCTACGTGTGGAAGTGGTTCACGTCGAGCACGCAGGGCGGCCCGAACGACGCGAGCTACTCGCCCCGGGGCAAGCCCGCGGAGGCGGTGATGACGCGAGCGATGAAGGAGTGGGCGGGGAGGGCGGTGCGGGTGGGGAGGTACTGAGGTAGATTCCCGGCCATGGTGCGCGTGGACGTGAAGCCGGAGATGCTGCGCTGGGCGCGGGAACGCGCCCGCAGGCAGCGAGAAGACCTGCAGGCGGGCTTCCCGAAGCTCGCCGAGTGGGAGGCCGGCGCGGCCCGCCCCACGCTGAGGCAACTCGAGCGGCTGGCACACGCGCTTCGCGTGCCGGTGGGCTACCTGTTCCTGGGTGAGCCCCCGGCAGAGCCGCTTCCGATCCCAGACTTGCGCACGATGGGCGGTCGCGCCGTGGGTCGCCCGAGCCCCGATCTGCTGGAGATGGTGTACGTCTGCCAGCAACGACAGGACTGGTACCGCGACTTCGCTCGGCAGATGAGCGAGGAACCGCTCGGTTTCGTCGGCGCGGCCAGCACCGGTGACGACGTCGTCACGACGGCCGCCAGAATGCGCGAGGCGCTGGGCCTCGATCCGGTCGAGCGCCGCAGGCTCCGTACGTGGGAAGAGGCGCTGCGACGGTTCATCACCCTCGCCGAGGATGCTGGCGTGCTCGTGATGTGCAGCGGCGTGGTGTTGAACAACAACACCCGCAAGCTCGACCCTGAGGAGTTCCGCGGATTCGCGATGGCCGACCCGCTCGCGCCGCTCGTGTTCATCAACGGGGCGGATACCAAAGCCGCCCAAATGTTCACGCTGGCGCACGAGCTCGCGCACATCTGGCTGGGTCAGTCCGCATTGAGTGATGCCACGCCCCAGGCGGCGCCAAGCCAGGCCGTGGAACGCTGGTGCAATCGTGTGGCCGCCGAACTTCTGGTGCCGCTGGAGAGCATCCGCGGGGAGTACTCGGCGGGCGGCCCGCTCCGCGACGAACTGCAGCGGCTCGCGCGAGTGTTCAAGGTGAGCACTCTCGTGGTCCTGCGCCGGATTCGTGACCTGGGAGCCATCTCGGCGGATCGCTACGCCGCGGCCTATGCGGAGGAACTGCAGCGGCTGATGGCTCGGGCCAGGGGGACCGGCGGCGACTTCTATCTGACCCAGGCTGCCCGTGCGAGCCGGCGATTCGCCCGAGCCCTGGTGGGCAGCGCACTCGAGGGTCAGACCCTGTTCACGGATGCGTTCCGGTTGCTCGGCATCTCCAAGGTCGAAACGCTGCGCGAGTTCGGCCGGAACCTGGAGTCGCCGCTCTGATGGGCTACCTGCTCGACGCGAACGTCTTCATTCAGGCGAAGAACCTGCATTACGGGCTCGACTTCTGTCCCGCGTTCTGGGACTGGCTGATTCACCAGAACAGTGCGGGCGCTGTGTTCAGCATCGAGAAGGTGGCGGACGAGCTCGATGCGGGCGCCGACGAACTCACCGAGTGGGCCAAGGCGCGAGGGAAGTCGTTCTTTCTTCCGCCTACGACCGAGCTGCTCGGCTCACTCGCGGCGGTCAGTGAGTGGGCAAGCAGCCAGCGCTATCAACCGGCGGCAGTCAACACGTTCCTCCAAAAGGCCGACTACTACCTCGTGGCCCACGCGCATGCGCACGCCCTCGTGGTGGTGACCCACGAGGTGCCGGCCAACTCGCCCAGAATCATCAAGATCCCGAATGCCTGCATCGGCATGGGCGTGAAGTGCATGACGCCCTACGAAATGCTGCGTAAGGAGATGGCGAGGTTCGTTCTGGGCGCCGCGTAGGTGCGCTCGCGTGACCTGCCGCCCCCTCACTTCCACCTTGCCTTGATCGCGCCCCACGTGGTGCCGACGGTCGGTGTGTAACGCGTGGCGAACTTCTGGATGCGGCGGTTGGCGCGTTCCACCACCCACACGTAGCCGGCCTCGTCCACGTCGATGCCGCCGCCCTGGCTGAAGTCGAACTCGCCGGGCGCCGAGCCGTGGTGGCCCCACTCGAACAGAAACTCGCCCCCGCGCGTGAAGGCCTGCACGCGGTCGTTGCCGGTGTCGAGCACGTACAGCAGGTCGCGGCCGTCGCTCGCCATGCGGTCCACTTCTCCGAAATGGCCCGGCCCCGTGCCGGGGCCGCCGAACGTGAGCGCGAGCACACCCTGGTCGTAGCGCTTCACCTGCTGCGTGGCCGCATCGTTCAGAAAGACGTACTCGTCATTGGCGCCCGCCACGGCCATGCCTCGCACGTACGACGCCTCCGGGTTGAACAGCACGCAGAACTCGATGGTCCGCGGATCGCCGGACGACACGTCCTCGCGGTACACGAGGCTGCGTTGCTCGTCGTACATGTAGAGCCAGCCGATCGCTCCTTCGGCCAGCATGCCCACCTGCCAGAAGCCGTTGCATCCCCAGCCGTTGTACACACCCCAGTCGCCGCTGGGTGCACCGGAGACCTTGAATCGGTGCAGGAAGCCCGTCACGCGCCAGCCGCTGTCGCCGCCCCACACGTGATCGAAGCGATCCGCGAACACGCACTTGGGCCCCTGCGTGAACAGGCCCGGCGGGTCGTCGAACTCGGGAGCATGACCGCCGATGGCGTTCACGTACGCGCCACCGTCCGTGAGTCGCACGATCTGGTGCCGGCCCACGTCGGCCACGAACACGTCGCCGTTCCGCGCCACACTCAGATCCACGGGCGCGTCGAACGCGCCCGGCGTGCCACTGGGACTGTTCCACACGGACACGGGTGCCAGCGTGTCGGCACTCGCGGTGATGACCGCCGTGGCGCAAAGCACTGTCGTCATCGCGAGGAGTCTCATGGCCTCACCTCCGATTCCGTTCTGGTGGCCCAGAGTTCCAGCGCAGGGTCCACGGGCGGGCCCGCGCCGATTCGGCCGCTGCCGGTGCGCAGTTCCAGGTGCACACCGGGCGCATCACGCGGCTCCGACGGCACTGCCGAGCCGGCCGGTGTCGAAGGGCCCGTGAAGCTCGCGGCGGCCGCGGCAAACTGGGTTGGCCGGGTGGAGCGTACCGCGTTGCCAGGCGTGGACGGCACGAGTCCCCACGCGATCACACCCCGCGCCATCCACGCGTGCACGCTGTCCGCGGGAGCGACTCGCGTGCCGGCGGGAAGTGACTGCAGTTGCTCGCCGTGCACGTGCAGTTCCGCGGCCACGGCGCCGGGCTCGCGTGTGGACGCGGCGATCCATTGCGTGGCCACGACGCGCGAGTCGGGGCGGCTCCATTCGGCCCGCGCGCTCGCCACGGCATGGCCGCGGTCGAGCGCCATGGCCACCGTGAGCGCCATGAGCATCCATGCGGGGGCAGGCAACCGTAGCCGACGCACCAGCCACTCGACGCCCACGCCGCAGCAGACGGCCGCCAGGCCGACGACGGGGTCCATGTTGCGGGCCGCCGCCACGCGCTGCACCGACATGAACAGCACGTACACGCCGGCGAACATCAGCATGGGCCACGCGACAGGGCCACGCCGGGCGAGCGACCACACACCCACGGGCGCCAGCCAGCTGAGGCCTCCGAGCAGGCCCGCCACATGGCGCAGATGGAACAGCAGGTTGCCGAGTCCCCGGCCGTGCTCCAGCCCGCGGTGCCCGCCCACTCCGTAGTGCCAGAGCTGGTAGCCGATGTCGTGCGCCGCCGTGCGTGCGTCGAGCACCAGGAATGGCGAGCACGCCACCAGCGCGCCCAGGCACACGGCGATCAGCTCGAGCACGGCGGGAGTGCGGCGCGTGGGCTCGCGGCTCGCCAGCCAGAGGGCGGGTACGAGCACGAGCCCCGCGGGGTACTTGCACGCGGCGGCCATGCCGGCCAGCGCCGCCGACGCGAGCCGGGCCGCCCGGCCCGGCGCTGGCCCCGTCAGGGGCAGCAATGCGAGCGCCGCGAACAGCGCCATCCACGGGTCGACCGTGGCGTGCGTCACCTCGATCACGAACTCGGGACTGGTGGCCAGCAACGTCGCGCCCAGTGCGCCGGCCGCGGCATGGCCCAGCCGCACGCCGAGCACGAACACCAGCACCACGAGCAGTGCGCCCACCACCGCGGTCACCTGGCGGTGCAGCAGCACGAGCCGGGTCTGCGGCAGGTTCCAGTCGTCGCGCTGTGTGGCCTTCCAGTGCGGAGACGTGCGTGCGACGGCGCCCGGCGCAAGCCCCATGCGCAGCGCGCACCAGTCGGCCGCCGCGTACGCGTACAGTGGCAGCGACGGGTAGTCGAAAGCGTGCGGGTTGGGATCGCGCTGCTCCACCATGCGGATCGACAGTTCGGAGACCTGCGCTTCGTCCCACGGGTACAGGTAGGGCAGGCCGCGCCGCGTCGCGGGCAGGCTCACGCAGAGCGCCAGAGTGAGCAGCGCCAGTGCGGCGGCGGCGTGCGCCGCGCGCGGCATCCAGGAAACGCGAGTCGCAAGTGACATGCAGTCGGCCTCTCGGGTGCGGGTAGGAGCGGTGGCGGCCGGTGGTGACTCGGGTGACGCCGTGCGCGTCGTGACGGTGGGGCGGCGATTCGGGCAAAGGCGTGGCCAGGGGTGTCTGCGGTGGTGGGCGGGAGGATCGCGCCGGGGTCCTACCCGGCGCCGGGCTCTCGTTGGCCATTCCCCCGAAGAGCACAACGAGTGCGACCACCCGGCGCCGGAACCGGCTACGTCTCCAGGAGGCCGAAGCGTTCCAGCAGCGCTTCCAGCACGCCCTCGCGAATGCCCTTCTCGATCTCGGAGAAGTCGTAGAAGTCCGACCACACGCCCGTGTCCCAGCGCGCGTGGTCCAGTGCGCTCTCGATGTCGGCGCGACGGGGCGTGTTCGTGGTCAGGCACTCGGCCACGATGTCGGGCGCGCCATCCACGGCCGAATACGGGTCGCCCGCCACCACTTCGTAGACCTGGTCGCGAGTCAGCGGCAGCCGCGTGGGGTTGGGCGCCGAGCCGTCGCCGCGCACCTCGTAGTGGATCCAGCCGTCCCGCCGGTATGCGACGAGCGAGCTGTTCCACGTGCCGACGCCTTCCATGTCGGGTCCGCTGCCGCCGGCCACCAGCACGCCGTCGAAGCGAGCGTCGAGCCGGGCCTTGGCGAGCGCGTCGTAACCGCGCCGGATCGCGCGGCGCACGGCGGTCGGCGCGCCCTCGCGCTCGGCCCATTCCGCCAGCAGGCCGGGCTTGCCGTCTTCCTCTTCGTACGTGTCGTTGAAGCTGGCCAGCAGTCGCGTGTCGCGGGCCAGCAACTGGCGAATGGTGAGGGCCGGGTCGGGATGGTCCCAGTAGCCGTGCTCCAGGAACCGTTCGCTGCGGTCGCTCTTCTTGCGGCGCTTCGGCATCGGTGAAACCTCGACGGCGTGGCGATGGGGGAGTGCGCCTCGCACGGGGCGGGAGTGGGGGCCGCGTGGTTTCTTGTATCGCTGACATACCACACAGCAGCCCGCGTGCCACACGCGAATCCCGCCAAAACCGCCATTCGGAGCACGGGCGCGCACCATCCGCGCTGCAAACAACACAAAGGCTCTTGTGCGCATACAAGCCGACTTGTAGGTTTGCGCCATGTCCACCCACATCCTCATCTGTTGGATCGGCGCCACCGACCTGCAGGCCGCCGCCGACGAAGCCCTGGTGGGGCTCGGCCCCATCGCGCAGGCGATGCACACGCGCGCATTCGACGAAGTCGTGCTGCTGAACAACTACGCCGAGTCCAAGGTGGCGCCGTTCCTCAAGTGGCTGCGCAAGCGCACGCCGGCGCCCGTGCACGTGCGGCAGGTGAAGCTCACCAGCCCCACGGCGTTCGGCGAGATCTACCCGGCCGCCGTCGCCGCCGTGGACGACGCGCTGGCCCGGCACCCGCAGCGGCCCGCGCTCACGTTCCACCTGAGCCCGGGCACTCCGGCCATGGCCGCCATCTGGATCATCCTGGCCAAGACGCGCTTCCCGGCGGAGCTCATCGAGTCGTCACGCGAGCATGGCGTGCGCATTGCTTCTGTCCCGTTCGACATGAGTGCCGACTTCATCCCCGATCTGCTGCGCGGCCCCGACGAGCGGCTGGAGCGCCTGGGCGCCAGCCTGCCACCCGAAGCGCCCGAGTTCGCCCATATCATGCACCGCAGCCCCGCCATGAAGCGCGTGGTGGCCATGGCGCGCCTGGTGGCGCCGCGCTCGGTGCCCGTGCTGATCGAGGGCGAGTCAGGCACCGGCAAGGAACTGCTGGCGCGCGCGATTCACCGCTCGAGCCCGCGGCGCGACCGGCCGTTCGTGGCGGTCAACTGCGGCGCGATCCCCGCAGAGCTGGTGGAGTCGCAGCTGTTCGGCCACGAGAAGGGTGCGTTCACCGGCGCGGTGAGCGCGCGCGAGGGCTTCTTCGAGGCCTCCAGCGGCGGCACGCTGTTCCTGGACGAGATCGGCGAGCTGCCGCCCGCCGCGCAGGTGAAGATCCTGCGCGCGTTGCAGGAGGGCGAGGTCGTGCGCGTGGGCGCCACGCAACCCGTGAAGCTGGACCTGCGCGTGATCGCCGCCACCAACCGCCGGCTGGCCGAGGAGGTGCGTGCGGGCCGCTTCCGCGAGGACCTGTTCTACCGGTTGGCCGTTGCGGTACTGAGGTTGCCGGCACTGAACGGCCGCGCCGGCGACGTGGGGCTGCTGGTGGAGCACTTCCTGGAGCAGATCAACGCCGAGATGCAGGGCGAGCCCGGCTACCGACCCAAGCGCCTGGCGCCCGGTGGGCGAAACCTGCTGCTGTCGCACGCGTGGCCCGGCAACGTGCGCGAGCTGTACAGCACGCTGCGGCGCGCGGCCATCTGGACGCCGGGCGACACCATTCGCACGGAAGACGTGCGCGAGGCGCTGCTGGACAGCGCGCCCGTTTCGCGCGCCGACATCCTGGGCCGCCCGCTGGGGCCCGACCTGAACCTGCCTCGCCTGCTGGCCGACGTGGCGCGGCACTACCTGCACCGCGCGCTGGTGGAGACGCAGGGCAACAAGAGCGAAGCCGCGCGGCTGGTGGGGCTGCCGAGCTACCAGACGTTCTCCAACTGGATGGAGAGGTACGGGGTGGGCAGGATGCCGAAGCGAACGGCTGACGACTGAACCCGTGCCCGCTATGCTGGCCTCACATTCGACATTTCCATCCCCACAGGAGTGGCCCCCATGCTGACGGGTGAACTGCGATCCCAGATCGATCGCATCTGGGATGCGTTCTGGTCCGGTGGTATCTCCAACCCGCTGGAAGTAATCGAGCAGATCACCTACCTGCTGTTCCTCCGCCGGCTCGACGAGCTGCAGACGCTGGAGGAGAGCAAGGCCGCCACGCTGAAGAAGTCCGTGGAGCGGCCCCACTACCCGGCGGGCAAGG
>JBGAMH010000212.1:0-8443 GCA_044223135.1 Candidatus Eiseniibacteriota bacterium | reverse complement strand
CGGCGTAGCTTCCCCGCCTGAGCCCCCGCTCACTCCGGAGGTCCCACCGATGAACGCCGCTCTCGATCGCTTCGTCCGCGATGCGATCTCGCGGGGCATTCCGCGCGACCAGATCCGCGCGGTGCTCACCCAGGCGCGCTGGCGCCCCGAAGAAATCGACGCCGCGATGTCGCAATGGGCCGAGGTCGAGTTTCCCGTGCCCGTGCCGCGCCGCAGCACGCAGCTCTCGGCGCGCGAGGCGTTTCTCTACCTGCTGCTGTTCGCCACGCTGTACGTGGCGGCGTTCCACACGGGCGCGATCCTGTTCGCGCTGATCGAGCGCTGGCTGCCCGATGCGCTCGACACGGGTGGCTGGGATCCGCGGCTGGCGGGGCTCCGCTGGGCGGTGGCATCGCTCGTCATCGCGCTGCCGGTGTTCCTGTACACGAATCGGCTGATCGGCGGCGCGCTCGCGCGCGAGCCCGAGAAGCGCGCGTCGGGCGTGCGGCGCTGGCTCACGTACCTCACGCTGTTCGTGGCGGCGCTGGTGCTGATCGGCGACTTCGTGGTGGTGCTGCGCGGCCTGCTGGCGGGCGAACTGCCCGTGCGCTTCGTGCTCAAGGCGGGGGTGGTGGCGGCGATCGCGGGCGTGGTGTTCCGCCACTACCTGGTGGACCTGCGCCGCGACGAGACGGAGGCGCCGGTCGCGCGCGCGGGCGGCTGGCTGGGCCGCGCGGGCGTGGTGGCGATGCTGCTGGTGGCGGTGGCGGGCCTCGTGGCGGTGGGCACGCCCGGGCGCGCGCGCGTGCGCGAGTTCGACCGGCGCCGCGTGGAACATTTGCAGACGCTGTCCAACGCGGTGTCGTCGTACCGCATGCAGACGGGCCGGCTGCCGGTGACGCTGGCCGAGATGGCGGCACTGCCGGGCCTGGGCCAGTCCGACTCGCGCGATCCGCAGACCCATGCGCCGTACGAGTACACGCTCGTGGACTCGGTGCGGTTCGAACTGTGCGCCACGTTCACGGCGGCGGATTCGATCGGGCCGTGGAGCACCACGGTGTCGGACTTCTGGCGCCACGACGCGGGCCGCGCCTGCTTCACGTTCACGGCGGGCCGCGGAGGAGTGGTGACGCCGCTGCGGTAGCCAGGCGCCGACGCGCGACCGGGGCGAGCAATGCGCCGGTCGCGCGCGGCGATGGCGCGCCGGGCATCGGCCGCGAACGGGCCGGCCGGGCGTGCCGGGTGCGGCGCCGGACGCTGGCGCGGAGCCTGCTTGGGGCGTGCGCGAGGGGGCATGCGTTTCCGGCCGGGAGAGTGTGGAATCGAGGGGAGGTTTGATTGCGCATCGGGCTGAAACTGACGCTGGCGCTGATCCTGCCGATCGTCGCGCTCACGTTCTTCCTGGGATATGCGTTCCAGGTCCGCAGTCGTGAGCTCGATCACCCGCGTGGTGCAGATCGCGAGCGAGGACTACCTGCGTGACCGGCAGGTCTCCGATCTGCGGCTGCTCGCCGATCGCATCACGGGGTACGAGCGCGTGCTCGGCGTGCGGCTGTTCGACCGGGACGGCCGGCTGATGTACCAGCCGGGCTCCCTCGATCCGTACCCGTTCCAGCACTGGTCGGAGCTGCGGCGCGCCCTCGCCGAGAAGCGCACGTTCGAGATGCGGCGCACGATCGGCAACCAGTCGGTGCTGGGCTTCATCTTCCCGCTATCGAATCGCCGCGGGCAGCTGACGGGCGCGGTGCAGATCCTGCAGTTGGAGTCGTACATCGCGCAGGACGAGCGGGACACGCGGACGTTCATCCTGGTGCTGACGCTCGCGATGACGGCGGCGATGCTGGTGTCCGTCCTACTGGTGACGCGCGTGAACATCTCGCGCCCGATCGCACGCCTCGTGCAGAGCTTCCGCGAGGTGGGGGCCAGCGAAATCCCCACGCGCGTGCCGGTGAAGGGCAACGACGAGTTCGCCTGGCTCCTGCGCGAGTTCAACGGCATGTGCCAGCGCCTGGAGACGACGCGCGCCTCGCTTCTGCAGGAGCAGGAACACCGGCGCCACGTTGAAGCGGAGCTACGCAATGCCGAGCGGCTCGCGGGGCTGGGGCGGCTCGCGGCGGGACTCGCGCACGAGATCGGCACGCCGCTCAACGTGATCCTGGGGCGCGCGGAGTCCGTGCAGCGCACCGAAGCCGTCACGCCCACGGGCGCCCGGCACCTCGCGATCATCGTGTCCCAGACCGAACGCATCGCGCGCATCGTGCGCGACATGCTGGACTTCGCCCGCATGAAGCCGCGCCGGCACGAGGCGATGGATCTGCGCGCGACGCTGCGGACCACGCTCGACCTGGTGGAACGCCGCTGCACCGAGCAGCGGGTCGTGGCCGAACTGGTGGCACCCGACGATCTGCCGCTCGTGCTCGCGGACCCGGACCAGCTCCAGCAGGTGTTCCTGAACCTGGCGGCCAACGCGCTCGACGCGATGCCGGACGGCGGTCGCCTTCGCATCGAGTGCGGGGCCGCGCGGGCTTCGAACCCGGAACGCACGGATCCCCCGCGGGACTGCGTCCGGGTCACCGTGGCCGACAGCGCTGGCGGCCTCGCCCCCGAGGCGATCAAGCACGTGTTCGACCCGTTCTACACCACCAAGGACGCGGGCCGCGGCACGGGACTGGGGCTGTCGGTGGCGTATGGCATCATCGAAGAACACGGCGGGTGGTTCGATGTGCATTCCGCACCGGACCAGGGAACGCGCTTCAGCGTGTTCCTGCCCGTTCGCCCCGAGCCCGTGGGTGGAGAAACCAACTCGTGAGCGCCCCGCGCGTCCTGGTAGTGGAAGACGACGTCGAGATGCGGCAGATGCTCGAGGACGACCTCGGCTCCAGCGGCTTCGCCGTGTCGTGTGCCGCGGACGCCGGTGAGGCGCTGGCGGTGCTCGCGCACACGCGCGTCGACGCCGTGGTCACCGACCTGATGATGCCGGGCATGAAGGGCGACGAGCTGCTGGCGCGGATCCGGGCGCAGGATGCAACGCTGCCGGTGGTAATCATGACCGCGTTCGGCAGCGTGGAATCGGCCGTCGAGGCGATGCGATCGGGTGCGCACCACTACGTGAGCAAGCCGTTCCGGACGGAAGTACTCGTGGAGATCCTGCGCTCGGCGGTGGAGGAGCGCGCGCTGCGCGTGGCCGCCGCTACGACGCCCGAATCGAGCGCGGCGACCAGCGGGCTCGTGGCCGAGAGCCCGGCCATGAGGCGGCTGGTGGCCGTGGTCGTTCGCGTGGCGGCCGTGGACAGCCCGGTGCTGATCCGCGGGGAGAGCGGCACGGGAAAGGAACTGCTCGCTCAGGCGCTCCATCGTTCCGGGCCCCGGCGCGAGAAGCCGTTCGTGCCGGTGAACTGCTCGGCGATCCCGGAGGCGCTGCTCGAGAGCCTGCTGTTCGGGTATCGGAAGGGCGCGTTCACGGATGCTCGGGAGGATCGTCCGGGTCTCTTCCAGGTCGCCGACGGCGGCACGCTGTTCCTGGACGAGATCGGCGACATGCCCGCGGCGCTGCAGGCGAAGCTCCTGCGCACGCTGCAGGACTCCAGGATCCAGCCGCTCGGCGCCGCGACGCCGCTCGATGTCGACGTGCGCGTGGTGGCCGCGACGCATCGCGACCTCGAGACCATGTGCAGCACGGGGGCCTTCCGCTACGACCTCTACTACCGGCTCAACGTGATTCCGCTGCCGATTCCGCCGCTGCGCGAACGGCCGGAGGACGTCGTGCCGCTCGTGGGGCACCTGCTCGCCAAGCACGCGCGGCGACTGGGGCGGTCCGGGCTCACGGTGAGCCGCGGGGCGCTCGATCTGATCCGTGCCTACTCGTGGCCGGGCAACGTCCGCGAGCTCGAGAACGCGATCGAACGGGCCGTGGTCTTCTGTGAGGGCGATACGATCGGCCCGGACGACCTTCCCGACTCGCTACGCACGCCGGGCGCGACTGCCTCGGAGCAGGAGATCCGCTCGCTCTCAACGGTCGAACGCGAGCAGATCGCGCGCGCGCTGCTCGCCGTGAAGGGCAACAAGGCTGCGGCTGCGCGGCTGCTGGGGCTCGATCGCAAGACGCTCTACCGCAAGATCGAGCTCTACGACCTCAAGCCGCGCTGATCGCGGTGCCCCGTTCCGCCACACCTGGGGCATAACGACTCACTCGAAGAGAGCTCCAAAGTCACCGCGCCGCCATCGCGCCGTGCTTGCGCCCGCGCCCCGCGCGTCCCGCGCGCTCGATCCACCGTTGCGGCCCCGGGCATGGCGATTGCTGTTCCCTCCCGCGGACTCCGAGGGACTGCTTCGAGAGGGGGGTTCCCAGGGGACAGAGCGAACCCTGCGCATCCGGAGTCCATTCCTTCGTCACAGGTCGAGCCTGCGGTCGCGGTCGGGCGGTACTCGTCGATCGAGGTGCTTTTACGATCGGGGGCATCCCGCATCCGTCCGCGCACCGGAAAGGACTCATCGGGAGGGGGTGCGGGGTGACTCGCCTGGTCGGACTGCTGTTTCCAGCGCTCCTGTTGGCCGGTTGCGGGTCACCGCGCCAGTCGGCCGAGTCCGCGCTCGAGGGAGCCCGGAGGGCGTACGCGGAGATCAGCGCGCGCGCCGGGAACCTCGCGCCCGACGAGGCCAAGTCGATCCAGGACGCGCTCGCGCAGGCCCAGGACGATCTCGCGAGGGGCAACTACACCAGCTCGCTGCAAGCCACGCGATCGCTCCGCAATCGCGTGAAGGACTTGGGCGAGCGGTTGCCCGCGAAGCAGGCGGAACTCGAGGCCGCATGGACGCGGCTCGACGTCACGATTCCCGGCACGCTCCGCGTGCTCGAGCAGAAGCTCCAACGTTCGAACCGGCCCGCGTCCGGCCCGCGGCGGGCCGAGTTCGACGCCAGCCGCGTGGAGTTGTCGAGTCTCTCGGTGGGCTGGAACGAGGCACTGACGGCCCGGCGGCTCGGCCGGATCGCCGAGGCCGTGGCCCGGGCGGGAGACGTGAAGTACCGGGCGCTCAGGCTTCTGGACGAGACGCAGGACGGGTCCTAGAGGCCCGCGCGATGCCAGGGCGCCCGCGCTCCCATGGAACGAACACCGGATGGAGGCAGAGATGCAAGTGCGAACGGGTTGGGTCGCCGTCCTCTCGGCGAGCATCGTCGTGACCCTGGTCGGTGCGGGTGGATGCGCCCGCAAGTCGGTGGACTCCCGCCTCTCCGCCGCGGAACCGCGCGTGACCGCGCCGCCGCGGGAGGTTCCGTCCACGCCGCCGACGTCGACGCCCGCTTCGGCGCCGTCGGCGGTGGAGGAGCTCTCGCCCGTCTTCTTCCGGTACGACTCGCAGGCACTCGACGACGCCGCACGCTCGGTGCTCGATCGCCATGCGAAGGTGCTCCGGGACAAGCCCGACGTGCGACTCACGATCGAGGGGCACTGCGACGAGCGCGGCACGGTCGAGTACAACATGTCGCTGGGTGAACGGCGTGCACAGGCGGCGCGCGACTACTTGGTGGCCGCTGGGGTAGCGAGCCATCGCATCGAGACGATCTCGTACGGCCGGGAGCGGCCGTTCGACGACGGCCACGACGAAGGCGCGTGGTCCGCGAATCGGCGGGCCCACTTCGTGGTGAGGTAGGGGGCGAAACGCGGTTCCCCCGGGCTCGTCGGCCATCGATCCCGCCGGGCCCGAGCGGAGCCGGGGTGCCCGCCGCATCGCCCGCGCATGCCGTGCGCGCCGGCCGACGTCGGGGCTCCAACTGGTCTTGAGACCAGTTGTCCCATCGAATCGCGCGATTGCACGCGACTCGATGGGACCACTTTCGAGCCCCGCGCCGACTCAGGTTGCAGCGCGATTCTGCGGACGCTCGGTTCCAACTGGTTCCGGAACCAGTTCTGTCGAATCGCGCGAGATCCCGCGATTCGATGGGACCACTTTCGGACGCTCGCGCTTCGCGCCGTTCGCGACTTACTGCTTCACCAGCTCCACGCGACGGTTCTGCGCGCGGCCGGTCTCGGCGTCGTTCGATGCGACCGGCGCGAGCGGGCCCACGCCGCCGGCACGCAGCCGCGCGGCGGCCACGCCGTGTCTGCCCACGAGCGCGGCCACCACGGCGTCGGCGCGGCCTTGCGACAGCTTCATGTTGGCGTCGAACGTGCCCACGTTGTCGGTGTGACCCACCACGTGCAGCTTCAGCGCGGGCTCGGCGGCCAGCAGCTTCGCGATCTCGGCGAGCGTGGACTCGGACTCGGGCTTCAGGTCGGTCTTGCCCGTGTCGAAGTGGATCCCGTACACCGCGATGTGCCCGGTGGCGTGCAGGCCGTCGGCCAGCGCGGCGGCGTTCGCCTCGATGTCCTGCTTCATCGCCCCGCGCTCCACGACCGTGAGGCCGTACTTGCCGGTGAACTCCGTGGTGAGGTCCACCCACACCTCGCGGCCGTCCTTCTTGATCTGGAACGTCTCGCGGCCGTTCACGGCGCCGAACGACTTGCCGCCCAGCCGCTGCACGGCGGCTTCGTAGTTGCGCACGATCTGAAGCGGGCTCGGCTTGGTGGCGGCGGTGGCCTGCGGGTAGTAGCTGATCTTGGTGGTGCGGCCTTCCACCGTCTCGGTGCGCTTGTCGCCCGTGGGGAACACGTGCGAGTCGAACTCGAGCACCTGGCAGTGGTGGATCCAGTACGTGGGCATGCGCGTGAACAGCGCGTGATCCTGGCAGCCCTTCGTGTCGGTCTGCTCGCAACGGGCCGGCGACGGCGCGACGGCCGCGCACGCGAGCAGCGCGACGGCCAGCAGGCGAAGCAGGGGGGCGGACGGGCGCTTCAAGACGGCCTCCGGAGGAAGGGTTCGCGGCCACGGCCCGCACGCCGTGGGGAGATCGGCGCGCGGGCGGACTCGTGCGACATCGATAGGACCCCGCGTCGCCGGATCCGTCATCGCGATGGCGTTCCCGCGATCCGTTCGCGCGCTCCCGGACCTGCGACGAGACGCGGGCCCACACTCGCGCACGGTTCTTCCCGCGTTCGCCGGCGAGGGCTTGCGCCACTCCGCCCGCGCCGTCAGAGTGCGCGCACCCACGACACCCTTCCCTCAGCCCCACAGGCCCCATGCAGATCGAGATCGTCACCATCGGCAACGAAGTGCTCTCCGGCCGCACCGTGGACACGAACTTCGCCTGGCTCGCGCGTGAACTCGAAGGTGTGAACGTGCAGGTGGGCTGGCACACCACGGTGGCCGACTCGGCCGATCGCCCCGCCGCGGGACTGGGCCGCGCGCCCGCGCGCGCCGACGCGGTGGTGATGACCGGCGGGCTCGGGCCCACGCCCGACGACATCACGCGCAAGGTGGTGGGCACCGTGCTGGGCCGGCCGCTGCAGCTGGACGAGGCGACGCTGGCCGCCATCCGCGAGCGCGCGAAGCGCTTCAGCCGCAAGCTGCCCGCGTCGGTGGAGACGATGGCGCTGCTGCCGCGCGGCGCGGAACCGTGGCCCAACCCGGTGGGCGCGGCGCCGGGCATCCTCATCGAGCATCGCGGCAAGCCCGTGATCCTGCTGCCGGGCGTGCCCAACGAGATGGAGGCGCTGTCGCGCCAGTACGTGATCCCGTACCTGCAGAAGAAGAGCGGGCGCGTGGTGGAGTCGTTCACGCTGCGCACGTACGGGCCGCCCGAGAGCGTGCTGCACGAGAAGATCGGCGCCATGTCCAACGGCTGGCCCGGCGCGTCGCTGGCGTACCTGCCGAGCTGGTTCGGCGTGGACCTGCGCGTGACGGTGAGCGGCACGAACCCCGTCGAGGTGCACGACACGGCCGACCGCGCGTACCAGGAGCTGGAGGCCGTGGTGCGGCCGGTGGTGTACGCCGAGGGCGGCCGCGCGATGGAGGAGGTCGTCGGCGAGGCGCTGGTGCAGCGCGGCTGGAAGATCGCCACCGCGGAGTCGTGCACGGGCGGCCTGCTGGCGAAGCGGCTGACCGACGTGCCGGGTTCATCGCGCTACGTGGACCGCGGGTTCGTGACGTACGCGAACGAGGCGAAGCTCGAGCTGCTGGGCGTGGACGCCGGCGACCTGGCGGCGCACGGCGCGGTGAGCGCACCGATCGCCGAGCAGATGGCGCGCGGCGCCCGCGAGCGTGCGCGCGTGGACGTGGGCGTGGGCATCACCGGCATCGCGGGGCCCGACGGCGGCAGCGAGGACAAGCCGGTGGGCACCGTGTTCATCGCCGTGTCGTCGCCGCTGGGCGAGGCCGTGCGCGTGCACAAGATGGTGGGGCCGCGGTCGGTGGTGCGCGAGCGCGCCGCGCAGGCGGCACTCGACATGGTGCGCCGCCACGTGAACGGGTTGCCGGTCGACCCGGGGATGTAGCCGGCGCGCTGGCCGCGACCCCGCACGCGGCTGACGGCCTGTCACGTGTGCGAACACGTTTCTGCCAGCCTGACGGGTGGAGCGCGCGTCGCGCC
>JBGAMH010000211.1:0-8516 GCA_044223135.1 Candidatus Eiseniibacteriota bacterium | reverse complement strand
GATCGGCTCTCCGACTACCTCGACGACGACATGACGCGCACCGAGGCGCTCGACCTCGAGGCGCATCTGGCCGGGTGCGAGTCCTGCCGCGCGGCACTCGAAGAGCTGCGGCAGGTGAAGGAGCAGGCGGCGTCGCTCGTGGACCCGCCGGTACCGGACGATCTCTGGGCGGGGATCGCGACGCGAATCGGTGCGGCGGGTTCCACGAGCGACGAGGCCCCCGTGCGTCCCGCGGCGCGCGTCGTCGCGCTGCCCACGCACCGGCACTGGACGCTCACGTGGCCGCAACTCGCGGCCGCCGGCTTCCTGCTGATGGTGGGATCGGCGGCGCTGTTCTGGTCGCTGCGCGGCACCGTGGATCAGCGCACGCTCGCGCAGCGCACGCCGACCACGGCCGAGTCCACCGGCGGCGCCCCGGTGTCCGCGAGCGCGGCGGGCTTCGACGCGCACGAAGTGGAGGGCGAGATCGCGCAGCTGCAGAAGGCGCTCGATGCCGGCCGCGACCGGCTCGACCCGCAGACGGTCAAGGTGCTCGAGCGCAACCTGGCGCTGATCCGCACGGCCACGACCGAGGCGAGCCGCGCGCTCGCCGCCGATCCGGCGAACGCCGACCTGCAGCAGTACCTCGCGGGCACCGTCCGCCGGAAGCTGGACCTGATGAAGCGCGCCACCGCGCTGGCGGGTATCTAGGAGTGCCGACGATGCGTGAACGGACGATGACGGCGATGCTGCTGGTGGCGCTGCTCACGGCGGCCGCGCCGGCGCAGGCCCGGCGCACCGCGCCGCCCGCGCCCGCCGCGCCGACGCCCCCGGCCGGCGCGTGGCGGGTGACGGTGCACACCGACACGACGCTGAACGGGATCGAGCGCGAGGTGCGCGTGGAGTCGCTGCCGCGGCTGGCCGCGGGCACGGCGGCGGCCGCGCTGCGCGCGGTGACGGTGGAATGCGACCGTGTCGCGCAGCTCGCCGCGGCGGCCGAGGTGGCACCCACGCCGCCGACCCCGCCCACGCCGATGACGCCGCGCGTCGCGCCCACCCCGAACGCGCGGCCGATGCGCACGGTGCGCGTGCTGCGCATGGGGCGTTCGCCGATGCCCACGCCGATGGCGGAGGTGGTGACCGACACGCTGCTGGGCGGCAATCGCCCCGGCGGTTCGCTGTCCCTGGAGTCGCTGTTCGGCGACATCAACGTGACCGGCTGGGCGCGCAACGTCATCCGCGTGCGTGCGGAGCACGACCCGCGCCTGCGCGTGACCGCCGAGTGGCGCGGACGCGAGCTGGTGCTGGACGCCGACAGCCCCGTGGGGCCGCTGCCCGTGGACTGGAACATCTGGGTGCCCGCCACCATGCCGGTGAGCCTGTCGGCGATCGAGGGCGACATCCGGGTGGAAGGCACGCGCGCGCCGATCGAGGCGCAGAGCATCAAGGGCGACGTGCGCGTGAGCGGCGGCAGCGGCGTGCTCGACGTGAGCTCGGTCGAGGGCGAGGTGCAGGTGGCCGGCGCCCGCGGCGCCGTGCGCGCCGGCAGCGTCAACAACGCGATCCGCCTGCAGCGGCTGATGGGCGAGGTCGACGCGCAGACGGTGAACGGCGACATCCAGCTGAGCGACCTGGACGTGGCCAGCATCGACGCCAGCACCGTGAACGGATCCGTCTGGTACGGCGGGCCGTTCCGAGACCGCGCGCGCTACCGCTTCTCGTCGCACAACGGCACGCTCGTCGTGGGTGTGCCGCACGACGCGGGCATCGACCTCAGCGTGCAGTCGTTCAATGGCGGCTTCCAGCCGGCGCTGCCGGTGCGGATCCCGCGGCTGCAGAAGGGCAAGCGATTCGAGTTCCAGCTCGGCGGCGGCGGCGCCTCCGTCGACCTGGAGTCGTTCAACGGACTGATCCGGCTGGTGCAGCTCGACGAACTGGCGCGGCTGCGCGCGTTGACGCCGCCGCCCGCGCCGCGTGCGAAGGAGGGGGAACGATGAACCGTTCGCTTCGGGGATGGATCGGCGTGGCGTGCGCGCTCGCGCTGGGGAGTGCGGCTGCGCAGGCGGGCGAGTTCGCGCCGCAGCCGTTCGACTGGTCGGGGCCGATCGCTCCGGGCCAGCGGCTCGACGTGAGCGGCGTGAACGGCGCGATCGTGGTGGTGGCGGGCGAGGGCCGCGAGCTGAAGGTGCACGCGGTCAAGACCGGCCGCCGGTCCGACCCCGCCGACGTGCGCGTGGAGGTGACCACCAGCGCGAAGGGCGTGCAGGTGTGCACGGTGTACCCGGGCGGCGGCAGCTGCGACCGGGGCTTCTCGAGCCTGCGCGGCCGCGACAACGACGTGCAGGTGGACTACCGCATCGTGGTGCCGTCGGGCGTGAGCCTCGAACTGGCGACCGTCAACGGCAACGTCGAGGTGAAGGCGGTGGACGGCGCGGTGAAGGCCGCGACGGTCAACGGCAACTGCACGATCGCCACCCGCGCGAGCGGCGAGGCCACCACCGTGAACGGCTCCGTGGACGCGCGCATCGGCCGCCTGTCGCCGGACGACCGCCTGGAGTTCACGTCGGTCAACGGCAGCATCACCGTGACGTTGCCCTCGAACGTGTCGGCCGGCGTCGACGCGACCACGCTGAACGGTTCGATGCAGACGGACTTCCCGCTGCAGGCGAGCCACGGCTTCGGGCCGCGCTCGTTGCACGGCACGCTCGGCCGGGGTGGCGCGCGCGTGAAGATGTCGTCCGTGAACGGTTCCATCCGGCTTCAGCGCGACGGCCCGCGCGCGCTCTGATCCGTGTTGCGCGGGCGGGCGAGCGCTGCCGTCCGTTCGCGCACTCGCCCGGATGCCTCCGCATCCGGCGCGACGCCGCATCGCACCTCCCAGGCCCGCCACGCACCGTGGCGGGCCGCGGCGTTTCGGACCGCCCGCGCGCGCCGACCGGCGCTCCGCCGCGCGCGGCGCCGGTGTCCGATTCCGGGATCGCGCGTCCCACGAGCGGACATCGCGGCGCGTGGCTCCGCGCGGTGCGATGTCGCAACTCGTTCGCGCGCAACGAAGGCGGCCCCGGTCCGGGGTGGCGCGGTTCTTCCAGAGAAGGTCCGCACACCCGACACCTGGAGAGCCGCCTTGGACATTCCCCGCACGCCACCCGCCCGCCGACACCGTGCCCTGATGTGGTCCGGTGGCGCCGTGCTGCTGGTGCTGGCCTCGGTGGGCGTGGCCCAGCTCAAGCCCGCCGCCCCTTCGATCGAGCGCTCCACGCTGTGGATCGACTCCGTGCGGCGCGGGCCGCTGGTGCGCGAGGTGCGCGGCAACGGGTCGCTGGTTCCGGAGTCGCAGCAGTACGTGTCGGCGCTGACCGCGGGGCGCGTGGACCGCGTGCTCGTGCGCCCCGGCGCGCGCGTCGAACCGGGCACGGTGCTGCTGGAGCTGAGCAATCCCGACGTGCGCCTGGAGTCCCTCGACGCCGACCGCCAGATGGGCGTGGCCGAGGCCGAGCTGGCGAGCCTCGCGGCCTCGCTCGAGTCGCAGGTGCTGGCGAGCGAGTCGGCGGTGGCCGGGGCGCGCACGCGCCTGCACGAGGCCGAGCGCTCGATTCGCGTGGCCGAGCGGCTCGCGGCCGAAGGGCTCGGCTCCACGATGGACATCGAGCGCGCGCGCGACCAGGCCGAGGAGGCGCGCACGGCGTTCGAGAGCGAGCAGCGGCGGCTGAAGGTGATGCAGGACTCGCAGCGCGCGCAGCTGCAGCTGCGCCGCGCCGAGGTGGAGCGGCTGCGCACGATCACCGGCGTGCAGCGCCAGCGCGTGGACGCGATGCTCGTGCGCGCGGAAGTGGGCGGCATCGTGCAGGAGCTGTCGCTGCAGCCCGGCCAGTGGGTGAATCCCGGGCAGGTGCTGGCGCGCGTGGCCGGGCAGGACCGGCTGAAGGCGGTCGTGCGCGTGCCCGAGACGCAGGCGCGCGACCTGTCGCTGGGGCTCGAGGCGCGGGTCGACACGCACGACGGCGTGGTGCGTGCGCACGTCGCGCGCGTGGATCCCGCCGTGCAGGGCGGCACGGTGGCCGTGGACCTGGCGCTCGACGGGCCGCTCCCGCGCGCGGCGCGCCCCGACCTCAGCGTGGACGGCACGATCCAGATCGAGCGGCTGGCCGACGTGGTCTGGACCGGGCGGCCGGCCGACGCGTCGAGCGAGTCGGATACGTGGCTGTTCCGCGTCACCGCCGACGGCCGGTGGGCCGACCGCGTGCCCGTGAAGCTCGGCCGCGGCTCGGCGGACGCCATCGAAGTGCGCGCCGGCCTGAAGCCGGGCGACCGCGTGATCCTGTCCGAGATGTCCCGATGGGACGCCGTGCCGCGCGTCCGACTGCACTGAACTCCCCGATGGATTCCAACCCGGAGACGCCAGCCATGACCACTTCGACCACGACGGACCCCGTGACGCGGGGCGACGCCATCGCCGGCACCGAACCCCGCCGGCCGCTGCTGCGGCTCGAAGGGGTGAGCAAGGTGTTCACGACCGACGAGGTCGAGACGCACGCGTTGTCCGCGGTGCACCTGGAGATCTCGCGCGGGGAGTTCGCGTCGATCTCGGGTCCTTCGGGTTGCGGCAAGTCCACGCTGCTGTCGATCCTGGGCCTGCTCGACACGCCCACGGGCGGCACGTACTGGCTCGACGGGAAGCCGGTGCAGAGCCTGAACTTCGCCGAGCGCGCGCGGATCCGGAACCGCGAGATCGGCTTCATCTTCCAGAGCTTCAACCTGATCGGCGACCTGACGGTGTTCGAGAACGTCGAGCTGCCGCTCACGTATCGCGGCATGCCGCAGGCCGAGCGCCGCCGCCGCGTGGGCGAGGCGCTCGAGCGCGTGAGCATGGCGCACCGCTCGAAGCACCTGCCCAGCCAGCTCTCGGGCGGGCAGCAGCAGCGCGTCGCCGTGGCGCGCGCGCTGGCCGGCGATCCGCTGATCCTGCTCGCCGACGAACCCACCGGGAACCTCGACTCGTCGAACGGCGAGGCCGTGATGGAGCTTCTGCGTGACCTGCACCAGATGGGCTCCACGATCTGCATGGTCACGCACGACTCGCGGTTCGCGCGCTACTCCGAGCGCACGGTCCACCTGTTCGACGGCCAGATCGTCGACGAACGGCGCGGCCGCTGAGCCGAACGGCGATGGAGACCCTCCTGCAGGACCTGCGCTTCGCCGTGGCCTCGCTGCGCCGCACGCCGGGCTTCACGGTGACCGTGCTGCTGGTGATGGCGCTCGGGATCGGCGTGAACGCCATGATGTTCACGATCGTGCGCGGCGTGATGCTGGAGGCGCTGCCGTTCGAGCATCCGCGCCGCATCGTGCAGGTGGTGGCGAGCGACCGGGAGCACGGCTGGACGTACGGCAGCATGTCGGTGCCCGACGTGCGCGACCTGGCCGAGCGCAGCCGCACGCTCACGGCGGTCACCGCCTACCTCGAGAGCCAGGCGTATCTCACGCTCGACCGCGATCCGCTGCGCTTCAGTTCGACCATGGCGGGCGCGGAGCTTCCCGGGGCGCTCGGCATGCGCCCGCTGCTGGGCCGCTGGTTCACGCGCGACGAGTGCCTCCCCGGCAACACGTTCGGCAGCGTCGTGATGAGCGAGCGCGTCTGGCGCCGGCACTTCGCCGCCGATCCGCGCGTGATCGGGCGCACCGTGCGCATGAACGGCCGCGTGCGCACGATCGTGGGCGTGATGCCCGACGCGTTCCGCTTCCCGGAACGCAGCGACTTCTTCACGCCGTTCACGACCGGCGACACCACCGACACGCGCAGCGGGCACTACGTGAGCACCGTGGCCCGGCTCGCTCCGGGCGCCACGCTGGAGCAGGCGTCCGCGGAACTGGCCGTGATCTCGCGCGACCTCGCGCGGGAGTACCCGGCGTCGAACGAGTCGATCGTGATCAGCCCGCTGGAACTCCGCGAGTACATGAACCGCGAGATCCGGCCCATGATGTTCCTGCTCTCGCTGGCCGTGGGCTTCGTGCTGCTGATCGCCTGCTCGAACGTCGCGAACATGCTGCTGGCCCGGTCCACCGTGCGGCAGCGCGAGATCGGCGTGCGCATGGCGCTGGGCGCCACGCGCGGCCGGCTGGTGCGGCAGATGCTCACCGAGTGCGTGCTGCTGTCGCTGGTCGGTGGCGCGGTGGGGGTGCTGCTCGCGCAGTGGGGACTCGACCTGACGCTGAAGTCGATCCCCGAGGAGTTCCCGTACTGGATGCGCTTCGATCTCGACCGCGGCGTGCTGCTGTTCACCCTCGTGCTGTCGACGGCGACCGGCGTGGTGTTCGGCATCGCGCCCGCGCTGCACGCCACCGCCGCCGACCCGAACCGCGTGCTGCACGAGGGCACCGCGGGTTCCGGCGACAGCCCGTCGCGTCGCCGCCTGCGCGATGCACTGGTGGTGGCCGAGGTCGTGCTCGCCGTGGTGCTGCTGGTGGGCTCCGGGCTGATGGTGCGGAGCTTCCTCGGCATGGCCGGCCAGGTCAGCCGCGTGCATGCCGAGGGCGTGGTCACCGGCCGCGTCACGCTGCCGTACGCCATCTACCCCGAGAACGAGCAGAAGGAGCGGTTCATCCGCGAGTTCCGCGCGGACCTGCTGCGCCTGCCCGGCGTGGAGTCGGCGGGCGGCGCGCTGAACCTGCACCTGGGCAACTCGCAGTGGACGATGTCGCTGCAGCGCGAGCGCGTGGACGGCGCCGAGCCGCAGAAGTGGCCGCAGCTCGCCTACAACGTGGTGACGCCCGGCTACTTCTCCACGATGGGGATCCCGATCCGGCGCGGCCGCGACTTCACGGACGCCGACCACTCCGGCGCGCCGAAGGTCGCCCTGGTCAACGCCGCGGCGGCGGAGCGGCTGTGGCCGGGGCAGGATCCGATCGGCAAGCGCTGGCGCTACGACCTCTCCGATTCGCAGTGGGTGACCGTGGTGGGACTGATCCCCGACCTGCGCCAGCGCGTCAGCGCGGAGGAGCGGAGCGTCGCCGAGGTCGTGGTGCCGCACGCGCAGCGCTCCGAGCAGTCGCTGACCTTCGCGCTGCGGTCGCGGGCGCCGGCCAGTACGGTGGCCGAGGCGGTGCGGCGACTCCTGCGCGAGCGCGCACCGGACGTTCCGCTGTACGACGTGCGGACCTACGACGAGCACGTGCGGCGGGCCACGTGGCAGATCCGCATCTACGCCCAGCTGCTGGGCGCGTTCGCGATCCTCGCCATGCTGATCGCGGCGCTCGGCATCCACGGCGTGATGGCGTACACCGTGGCGCAGCGCACGCGCGAGATCGGCATCCGCATGGCGCTCGGCGCCGCGCGCCACGACGTGCAGCGGCTGGTGGTGGGACAGGCCATGCGACTGACGCTGGTCGGCATCGGCCTCGGCGCGGCCGCGGCGTTCGGGCTCACGCGCTTCATGGCGAACCAGCTGTTCGGCGTGCGGCCCGACGACCCGCCCACGTTCGTGAGCGTGGCCGCGATCCTGGCGTTGTCCGGGCTCGTGGCCGCGTGGATTCCCGCCGCGCGCGCCACGCGCGTGGACCCGGTGGTGGCGCTTCGCGCCGACTGAAACCCGTGGAGGCCCCATGGACGTGCTGATGCAGGACCTGCGCTTCGCGCTCCGCTCGCTCCGCCGCGCCCCCGGTTTCTCGGCGCTCGTGGTGGTCATCCTCGGACTGGGCATCGGCGTGAACGCGATGATGTTCAGCATGGTCTACGGCATCCTGTACCGGCCGTGGCCGCTGCCCGACTTCGAACGCGTGGTGCGCATCGTCCAGCGCTCGCCGAAGGGTGGCGACGACTACCAGTCCAACCTCGGCTACCCGACGTTCGAGGACATCCGCCGCCGCGCGAAGTCCTTCGACGCCATGGGCGCCTTCTGGGACCACAACGCGTTCGTGGTCATCGACCGCGACGTGGAGCGCATGTATGGCGCCACGGTCACGGCCGGGCTGTTCGACGCGCTCGGTGTGAAGCCCGTGCTCGGCCGTGGCTTCACGCTGGAAGAGAACCAGATCGGCAACAACTGGGGCACGGTGATCATCAGCCACCGGATCTGGAAGGACCGCTACGGCGGCCGCGCCGACGTGCTGGGTCGGACGCTGCGGCTGAACGGGCGCGTGCGGACGATCGTCGGCGTGATGCCGGCCGGTTTCGAGTGGCCGGAGTTCCAGGAATTCTGGATCCCGATGGGCCTCGACCCCGCCACCGACACGCGCGAGAACACGTTCATGATGACCGCCGCGCGGCTCAAGCCCGGCGTGAGCGTGAAGCAGGCCGACGCCGAGGTCGCGGCGATCGTCGCGACCACCATGCAGGAGTTCCCGCCCGACATGCGCGACCTGCGCACGCACGCGATCGGCTGGGCGGAGAACTGGGCAGACGGCGTCCGACCCATGATGATGCTCATGTTCGGTGCCGTGGTGTTCGTGCTGCTGGTGGCCTGCGCGAACGTGGCGAACCTGCTGCTCGCGCGCGCCACGTCGCGGCGCCGCGAGATCGGCGTGCGCCTGTCGCTCGGCGCCTC
>JBGAMH010000210.1:0-8556 GCA_044223135.1 Candidatus Eiseniibacteriota bacterium | reverse complement strand
GACCGCTGCGCTCGTGCTCGAGCCCCTCGATCGCCAGGCCCAGCTCGGCGATCTGGCCGGACAGCTCGCGGATCTCGGTCTCGCGGTGCAGCAGGCCGCCCAGGTTCTTGGCCGAGCCCGCGCGCACGCGGCCGCGCTCCCACACTTCGCCGTCGCGGCTCACGAACCGCAGCCCCGCGGCCGAGTGGTGCGCCAGCGTGGCCGCCGCGTCGCGGTCCTCCACCACGATCACCGAGCCCAGCAGCTTCTCGGCGAGCGGCCGGAAGCGCGCGTCGCAGTGCACCAGGTCCGAAGCGCGGCCGATGACGCCCGGCTCCTGCGGCACCTCGGGCAGCGTGCCCACGCCGATCGCCGACAGGTCCACGACCGTGGCGCGGCCGCTCTCGAGCCCGCGCAGCCGCAGCAGCGCCGTGGCCACCGCGCCGCGATCCTCGGCCAGTACGAACGACGCGGCCTCGCCGAGCGAGGACTCCAGCGCGTCGACGTACGCGCCCGGCACCTCGAGCACGTCGGCCACCACGCCGAGCACGCCCGGCAGGCGGTCGTCGTCGGAGAACAGCGCCTTCACGCCCTCGGACACGCCCTCGAAGCTGCGCTTGAGCTCGAGCAGCGTCTTCAGCCGCGAATCGGCCGCGGCGCCCTGCTGGCGCAGGCGCGACAGCGAGCCGTCGGTGGACTGGATCATCGCGTCCACGTCGAGGATGCCCGTCTCGGCGGTGGCCAGCTCGGCGCGCGCCGCGTCGACCGCGCCCTCGAGCCCGCCACGGCGCTCCTCGCCCTCGCGCGCCGTCGCCTCCAGCTCGGTCACGCGCTGCTGCAGCTCGACGCGCCGGCCATCGGCCGCCGCGCGGCGCTCGCCGAGCGACGTCTGCCGCTCGCGGATGCGCTCGCACTGGCCGCGCTTCTCGGCCTCGGTCGAGAACAGGTCCAGCGACAGCTGCTTGTGCGTCGCCGCCTGCGCGCGGCCCGCGCGCAGCGACAGCTCCAGCTCGTTCAGCCGCGCCTCGGCCGTCTCGGCGTCGATCTGCGCCGTCTCGCGCTGCTCGCGCGTCTCGGCCAGCTTCTGCTGCGCTTCCTGCTCGCGCGCCGCCGTCTCGGCCAGGCGCTCGCGCATGCGCGCCGCCTCCTCCGACGCCTCGTCGGCCCGGCGCAGCAGGCCCGCGCTGCGCTCGCGCAGCAGCACCACCTGCGTCTCGGCCTTCTGCCGCGCTTCCTCGCGGTCCTTGAGGCCGCCCTGCGCCGTGGTCAGCTCGCGCTCCAGTTCGAGCAGCGCCAGCTTCTGGTCGTTCAGCTGCGCCTCGATCGCGTCGAGCTCGGTGGTGATGCCCTCGCGGCGCACCGCCTCTTCCTGCCACTCGTCCTTCGCGATCGCCTCGCGCGAACGCAGCGCGGCGATCGTCTCGGCGGTCAGCGCCAGGTCCAGGTCGCGCACGTCGTCGCGCAGGCGCTGGTAGCGGCGGGCCTTGCCCACCTGGCGCGCCAGCGAACGCAGCTCGCGCTCGATCTCGAACACGATGTCGTTGAGCCGCGTGAGGTCGCCCTCGGTGGCGTCGAGCTTGTTGAGCGCTTCCTTCTTGCGCTGCTTGTACTTCGTGATGCCCGACGCCTCCTCGAACAGGAACCGGCGGTGGCCGGTCGAGTCCGAGAGGATGTTGTCCACCATCGAGCGCTCGATCACCGAGTAGGCGTGCGAGCCCATGCCCGTATCGAAGAACAGGTCCTTGATGTCCTTCAGCCGGCACGGCGTCTTGTTGATGAAGTACTCGCTCATGCCCGAGCGGAACACGCGCCGCGAGATCGTCACGTCGGAGAACTCGGTGGGCAGCAGGCCCTTGTCGTTCTTGAACGTGAGGTGCACCTCGGCCATGCCGAGCGGCTTGCGGGACGGGCAGCCGTTGAAGATGACGTCTTCCATCGAGTCGCCCCGGAGCTGCTTGGCACTCTGCTCGCCCAGCACCCAGCGGATGGCGTCGGAGACGTTGGTCTTGCCGCAGCCGTTCGGACCGATCACTCCCGTGATCCCGTCGCCGAAGGCGAGGTCGGTGCGGTCCACGAACGACTTGAAGCCCTGGATCTCGAGCCTGGTGAGAAACATCCGTGCCTCTCTCTGAACGGTACGCGCAGGCGGACCGCGCCCCGGGTGGGGAATGGCGGCCGTGGTCGCGGCTCTGGCGGAGTCGACGCCTGAGCGGTTCGGGTGTCCGAGACCTCGTTGTCGGGTCGGGTGGAACCTGGTCTCTGTCTCGTCCGGCAACCCGGAGGCGTCCAACGGGCGGGGCTGCCGCCGGGAGGCGGAACTCCCTGCGTGAAGGCGGCTTGGCTCGCGGCCGGTGTCGATCGTCGGCGGGTGCCGTGTGGCCGGGGAGATTACGGGCGCGGGGTGCCGGGGGTCAACGGAAGGATGGGGCCCGCAGGCCGCCTTTCGCCCCGGCCGGCGGTGCCGGAAACGCGCCGCAGGCCCCGGCGGGATGCGCCGGGGCCCGCGGTGCACGTCGACCGACGGCTCACTCGATCGACGAGGACCGCTCCACGCGGGCCGTCGAATGCTTCCATTCACTCGCGCGGGAGGTGCGCGCCGGCGCAACCGCTCTCGCCACCGAAAGCCGGCCGTCGAGCGGCACTTCGCGCAATGGGGCCGCGGCCTGCTACGGTGCGGGCCGACACCGGACCCGGAGGAGGGCATCGAGCCGCTCCGCCGACCGCGCGTCACGCAGGAGCTCCGTGCTCCGGGAAGGCAGATCCCACTGGCTCAGCAAAGACCGTCATTCCTCAAGCGTCAGAAGGAACAGGCGCGCCTCGCGCGCGCCGCGCAGAAGCGAGTCGCCCGCCAGGAGCGCCGGTTGTCGCGCTCGCAGGACGGCACCACCAGCCCGGAGCAGGCCCCGGAAGTCGGCGAGGACCTGATGAGCGCCGACGAAGCACGCGACGAGGCCATCCGCGAGGACGACGCCCAGGAGGCGAAGGAAGCCTAGCCGCCCGGCCCGCGGATGCGCGCGGCGCCGCGTTCGGACCGGGCCATGCGGCGCGCCGAACCCTCGCGCGGACGCCAGCAACGGAGCGCCCGGGCAGGCGGACACGCCTCCCCGGGCCGGACTCCGCGAAGCGGGTCAGCGGTACAGCGTCTTCAACCGCCCCCACGTCGTCGCGGCGGTCGGCACCGGCAGCGCGTTCAGCTCGAGCGTGACGCGGAACGCGGGCTGTCCGATGTCGAACGAGCAGCCGCCCGTGGCCTCCACGTACGGCACGAACTCCTCGGACACGCGCACCGGCCCGACGCTCGGCGCGAAGTGGATCGAACCACGCGTCTCCGCTCGGTACGTGCCGAGCGGACTGCCACCCTGGTCCGTGCACACGCTCGTGCCGTAGTCGACGACGTAGTCCATGCGCACGCACGAGGCGAACGCGCCGGCCGGAACGGTGACCGGCTCGACCGCACCCACCGTCCCGTGCAGGAACACGTTGTTCGCCAGATCCGGGATCAGCTGCAGCGTGAACGTGGCCCCGGGCGTGAAGTCGGCGCCGAGCCACTGCCACGAGCGCACGTCGGCCACGTCACAGCGCCAGGCGCACGCTTCGGACGCCGTGGTCCGCAGGGCGAACTGCGGGCTCAGCAGCACCGTGTCGAAGCCCGGCGAGCGCACGAGCACGCACGGCAGCATCGCCGCCTTCGCGAGCACGGCCGCGCGCAGATCGGGCCGCGCCCACACGAGCTGGCGCAGGAACGGATCGGCGATCGCCGCGTCCTCCCCGGCCGTCGCCTTCGCCGCCGGGCCCGACAGGAGCTGGCCGGTGAAGAACTGCGCTTCGAAGCCGCCCGGCGTCGTCACCGTGCCGTCGAGCAGCGCGCGCACGGTGCGATCGACCGGGGCGGTCGGTGGCACGAGCGATTCGGAGTGCTGCGCATAGGTCCACGCCAGGCCGTCCGCGTGGGGCCACAGCGTCGCGGGATCGAGAGTGCCCGCGTGCGCCGGGGCGACCAGCAGCACCGCCACGGCGAGGCGCTTCAGCAACGTTCCACTCTTCATCGGGGACCTCCTTCGGGATTCCCGGTCCCGTGCGAGCCGGCGTCCCGCGCGCCCGCGCCGTCGTCGACGGGCGGCGGCTCCGGCCCCTACCGCTGCAACACTCCCCACACCGTGAGCATCGCGATCACCACGCCCATCAGGCTCTCGCCGGCGATGAAGCCGGAGCTCACGGGCACCACGTAGCGCTCGCCGAGCTTCGGGCTCGCCTTGCGCACGATCAGCGCGAGGAACGCGCCCAGGAACATCGCCAGCGCGTTGCTGCCGGGAACGACCATCGCGATGCCGAGCCCCGAGGCCGACGGCACGTACTCGCGCAGCCGCTTCGGCGCGAACCGCTCCATCAGCGCCAGCGCCACGCCGAGCGCGAGACCGACCAGGATCGCGGTCTTCGCGGTGCCGTCCAGCGATCCGACGCCGCCGGCGAAGGCCTTCGACACGCCGGCCCACACCAGGCACGACGGCGCCGGCCACGTGTCGGTGCCGAGCATCGTCGGGTCCGGGATCAGCACGTTGAACGCCGGCACCACCACCGCCGCGCCCGCGAGCACGCCGAACAGCTGCGCGTAGAACTGCACGCGCGGGCTCGCGCCCAGCATCCAGCCGGTCTTGAGCGTGGTCAGCAGGTCGGCGGCATGCAGGCCGATGCCGCCGGTGACGTTGGCGCTCATGATGTTGCCGGACAGGTTGCCCGGGGTCATCACGCCGTAGAGCAGCTGCGTCACCGGGCCGAGCGCCTTGGTCGGCGTCACGTCGGTCTCGCCGGTCACGCGCGCGGCCACGAAGCCCATCACCACCGCCAGCGGCACCGCGATCAGGCCGGCCCACCACGGGATGTGGAACAGCACCGTCATCAGCACGACCACGATCGGGCCCAGCACCACGAAGCCCGCGGGGAACCACCAGCCCGGGCACTCGACCGCGTCCATCGGGTCCTCGGGCTGGCCCTGCTCGCGTCGCGAGAAGATGCGGCCGATGCCCGAGAACGAGTGCACGACGCTCTTCCAGTCGAGCGCGAACGACGTCAGGCCCGCCGACACCAGGATCGCGGCGCCCGGCCACACGGTCCATCCCACGATCGCCTTGTAGCTGACCGCCGCGATCAGGCCCTGCGAGAACAGCCATGGCGCCAGGAACGCGTACGTCATCAGCCCGCCCAGCAGCAGCGACCAGCCGGTGCGGAAGCTCATCAGGGCACCCGCGCCCACGAGCACCACTTCCATCTTGATGGCGAGCGTCCACTCGGCGGCCGCGCGGCCGGCGATCTGGAATCCCATCGGCAGCGCGTCGGGGATGTTGAACGGCATCCACGCGGCCTTCGCGCCGACGAACCACTTGAGCAGCGCCGCGAACAGGCCGGCGCCCGCGAGCGCCGCCGCCTGCTTGGTGCCCTCGCCGGCCTCCCCGGTACCTTCGCCGTGGATCGCGCGCAGCGTCTCGGCGGTGGCCTTGCCCGTCGGGAACGCGAGCCCCTCCGCGTTGATCAGCTGGCGCTTGATCGGGATGGCGGTGAACACGCCGAGCGCGGCGATGGCCCCGAACCACAGGATCATCGGGATCGGGTGCGGCCGCACGCTCGTCACCATCAGCAGCGCGCCGAACGCGGCCATGTTGCCGCCGCCGGTCATGAAGCCGGCGCCCGACGACACCGTGATGAGGGCGTTGTTCTCGAGCGCGGTGAGCTTCTTCAGGCCCATCGCCGACAGCAGCCGGAACAGCGAGAACGCGAGGATCGCCGCCGTGATCGTGACGCCCATGGACCAGCCGGTCTTGAAGAACACGTACAGGTTCGACAGGCACATCACCGCGCCGATCAGCATGCCCACGACGATCGCGCGGATCGTGAGCTGCGGCGTGTTCGGGCGGTAAGTGTGAGCGAGCCACTCGCGTTCTGCGGCGTGCGTGTCGCGCGTTTCGGCCATGCGGTCCTCGGGGCGGATGGGGCGAGGTTCGTGGATCGAGCCCGCGCAGGATAGCAAGCGGACGCGGCGGCGACACCGGCCGAGACGCGCAGGCCGGGGCGCTGGTCACCGCCAGGCGTGCGCTCGCGGGAAAACCGGCCCCGCCCGGTTCGCGCGGGCCCGCTGCGCGCCAACGCGTCACCCGCGCGCCCGGCCCGAGCACGATCGGCGACGTGGCGAACACCCGGCTCGCGCGGGCGAGCGCAGTCGTCGCACGCCCGGCGGGCACTCGACACGGCTGCGCGCGGACATCACCGGCGCCGAGTCGCGTCTCCGCGCATGCGGGATCCGTCCCGCGCTCGGAGAGCGCCCGCTTCCCCACGAGGGAATCCCGTCGATTCCCGCGCGGGTGCGCGTCCGCCGTTGTGCCAGACTCGCCGCAGTCCCGGGGGCCCCCAGCCGATCACCCGCGTCGGCGGCCCGAGCGGATTCGCCCGCGTCGCCGTCGTGGAGCCCCTCCCATCCGGAGACCCACGATGAAGCCACGCGTGTTGCTCCTCACCTTCGCGACGGGCCTCGCGCTCCTCGCCACCGGCTGCAGCAAGAGCGACAAGTCGCCCACGCAGCCCGTCGATCCCAGCGGCACCCTGGCGCAGGCCACGCAGCTGCTGGAGAACCTGCTCTACGCGCAGATCCAGTCACCGACCTCGCCGACCCGCCCCTCCGACGTGGACCTGTCCACGGCGTACGCCAAGTTCCAGGAGGCGCTGGTGCAGGCGCCGGCCAACCCCACGGCGAACTTCGGCTCGGCGGTGCTGGGCACGATGGCGCTCGCGCAGGACGCCGAGGTGAACGCGGCGTTCGACGAGTGGAAGGCCTACGTCGACGCGCACGGCGTGCCGTTCCGCGCGCCGGGCAAAGCCGCGCCGGGCAAGGCGGCCCCGATGCTCGGCGTGCCGCTGGGGCTGGCGTCCGGCGCCTCGTCGCTGCACCTGCCGTTCGACCTCGCACCCAGCACCGTGGCGGCGCTCGCCTCGCCCACGCGCGTCGTGGCGGATCCGCGCATCGGCCGCGTGCAGGCGATCCTGCGCACGCGCGCGCTGCCGCGGCTCGTGCAGTCGATCGCCCGCCTCGACGTGGTGGCGGCCGATCCCACGGTGCGCGTGGTGGTGACGCCGCGCATGCAGGGCGACGAGAGCGAAACCCCGCTCGAGATCGACCACACCGACGTCCTCGCGCTGCGTTCGGCGTGCCAGCTGCTGGCGGCGCTGTGCGACCTCGCGGTGGCGTACGACCTCGACTTCGCCGCGTACGACAGCACCACGCTCGTGGCGAACCTGTCGCGCGGAAGCGACTGGATGACGCTCGCTCCCACCGGCGCCACCGAGCTGCGCGACGCGCAGTCGCGGCTGCGGCTGGCCTCGATCGGCATCGACTCCACGATCGTGTCGCTGCTCGCCGAGACCGACGACCAGTCCGACGACATCATCAAGATCGGCCCGGACCCGGCCGAGCGCGCGCGCCTCGACGCCGTGCACGCCGACCTCGCCGAGTTCCGCACCGCCATCGCCGGACGCTGGACGAGCACGGGCGACTGGGACTCGGACGGCTCCACGCCGAACGTGGCGCTCACGTTCGACCTGAACCAGTACTTCCAGCAGCCGGTCGGCGACTGGAAGGCGCTGCTTCCCGGCTACACCGTGTCCACCGAACGCCGCGCGTGGGATCGCCAGTTCCAGTACGACTGGGGCACCGAGGCCCTGTCGGTGAGCTGCCCGGCGACCGGCTACTACTCCGGGTACTTCTACTGGGACCGCTACCAGACGCCGTCGGGCCTGCAGACCTACACCTACGGCTTCGGCGAGGGCTGGCTGGTCTCGGCGCTGCAGGCTCGCGTGCTCGAGATCGTGCAGGCGCTCGAGGGCACGCCGGGCTGGACCGGCGAGGCCACGGTGAGCCTGAACTACGACGGCAACATCGCGGCCGGTACGTCGTCGATCACGGTGTACCGCAACCGCTCGTGGGTCACGTCCACGTCGTCGGTCGTGGTGCCCGTGATCACGTGGGACGCGGCGACGTTCCCGCAGTGGACGTGGCCCGATCCCAGCCTGCACGGCATCCTTCCCGACATCGGCAGCACGGCCGAGTTCACGAGCCTGTTCGGGATCACGGCGAACCAGTGGTCGCGACGGAACGTGCTCGACTGGACGCGCGCCGACTACTGGATCCCGTACGCGGTGAAGCGGCCGTCGTGATCCGTCGTCGCGGCGCCGGCGCGGCGGTCCTCGCGATGCTCCTCGCCGCGGGCCTCGCCCGCGGCGACGGGCTCGCCGACCTGCTCGGAGCGCTCGGCCCCGGCGCACGTCCCGCGCCGGCGCTGGGCGGCGACGCGTTCCGCTCGCCCCTCGCGGACGGCGCGGGCTGGTGGGCCGCCTCCGCGGTCGCGTCGCCGCGCATGGACCGCCTGGAGGGCGAGTGGCGCTCGCCGGTGCACGGCGCGAGCAGCGCCGACGGACGCACGCTCGCGTGGTCGAGCACGCGCGACGGGTCGTGGCCCCGCGGCACGTGGCGCTGGGCGGTGGGCGCGAGCGACGCCGCCGGCCGCGGGCGCGTGGGCGGTGACGCGGGCGCCG
>JBGAMH010000209.1:0-8560 GCA_044223135.1 Candidatus Eiseniibacteriota bacterium | reverse complement strand
ATCGGTGGGAGTGGACGCGGTGAATGCGTATCCGCGGATCCGGATGGCGGGCACCTCGCCGATGTTCTCCCAGTAGCCGGCAGGCCCGATGCGACGAAGCTCGGCCGGGTGTGCAGCCGCGGCGTCGAGTGGCGCCCTGCAGCCCGTCGGCGTACCACGTGAGCCGAACGCGATCGGTGAGCGCCTGGCTCAAAACGAGTGCCGCCACCGTCGCCACCGGAGCATCCGGCGACACCAGTACGGGCCGACTGCGATTGCCGTGCACGTCGATCGCCACGAGCTTGTAGTGCCAGTTCCCTGGCGAAGCCGACACGGTCGTGTCCCGCGTCGTCATCAACAGGTGCTCGCCGTCCGTCGGGAAGGTCACGCTGGTGCCGCGATAGACCTCGTACTCGCGCAGATCGGCCTCACGACCCCGAGTCCAGCGAAGCACATTCGCCATGCCCGAGTAGTCCACGCGGAACTGGGACGGCGCCATGGGCGCGAGGTTGTCGACCGAGTAGCCGCTGTCCACGGGCGACAGGTAGAAGACGCCCGCGGTGTCCGTCACCGTCTCCACGAAGAACGCCGTGTAGGGATTGTCGTCCGCAGAGGAATCGGTGGGAGTGGACGCGGTGAATGCGTATCCGCGGATCCGGATGGCGGGCACCTCGCCGATGTTCTCCCAGTAGCCGGCAGGCCCGATGCGACGAAGCTCGGCCGGGTGTGCAGCCGCGGCGTCGAGTGGCGCCCTGCGCCAGATCCGGTAACGGGCGATGCCGCCCCGGGTCGGCAGGTCGAAGTCGCTGCCCAACCACTTCACCGATACGTGGCCACCCTGGTCTCCACGGACATCTCGCACGGACACGATGCGCGCGTTGATGACCGGCTGGATCACACGGAAGTTGGTCGCGCTGTGCCCGACGCCGATGGGGTTCGTGATGGAAATCGGGCCTTCGGATGCCTCGAGGTCCACCACGGCACGAATCAGCGTGTCTCCGGACACGACGAAGGTCGCGTGGCTCGCCGGTCCAAAAGTGACTGCACTCGTCTGCAGGAAGTTGTGGCCTCGAATGACGATTTCGTCGCCCGAACGCCCGGAGTCGGGAGACACGCTCTCGATGGCAGGGAGGTCTCCGATGTAGAGGCTCTGCAGGCTCTGAGCGGAACCGCTCGGCCCGGCGACGCGAACCGGCCCCGTCCTCGCGCCGGCGGGCACGTGCACGTTGATCGAACTGAAGCTCCGCTGTTCGATCGTGGCCAGTACGCCTCCGGTGAACATCACGCTGTCGACGTCGGTGAGCGACCAGCCGCGAATCTCGATGGGGTCACCGACCCGCGCCGCCTGCACGGAGAACCCGGACACGAAGGGCGAGCCGACGTCGTTCATGTGCAGGGCATGGACCGTGGCTGACGCTGCACCGTAAAACAGCACCCGCGATCGATGCGGGTCGTAGACCGCCGAGTGAAGGTAGAGCGAAGGGGGCTGCACACCTGCATTCGCGACGTTGGTCCACGAGGGCGTCGGCGCGAGGTCGAGAAACCACAGGTCGCCCAACGCTCCGGAATGTTGCCCGCCATAGAACACGAATCGAGACTGCTCGGGAATGAACGCTCCGGCGGAGTAGTACCGCCCCACCGGGGCAACACCCGCGGGGGTGATCGGCGACCAGGCGTTGCCCGATCCAAGGGCCAGTGCCCAGACGTCGGCCAGGTCACTTCCGTTCGAACCCGTGAGCACCACGAGTCGATCTCCGGTCGGATCGTAGAAGGCGAGGTGGCCGAACCGTGCCGGAGGATTCGAAGAACCGAGCTGAGTCCACTGCGGAGTTCCCGCGAGCGACAGCGCCCACGTGTCGGACAGCGGTTGCGTTCCGCTCCAACCTCCGAACAGAAGCACGCGATCCCGCACAGGGTCGTAGACCAGCGGCGTCAGCATCCGCGTCGTGGGCGGCGAGCCCGAAGTGCTGAGCTGCGTCCACGGACCCGGAGGATCCAGCGGGAGCGCCCAGACGTCATTGAGCCACGCACCGTTGTAGCCCCCGAACAGGATCATTCGCTTCCGGACCGGGTCGTACACGGCCGATGCTCCACGTCGGCCTCCCGGCGTCCCCACGGAGAGCGATTGCCACAGATTCGGGTAGTTCGGAGAGAAGGCCCAGGTGTCGCCGCTGGCGCTCGCGCCACCGAAGATGATCATCCGATCGTTCACCGGGTCGTAGATCGCGGCGTGCTGCTCTCGCCCCCCGGGTGACGGATTCGTGGCGACGAACTGCTCCCAGACCGGGTAGGCAGTCGCCGCGCGCGAACCCAGCGCGGTCTGAATCACACACAGCAGCCCGAACAGGATTCGTCGCCGGCATCTCTGCACGGATCCCATCGAACACCTCCCGGCCGTTGAACGACGTGGATGGCTCTTGGGTTCGAGTCTGGCGAGCTCGGGGGTGCGCGCATTCTCCACTTCCGGGCTTCGACCGGGCAGGACTTTTCCGAGTCCCGTAGCCCCGCGGGTGACTCTGTTCCGCAACGGGCAACGATGGAACGCATGGAAGAACTTCCGATGCGACGCCCTCGCCCCGCAGGCCTGAGAAGCAGAGTGCGCCGCCGCGCCGGCCCCTCCCGCCCGGGCCTGCCCCCCCCTTGCACTCCGCACTCCCCGCTCAAGCTGCCTGCAATCCCCGCCGATAGCCCGGGACGGCAGGCATCCGGCTTCCCGGCTTCTGGCCCCTCAGCCTGAGATCCGGGTGACCATCAACGCGCTCCACTTCTCGACATCGCGGTGCCTCGCCAGGTTGTGGCCGGTCCACGTGCTCGCGTGACCGCGCCACAGGTGCATCCGTTCACGGATCAACCAGGGAGGTCACACGATGTACCGCACGTTCGCCCGCCTGCTCGCGGCGACGGTGCTCGCGGCCGCGCTCTTCGCGCCGGCTGCAGCCCGCGCCGGAAGCGACGTCTCGGTGGCGCTCACCGCTCAGCGCATCACCCTGACCAACGGCAAGGAGATGCTCTCGTCCGCGGCGCAGGTCAAGCCCGGCGAGCTCGTCGAGTACCGCGCCACCTACACGAACTCCGGCAACGAAGCGGCCCGGCAGATGATGGCCACGCTGCCCGTGCCCGCCGGCATGGAGTTCGTCGGCCGCACCGCGACGCCCTCGAAGCTCGAGGCCAGTCTCGACGGCCGCACGTGGGCGAGCGTGCCCCTCACGCGTCGCGTCAAGCAGGCCGACGGCCGCATGGCGGTGAAGGAGGTTCCCACCTCCGAGTACCGCTTCCTGCGCTGGCCCATCGGCACGCTCGCCGCGAAGTCGGCCCGCACGGTGTCCGCGCGCATGCGCGTGCAGTCCGTGCCGGTGGCCGCGGCCGTCCGCTGATCCGCTGAACCGAACTCGCTGATTCCCGCGGCGCCCTGGGCGCCCGGGCCGGTTCGTGTTCGCGGTGCGCGAGTGGCTTTCGCGCGCGTGGCGCCGCCGTGCCCGGGGACGGGTCCGTCCGTGGTCGAGATTTCGTCCGAACGACTCCCCCAACCCTCGGAGTGCACATGAACGCCGTGCTGTCCCACTCGCTGTTCCGCCGGAGCGCTGCGGCCGCGGGCCTGATGCTCGCGACCGTGCTGCTCGGCGTCGCGGTCAACGCCGCGAACGCCGCGCCGCCCGCCGGCACGCCGATCGGAAACCAGGCGTCGGCCACGTACCTCGACGCCACGTCGACGTCGCGCACCGTGTCGTCGAACCTGGTCACCACCTACGTGCAGCAGGTCGCCAGCTTCACACTGGTCAGCAGCCAGACGCTGCCGGCCGCGCCGGGAACGCAGGCCGTGTTCCCGCACGTCATCACCAACACCGGCAACGGCGCCGACTCGCTGACGCTGGCGCTGGTCAACCTGCCGGGCGACGACTTCGACCTGTCGGGCCTGGCGATCTACCTGGACGCCGACGGCAACGGCGTCGCCGACAACGCCACGCCGCTCACGAACACGGGCATGATCGCCGCGGGCGGCACGTTCCGCTTCGTGGTGGTGGGCAACGTGCCGGGCGTGCAGGTGGGCGGCCAGTTCGCGCAGCTGCGCATCAGCGCGGCGAGCACGTTCGACCCGCTGCAGACCGCGTTCAACACCGACCGCGTCAACGTGTCGGGCAACGCGGTCATCGCCATGACCAAGAGCATCAACCAGCCGAGCGGCGCGTCGCCTTCGGGCCCGTGGCGCTACACGCTGGCCTACCAGAACAACGGCAACAACGACGCCACCGACGTGCGCGTGACCGACGTCGTGCCCGTGGGCATGTCGTTCGTCGCCAACAGCGCGCGCTGGAGCGTCACCGGCGCCACCACGCTCACCGACACGGACTCCACCGACTGGCAGGTGTCCTCGGGTGACTCGGTGCGCTACATCTACGACGGCCCGTCGCGCACGCTCACGGCGATCTTCCGCCGCGTGCGTCCGGGCAACGCGGGCTCGTTCACGTTCGACGTCACCGTGAACGCCGGCCTGGCGCCGCAGGTGATCAACAACGCGGCGCGCTTCGCCTACTTCGACGGCGCCGCCAACGCGGGTCCGTTCTTCACGAACACGGCTCCGTTCACGGTGGGCCAGTCCGTGTCGCTCACGTTCACGGGCCAGACGGTCGCCTCGGCGCTGCAGGGCTCGGTCGTGACGTTCAGCAACGTGCTCACCAACACGGGCAACGGCACCGACACGTTCGACATCACGTGGGGCGCCAACACGTTCCCGGTGGGCTCGGTCGTCACGCTCTACCAGAGCAACGGCATCAACATCCTCACCGACTCCAACGCCAACGGCATCCCCGACACGGGCCCGCTCGCTCCGGGCGCGTCGTACACGGTGGTGCTGCACGTGCAGCTGCCGGCGAACGCCGCGGGTGGTCCGTTCCAGGTGCAGAAGACCGCCACGTCGTTCAGCAACCCGACGGTGTCCGCGGTCGCCACCGACGTGTTGACGGCGATCCTCGCCAACACGATGGACATCACGAACAACGCCCCGCTGCCGGGCGGCCTGGGCGCCGGTGCGGGCCCCGAGCCGTCGTACGTGGTGCGCGACACGCTGTCGCCGGGCAACACGGTGCGGTTCACGCTGTACCTGAACAACACCAGCTCGCAGGCGGACCTGTACAACCTCACGGCCAGCACCGACCCCACGTTCGCCGCGCTGTCGCTGCCGGCGGGCTGGACGGTGACGTTCCGTGACGGCGCGAACACGCCGATCGCCTCCACGGTCTCGGTGGCCGCGGGCGGTGCGGTGGTCGTGTACGCCGACGTCGACGTGCCGGCCGGCTTCCCGGCGGGCAACGTGGAGCTGTACTTCCGCGCGCTGTCGCCCAACACGGGCGCGTCGGACCGCATTCACGACCAGGTGGGCGTGAACGCGCAGCGTCGCCTCACGCTGGTGCCCAACAACAGCGCGCAGGTGATCCCCGGCGGGTTCTGGGTCTACACGCACTTCCTGTCGAACCAGGGCAACGTCAACGAAGGCGACGGCACGGGCAGCGTGGTCACGCTGACCGCGGCGGACAACCAGGGCGGTTGGAACTCGACCGTGTACTGGGACCGCAACAACAACGGCGCCTTCGACGCGGCCGACACCACGCTGGCCGACCTGTCGCAGTTCGGCGGCCTGAACCCGGGCCAGACGGTGCGCCTGTTCGTGCGCGTGTCGGCGCCGGCGGCGGCTCCGTTCGGGCAGGTGGACGTCACCACGATCACCGCGGCGGGCACGAACGTGTCCTACACCACCGCGGCGCCCTCGGCGCAGGCCACGGACGTGACCACGGTCATCAACGGCCAGCTGCAGATCGTCAAGACGCAGGCGCTCGACGCCGCGTGCGACGGTACGGCGGACGGCGCGTACGTGACCACGGACCTCACGACCGGCGCCATTCCGGGTGCGTGCATCCGCTACACGCTCACGGTCACGAACATCGGCTCGACCACGGTGAACAACGTGGTGGTGACCGATGCGACGCCGGCGAACACGGTGTACTCGGGCGTGGTGCCCGCGTTCACGTCGCAGGGTTCCGTGGGCACCGAGCCCGCCAACGGCGCCACGGGCAGCATCGTGGTGAACGTGGGCGCGCTGGCCCCGGGCGCCACCGCGACGATCCGGTTCGGAGTCCGCATCAACCCGTAACGCATCCGCGCGGCGGCGGGCACGGACGCCCATCGCTGCCAGGAGTGGTGTGCGGGTGAAGGCGAGGGATCTGCCTTCATCCGCCACCACGCACACCTCGAGTGACGGAACGCCGCGTCCCCTCGGCGCAGCGGACCGCACTCGTGCCTCGTCCGCCCGGCGCTTCCCTCTCCCTGGTTGAGGGAGCGCCGGCGGCGGGGCGGTGGACACCGGACATGACCGAGACCCCCCGCTCGCAGCGTCGGTACGACGCTTCCGCGCGCCACGGCGCGCGGCGGCCGGGTCCTCCTGTGCCTTGTGCGCGGATGATTGCAGTTGAGCGCACCCAGGCCCCTGCGCCACAGCCGGTTGGCGCCCCCGCGGCCGAATCCGCCGCAGCCCCCTTGTCCGCCAACGGGTTCCGCCTGCCCAGCTGCAATCTTCCGCGCACAACGCGCGGGATTTGTATTACGCGCGCGGGCGCGGTTCTCGGACGCGCGACCCGCACCGCGCTCCACGCCGCCGCCACGGCGCTGCTCGCCGCCGCCCTGCTCGCCCCGGCCGCCGCGCTCGCGGCGCCGCCGGCCGGCACGCCGGTGGACAACACGGCCACGGGCGCCGGCACCGACCCCGGCTCGGGCGCCACGCTGCGGCCGGTGTCCAACACCGTGCGCACGGTGGTCCAGCCGCTCGAAGCGCTGCAGCTCACGCCGCGCGGCCCGATCACGGCGCGCCCCGGCGAGCTGGTGGCGTTCGCGCACTGGCTGCGCAACGACGGCAACACCCCGTCCGACTTCCGGCTCGACCTCGCGAACCAGTCCGGCGACGGCTTCGACCTGGGTTCGCTCGGGCTGCTGCTCGACGCCAACGCCAACGGCATCGCCGATCCCGCCGACCTGCCGCTGGCGATCGGCGGCTCGCTGCCGATCGCGGCGGGCGACTCCGCGGCGTTGCTCGTGACGGGCGCGGTGCCGCTCGACGCGCCGGGCGTGTCCAGCGCGCACGTCACGCTCGCCGCCCTGTCGCTGGCGCAGAACGCCACGCAGGCCGTCACCGACACGGTGCTCACGCCGGCGCTCGGCGCGCCGCCGGCGATCGCGTTCTACGCGGCGGCGGACTTCGCGCAGGTCACGCGCCGCGCGGCACTCGGCTCGCCGCTGTTCGTGCAGGCCATCGCGCCGCAGGCCGACGTGCGCGCGACCGAGCCCGACACCGTCACGATCCGGCTCACCACGCTGCTCACCGGCGACGTCGACGACTTCCTCGCGGTCGAGACCGGCGCGCACACGGGCGTGTTCCGGCTGGTGCCGGCGGTGACCACGCTCGCGCAGGCGCCCGGCGCCACGGCGCTCGTGGGCGACGGCGTGGTGGCGCTGCGCCGCGGCGACCGCGTGCACGCCACGGTCTACGGCTGGGGCGCCTCCGAAACGCGCGCCACGGTGTGGGTGGACCCGGCGGGCCTGGTGTTCGACGCGCACACCGAGGCGGTGCTGCCCGGCGTGCGCGTGCGGCTGCTCGACGTGACGGGCGCCGGCAACGGCGGCCGCCCGGGCGACCTCGCGCGCGTGCTCGCGGCCGACGGCGTCACGCCGGCCAGCGCCGACGTCACGACCGACGCCCAGGGCCGCTACGAGTTCCCGTGGGTCGCGCCGAGCACGTACCGGCTCGTGGTCACGCCGGCCGAGCCGTATCGCTTCCCGTCGCTCACGCCGATCGCGCAGCTGGGCGCGGGCCACGTGCTGGACGCGAGCGGCTCGTACGGCGGGCTGTTCCCGGTGGCCGACGACGGCTCGCCGGTGGTGCTCGACGTGCCGGCCGACGCGGTGATGCCGGTGGTGCTGTTCGCCGAGAAGTCGGCGTCGCGCCCCGAGGTGGAGATCGGCGACGAGCTCGACTACACGGTGCGCGTGGCGAACCGCTCCGACAGCGCGGTCACCGCGCTGGTGGTGCACGACGCGCTGCCGCCGGGCTTCGCGTACGCGGCGCGCAGCGCGCGCGTGGGCGGCGCGGCCATCGCCGAACCGGTGCGCGTGCCGGGCGGGCTCGTGTTCGCGGTGGGCGCGCTCGCGCCGCGCGCCACGGCCACGCTCGCCTACCGCGTGCGCGTGGGCGCGGGCGCGTCGCAGGGCGAGGCGCTGAACCGCGCGTGGGCCGAGGGCGCCGACGTGCGCAGCAACGAGGCCGTGGCGCGCGTCACCGTGCGCGGCGGCGTGTTCGCCGACGAAGCGATGGTGCTGGGCACGGTGGGCATCGACGCCGATCGCGACGGCAAGCTGAGCGAGGGCGAGCCGGGCCTGGCCGGCGTGCGGCTGGTGCTGGACGACGGCACGTGGGCGGTGACCGACGCGCGCGGGCGCTACAGCTTCGTGGGCGTGTCGCCGCGCACGCACGTGCTCAAGATCGACCCGGCCACGCTGCCGTCGGCGGCCACGCTGGTGGCGACCGACCACCGCTCGG
>JBGAMH010000208.1:0-8595 GCA_044223135.1 Candidatus Eiseniibacteriota bacterium | reverse complement strand
CCCGGTCAGGTGTAGCCGGCCCTCGGCGATCAGCTCGAGCAGTTGCGGAAACCGCCGCGCGGCTCTCGCCACCTGGATGCGCTTGTAGGCCATGTCGCCGGACATGTGCAGCGCATCCACGCAGTAGCGGAACAGCGAGGGATAGCCGATCGGCCGGTGCAGCCTCCGTCGCTCCACCTCGGCGAGGACTGCCAGCATCTCGGCCGTCGTCGCGTGGTCGCGCCTCGTGACTTCTCCGAGGCGTTCGAGCAGGGCGGCGTTGCTCAGCGAACCGACGCAGAACTCGCGCTTCATCACGACACTCGCTTCGGGGGCGAGTCTTCGCGGGGCGCGTTCTTTCTACCACGCGACTTTTCGCCGCTCGCACGCGCCCGCACGCCGCGCATCGCGCACTCGCCCTCGCGAAATCGCATCGCGCGCCCTTCGCGCCGTGCACGCGCGCGTCACGCGCGCACACGCGGAACGACGGAGCGCGTCCCGTGGCGCAGTCACCGCCCCGGCGAAACTCGGTCAATTCAAATCAACGCAAAGTCTCCACCACCCGCATGTACCTCGCCCCCCGCGCGGCCGCGCCTCGGGGGCTATCTCCGCCCGCGCCCGGCGCGGCGTCTTCTGCTAGGCTCCCCGCCCACTTTCCACTTCGGGGACGCGCGTGTTCGAGAACCTCACCGACCGATTCCAGGGCATCGTCCGTTCGCTGACCGGGCAAGCCCGCCTGACGCCCGACAACATCCGCGACAGCCTGCGCGACGTGCGCCGCGCCCTGCTCGAGGCCGACGTGCCCGTGGCGGTGGCGCGCGACTTCGTGGCCGCGGTCGAGCAGCGCGCGATCGGCGAGGACGTGCTGAAGAGCCTGTCCGCCGGCCAGCAGGTGGTGGGCATCGTCCACGACGAGCTGGTGAAACTGCTCGGCTCCACGCCGGTCGGCATCGCGGGCTCGCCGCACCTGCCGACCACGGTGCTGCTCGCCGGCCTGCAGGGCTCGGGCAAGACCACGTTCGCGGGCAAGCTCGCGCTGTGGCTGAAGGATCGCGGCAAGCGCGTGCTGCTGGCGAGCGCCGACGTCTACCGCCCCGCCGCCATCGACCAGCTCGAGCGCGTGGCCGCGCAGGCCAAGCAGGGGTTCTGGCGCGCGCCGGACGGCACCGCGCCGCGCGACATCGCCGCGAAGGCGCTGGACGAAGCGCGCACGCGCGGATTCGACTTCCTGATCCTGGACACCGCCGGCCGCCTGCACATCGACGACGACCTGATGAACGAGCTCGCCGAGCTCAAGCGCGTGGTGCGCGCGCACCAGGTGCTGCTGGTGGTGGACGGCATGATCGGGCAGGAGTCGGTGAAGGTGGGGCAGGCGTTCGCCGAGCGCATCGGCGTGGACGGCATGGTGCTCACCAAGATGGACGGCGACGCGCGCGGCGGCGCGGCGCTGAGCCTGCGCCAGGTCACCGGCAAGCCGCTGATGTTCCTGGGCGTGGGCGAGAAGCTCGACGGGCTCGAGGTGTTCGACGCGCAGCGCGTGGCCGGCCGCATCCTGGGCATGGGCGACGTGGTCGGGCTGGTGGAGAAGGCGCGGCTCGCCGTCGACGAGCAGGACGCCATGAAGATGGCGGAGAAGCTGCGCAAGCAGGACTTCACGCTCGACGACTTCCTCGAGCAGCTGCGCGCGGTGAAGAAGCTCGGGCCGCTCGAAGACCTGCTCAAGATGATGCCCGGCATGAACAAGGCGGCGCTCGACCAGGTGCGGCCGAACCTGGGCGTGCTCAAGAAGTACGAGGCGATCCTGCAGTCGATGACCATCCGCGAGCGCGCGAACATCCGGCTGCTGGACGGCAGCCGCCGCAAGCGCATCGCCGCCGGCAGCGGCACCACCGTGACCGAGGTGAACCGGCTGCTGAAGGACTACGAGAGCGCCCGCACCATGATGAAGGCGCTCAAGAAGGGTCCGCGCGGCCTGGGCGGCCTGCGGGGAAGGCGAAGGTAGCGGCGCCCGGCCGGCGGCCGACGGCGCCGCTCAGGCCCGGCGGCGGCGGCCGAACGCGGTCCGCCGGCGGGTGTTCGGCGCCCCCGCCGCCTTGCGCCGGACCCCGATTCCGGGCATCATGCCCGCCCTTTGCGACCCCGTGGGCGCGCGACCGGAATGACGCGCACCGTCGATCACGCTGGCGCGCAAGGCCACTCACGAACGCAACCAGTCCGCTCGCGCGGACTTCTTCACTCTTCAGGAGGTTCACCCAGCATGGCGGTCGTCATTCGCATGATGCGGGCAGGGGCCAAGAAGCGTCCCTTCTACCGTGTCGTCGTCGCCGATTCGCGCCGCCAGCGCGATGGCCGTTTCGTCGAGATCATTGGTCACTACGACCCGATGGCGAAGCCCTACGCGCTGAAGCTCGACAAGGACAAGGTGCTCGCCTGGATCGAGAAGGGCGCGCAGCCGTCCGTGCAGGCCGCGTCCCTGCTCCGCATGGAAGGCCTGGTCTGGAAGCGCCCGAGCAAGCCGGCCAAGAAGGCGGAAGAGGCCAAGGCCAAGGCGCCCGTGAAGCGCGCCGCGCCGCGCAAGAAGACCGAGCGCAAGGCCAAGGCCAAGGTGGCTCGCGCCAAGAAGCGCGCGAAGATGGCCGCCAAGGTCCACGACAAGAAGCAGCCCAAGAAGAAGTAGAGCCGTTGGTGCGGCCCGCGGCATCGATGCCGCGAGCCGGCACGGACGCCTGGCCGCGGCGGAATGCCCCCTCAGCCGCACAAGACAGCAGCCCCGGTTCCGATCTGGGACCGGGGCTTCCGCTTTCCCGGTGCCTCGGCGCCGGCGCCCGGGCCTGGCGGGGGCGCGGCGGCCGTCGCCGCGCTTGACCCGCCCGCGCGCCCCGCGGCAAGGTGCGCCGCCATGCGACGACTCCCGACGATCCTGCTCGCGCTGACGCTGCTGCTCGCCACCGGCGCGTGCGCCCGCAAGGCGCCCACGCCCGACACGAGCCGCGCCCGCTCGCAGGCCCTGATCGACGCCGGCAACGCCGCGTTCAAGCAGGGCGACTTCGACGGGGCGGCCAAGCGCTACGCGAGCGCCGCCGTGGTGAGCCCGCGCGACCCGGCCGCCTTCTACGGGCTGGGCATGGCGCTGGGCAAGCTCGGCCGCGACGACGAGGCCCGGCAGGCGTACGCGAAGGCGCGCGAGCTCTACCGCGAGGACTCCACGGGCGTGCACGGGCACTGAGCCGCACCGTCCCGGCGCCGCCGACGGGGCCCGGGCCGCCTTGCGCACGGCCTCGCCTTGGGCTTTGCTAGCCGAGACCAAACGCTTTCGCACACGCCCTCCGCGCCGACCGCGCGCGTTCCGGGCGACGGCGAGCCCCATCGAGTTCCCGCCCCATGCACGATCTCAAGTTCCTGCGCACCAACCGTGACAAGGTCGAGGCCGGCATCGCCCTCAAGGGCATGAACGTGGACCTGTCGCGCTTCTACCAGATCGAGGAGCGGCGGCTGGCCGTTCTGCACGAGACCGAGCAACTCAAGGCCCGCCGCAACGCGGCCAGCGAGGAGATCGCGCGCAAGAAGACGTCGGGGCAGAACGCCGACTCCGAGATCGCCGCGATGCGCGAGCTGGGCGACAAGGTCAAGGCGCTCGACGCCGAGCTGCGCCAGCTCGAGGAGGAGACCGTGGCGCTCGCCGCGTGGATCCCGCAGCTGCCGCACCCGAGCGTGCCGCCGGGCATGGACGCGTCGCAGAACCAGGTGGTGCGCACGTGGGGCGAGGTGCCGAAGTTCGACTTCGAGCCGAAGCCGCACTGGGACCTGGCCACGAACCTCGGCCTGCTCGACTTCGAGCGCGCCGCCAAGATCTCGGGCTCGGGCTTCCTGCTGTTCACCGGGCTCGGCGCGAGGATCGAGCGTGCGCTCATCAACTTCATGCTCGACTTCCACACCACGAAGCACGGGTACACCGAGGTGTCCGTGCCGCACGTGATCCGGCGCGCCGCGCTGTTCGGCACCGGGCAGCTGCCGAAGCTGGAAGGCGACATGTACCACATCGGTGAGGACGACCTGTTCCTGAACCCGACCGCCGAAGTGCCGGTGACGAACATCCACCGCGAGGAGATCCTCGAGCCCGAGGCGCTGCCGCGTTATCTCACGGCCTACTGCGCGTCGTACCGGCGCGAGGCCGGCGCCGCGGGGCGCGACACGCGCGGCATGGTGCGCGTGCACCAGTTCGACAAGGTGGAGCTGGTGAAGTTCGTGGCGCCCGAGACGAGCTACGACGAGCACGAGAAGCTCGCGCGCGACGTCGCGGACATCTTCGAGGCGCTCGAGCTGCCGTACCGCGTGCTGCTGCTGTGCTCGGGCGACATGAGCTTCGCCGCCGCCAAGTGCTACGACTTCGAGGTGTGGTCGCCGGGCACGGGCACGTGGCTCGAGTGCAGCTCGTGCTCGAACTTCGAGGACTTCCAGGCGCGCCGCCTGGGCCTGCGCTGGCGCCGCGAGACGGGCTCGCGCGTGGAGCACCCGCACACGCTGAACGCGTCGGGCGTGGCGCTGCCGCGCACGTTCGCCACGCTGCTCGAGAACCACCAGCGCGCCGACGGCTCCGTGGCGATTCCCGCCGCCCTGCAGCCCTACCTGGGCGGCATGACGGAGATCCGACCGCCGGCGTGAGGCCGGTGTGACGGGCGCACGCGTGGCCAGGAACGGTCCGGGCGGAACGCCGCGCTTCGAGGGCAAGCAGCTCCTGAAGACCGGCCTGTTCGTGGGCGGCAGCCTGCTCGTGGTGGGCGTGTTCCTGTTCACGCACCTGATGGTGCAGCGCCTGTCGGCGCAGGTGGCGAGCACGTCGCGGCTGCTCGCGCGCTTCTGCGCCGAGGCCTCGCTGCCCGCCACGCGCGACCCCGAGTTGCGCCAGCTGCTCGTGGACGTGATCGACAGCGTCGACTTCCCGATCATCATCACGAACACCGAGGGCCTGCCGCGCGTGTGGCAGGACGTCGGCGTCCCGCACCGCAGCGTGCCCTCCGAGACGCTGGACAGCCTCGAGGCGAGGCTCGAGATCTCGCCCGTGCGCCGGCGGTTGATCGATCGCGTGCGTGCGCGCGTGGACGACCTGGACCGCAGCAACGAGCCGATCGCGATGTGGCAGACACGCCCCGACTCGCTCCGGCTGGGCACCGTGCACTACGGCGAGCCCGCCGTGCTCACCGGCCTGCGCTGGATGCCCTACCTCGCCGTGGGTGGCACCGGGCTGCTGCTGCTGCTGGGGCTGTCGGGTCTCGCGGGCATCCGCGCGGCCGAGCGCCGCAGCATCTGGGTGGGCATGGCGAAGGAGACCGCGCACCAGCTGGGCACCCCGCTGTCGAGCCTGATGGGCTGGATCGAGCTGCTGCGCGGCCACGAGGAGAGCGCGCCGCCGGGCGCGAACGTGCCGATCCCTCGCAGCGACCTGATGGAGACGCTCGGCGAGATGGAGCGCGACATCGAGCGCCTGAGCAAGGTCGCGCAGCGCTTCAGTCACATCGGCAGCACGCCGCAGCTCCAGCTGCAGGACGTCACGCCCGTGGTGCGCGAGGCGGTCGCGTACGTGCGCCGGCGCGTGCAGCTGGGCGCGGGCGAGGTGCAGATCCACGAGCGCTACGGCGAGGTGCCGCCGATCAGCCTGAACCGCGAGCTGCTCGAATGGGTGGTGGAGAACCTGCTGTCGAATGCGCTCAACGCGCTCGACAAGAAGCCGGGCGTCATCGAGGTCGTGGTGGAGCGGCGGGCGGAGACCGAGGAAGTGGAGATCACGGTCACCGACAACGGCCGCGGCATGTCGCGCGAGGAGCAGAGCCGCGCGTTCGAGCCCGGCTACAGCACCAAGCGCCGTGGCTGGGGGCTCGGGCTCGCGCTGTCGCGCCGCGTGGTGGAGGAGTACCACGCCGGCCGGCTGTCGATCCGCGAGAGCACGCCGGGCGAGGGCACCACGATGCTCATCCGCTTCCCCACCTGAGCCGGCGTTCCCGGCGCCCGCCGCGCCGGAAACGCCGAGCCCGCGATCGCTCGGGGCGACCGCGGGCCCGGCCGGGGTTCCCGGCGCCGGCGGCTAGTTGGAGACGCCGAGCGTGAGCGTGCCGTCGGCGGTGCGCACGCGCAGCGGTCCGCCGCCACCGTTCAGCTGCCCCGAGATCTCGTGGCGGCGAGCGCTTCCCGCCTGCGCGATGGGGAGTTCCACGCGCAGCCGACCGTCGCCCGTGCGCGCGTCGAGGAACGCCTTCAGTTCGAGCGGAATGCGCAGGCTGAGCGATCCGTCGCGCGTTTCGAGGTTCCAGCCCTCGCGCACGCGCGAGCCGGGCCGCGCCACCGCGCGCACGCGGCCGTCGCCGGTCGTCACGTCCAGCCGATCGAAGCGGCCGTCCACGTCGATGTGCCCGTCGCCCGAGCGCGCGATCAGGCCGCCGGCCAGGTCGAAGCACTCGATCGACCCGTCGCCGCTGCGCAGCCAGATCGCGCCCTGCAGGCCGTTCGCTCGGATGTGCCCGTCGCGGGTCTCGAGCGTGGTGGAGCCGTGCAGGGTCTCGCACTCGATGCTGCCGTCCCCGGTGCGCACGGACACGTCGGCGTCCACCGGCACCGTGACCTCGATCGTGGAGTGGGTCTCGACCGTGGCGAAGAACGCGATGAAGTTCGGCTCCTCCACGTGCAGCGAGATCGTGTCCCCTTGCTGGCTGAACTCGATGCGGGGCTGCTTCGGCGTCGATCGGACGAGACCGAACTTGTGCAGTTCGTACTCGATCCGGAACTCGACCGGCCCGCTCGCGCGCGTGTGCACCTTGACGCGGAAGTCGTCGGTCACGATCCGTACGCTGGGTCGGCCCCGGAGTTCGTAGCGGCGCGTCCACACCTCGGCCGAGGCGGGGGCGATGGACAGGGCGGTCAGCGCGACGGCGGCGAGGGCGGCGAGGATTCGGCGCATGAGGTCCTCCGGACGATCGGGTGTGGGCCGACTACGCCGGGCCCCGGGAACGGGTTGCAGCCGGGGCCGGGCGGGCCTACTTCCGGGGGCCGAAGCGCGTCCCGAAGAAGTCGCCCTCGTTCCAGCGCGGCGCCCCCGGATCGTTCGCCGCCTTCCACACGGTGAGCAGCGCCATGCGCGTGAACCGGGCGCCGCTGTCCCAGTCGAACGGCCCGGCCATGTCGTCGCTCGGCGCGTGGTAGTGGGCCGTGGACCAGGCCTCCATCTCGCCGCGATAGGTCGGGGTGCCGTCCCCGCCCGACACGGGGTAGATCGCCGGGATGCCCTGGCGCACGAACGAGATCTGGTCGCTGCGGACGAAGATCACCTCCTGCGGCACCGGGTCGGGCGCCACCGCGAGCCCGGACTGGCGCGCGGCCCATTCGAGCGCGCCGCCGAGCGTGGAGTGTTCGGCCCCGAAGCCGATGACGGCGCGCATCGGCCGCAGCAGCATGACCATGTCCAGGTTCACGTTGCCGACCACGGTGAGCCCGGCCGGCGGCTCGTGCCGTGCGAAGTAGTCGGAGCCCTGCATGCCCTTCTCCTCGCCGCACACCGCCAGGAACAGCACCGAGCGCCCGGGCGCGCGCGGCAGCGACTTCAGCGTGCGCGCCAGCTCCAGCATCATCGCGATGCCCGTGGCGTTGTCGTACGCGCCGTTGTAGACGCTGTCGCCGTCCACCGGTACGCCGATGCCGAGGTGGTCGAGGTGCGCGCTCACGACGATGCACTCGTTCGCGAGCTTCGGGTCGGAGCCGCGCAGCAGCCCCACCACGTTCGGGCTCGACGCCGGCGAGTGCCGCGTGACGCGGATGGACTTGATCCGGGCCGGCAGCTCGAACGACGCCGGCTGGCTCGAGTCGGCCGCGGCGAGCAGCTGCTCGAACGTGCGCGGTGCGCCTTCCAGCAGCGCGTCGACGCCCGAGCGCGACAGCCGCGCGCCCACCTGCAGCAACGCCTGCACGTTCGAGGGCGCGCCGGCCTCGTCGACCCAGCGCATCGCCGGCAGGTGCCCCTGGCGCGCCGTCTTCTCCCACGGCGCGCGATGCTCCTCGACGGGCTTGCGCACCTCCAGGATGCCGATCGCGCCGTGCGCCGCGGCCATGCGCTCCTTCTCGAGCGGGCTCGAGTAGTACGCGCGCAGGTTGTGGTCGAAGCGCGGCGGCGCGCCCCGGAAGGTGACCAGCACCTTGCCCTGCACGTCGACGCCCGCGAAGTCGTCGTAGCCCAGTTCCGGCGCGCTCACGCCGTAGCCGGCGTACACCAGCGCGGCCTCGGTGGTGACCTTCTCGCGCAGGAAGTCGGCGCTCGCCTGGTAGTCGACGTCGGGGATCAGCACGCGCGACGTGCCGTCGCGCAGCACGGCGAGCTGGCTCGCGCCGAAATCCACCTGTGCGCGACGCATCGGCACCGGCTGGAAGAAGCCGGTGGTGCCCGCGGGCTCGAGCCCCAGCACCTGCATGCGGTCCGCCACCCAGTCCGCGGCGCGCTGGTAGCCCGCGTCGCCCGTGCCGCGGCCTTCCATCGCGTCGTCGGCCAGCGCGCGCACGTCCACCTCCAGCCGGTGCCCGGACACGTCGGCGACCGCGCGCACGAGCGGTGCCGGCAGGGCCGCCGGGCGGCGAGCC
>JBGAMH010000207.1:0-8819 GCA_044223135.1 Candidatus Eiseniibacteriota bacterium | reverse complement strand
TGTCGCTCGCGGGCGAGCCGCGCTGGTCACGCATCGAGACGAGCGGTGACGGGCCGGTCGCACGGGAGGGAGCCATGGGCGCGTTCGATCCGGTGGAAGACCGCATGATCGTGATGGGCGGCGCGCCCACGACGGGTTCATGGGGGGACGACCTCTGGGAGTTGCGCCTGCAGGGCGTGCCCACGTGGCGACGGCTTTCCGTACGTGGCGAACTTCCCGCGGGTGACCCGGTGGAGCACCGCGTGGTGCGCGATCCCGCGGACGGCCGCCTGCACGTGCTGCCGCCGATCGATGGCGGCCCGTTCGCCACGCTGGCGCCGGGCGACACCGCCACCTGGACGTCGACGCTGAACGCGCGTCCCTTCTTCCTGCACGCGTACAGCTGCGCCGCGATTCATGACCCCATCGGGCGGCGCATGATCGTGAACGGCGGTCGGGCGCACGGTTACCCCTTCGGTACCTATCTGCTGTGCGCGGCAGGACTCATCGACACCAGCACGTGGTTCCCTCTCGCGCCTACTGGAGAGAGCGGTCCCGCGCGCTTCGGACACGACGCGGCCTACGACCCCATCGGCGACCAGATGGTGGTGGGCGGCACGGCGGGCGATCCGTCGATCTGGCTGCTCCAGTGGAACCGCCCCGAGCGCGCCGCGCCGTGGGCGATCGCCGCGGACGGTGCGGGCGTGCACCTCGACTGGTTCGCCAAGGGCCCGCCCGGGCTCGCGTTCCTCGTGCAGCGCCGCACGCCCACCGAGCCGTGGACCACGCTCGGCGCCCGCACGGCCAGCGGCGAGCACGTGACGTGGAGCGATGCCGCCGTGCGCACGGGCGAGCGCTACGGCTACCGGCTCGCGTGGCCGAGCGGCGGCGACACGCTGTGGTGCGAGGAGTCGTGGACGTACGGCCCCGCCGCCACGGGCGCGGTGGCGCTGGCCGGCGCGTGGCCGAACCCCTCGCGCGGGCAGGCGGTGACGCTCGCGTTCACGCTGGCCGATGCGAGCGCCGCGCGGCTGGAGCTGTTCGACGTCACGGGCCGCCGCGTGTGGGCCCGCGCCACCGGCGGCGCGGTGGGCCGCCAGCTCGCCACGATCGACGCGTCGCTCCATCCGGGCGTGTACCTGGCGCGCGTCACGCAGGGCGCACGGCGCGCGACGGCGCGGATCGTGGTGGTGCCATGAGAGGGCGGGCGATTCCGTCGGGATGCTCCGGGGGGGGCATGACCGCCGAGGATTCACAGGGAATTCCCTCCGCGCCCGCTAGTATCCACGCGCCCGACCGGGGCCGAGGTCGCCTGCCGATGAAACGCCTGCTTCCCGCCGCCGCACTCACGTGCGCGCTGATGTGCGCGACGGCGGCTCACGCCCGACCCACGAGCCTCGCGGATCCCACGCAGCCGGCGGGCGACTGGATCATGGCGCCGCCGCTCTCGATGTGGTCACCCACGCTGGGGTGGGACGCGAGCGGCACGCGACTGCTGGCGCTGGGCCGTTCCACGGGGGAGTGGACCGGACTCTCGTTGTGGGTGTGGCCGGGGTCGGGCAACTGGGAGCGCCTGCTGGCGGCAGGACAGGCGGTGAACGGGTTCAACGCCGCGAAAGCGTTCGACCCCGCGCGTCACTGCTTCTACTTCATGCCGGTGCCCGGTGGACGCGACGCGGCGACGCGCTGCTGGACGATGACCACCTCGCCCGCGCCGGAAACACGCGAGTTCGGGAACGGTCTGCCAGGAGTCCATCAGCCGTACCACCTCTTTGTGGACGTCCACGCGGATCGCCTGATCGCCGTGACCTGTCCCACCAGCTGGCCGGCGCTGCCGTACGCGATCTGGGCTCGCTCGCTGGCCGACAGCGGGCAGTGGCGCAAGGTGCGTGATCTGCCGGACCGCGGCTACTCGGGCATGCTCGAGCACATGGCGCTCGACGCCCGTCGCTCGCGCCTGCTCTGGCAGAAGACGCTGGATCCCACTCGCCAGGTGATCGTGGACTCCACGCTCGCACTACCGATCGACACGCCCGGGGACTGGGAAGTCCTCTCCGCGCGAGCCACGCCGCGGCCTCGGTCGGCCGCCGTGCTGCTCGACTCATTGATGGACCGGCTCGTCGTGGTGTCCAAGCCCGCCAGCGCATCGGCACCGTTCACCTCGCACGTGGAAGCCCTCGACCTCGGTGGGGCGGGAGGGTGGTCCGTGCTGCCGGATCTTCCGCGCGACGCGCAGTTCCGCGGACTCGCCACCTCACCGGACGCCTCCGACCTGTGGGTGTTCGGCAACCTGCCCGGGGCCGAAGTGCACCGGTTGCGTTCGCAGCCCGGCGCCTCGTGGGAGGCGGTGAATCCCGCGCTGGGCATCCCGGCGACCCGGCTGGATCTCCCACCGATGATCGCGGATCCCCTCCGACACCGCGTCGTGTACCTGGGCACCGCCACCGGGCAGGCTCCTCCGGACTCCGCCGCGCGCATCGCGGTGTGGACGATGTCCACCGAGAAGCCGGAGGGCTGGACTCGGATCGAACCCGCGGGGGAGGCGCCGCGGCTCTTGTCGGGTGCCACGTTCGTCCTCGACCCATTCCGTCGACGCGGGCTGCTGTTCGGAGGTCGCCTCCGGGGCGGCAGCCTGTCCGCCGACGTCTGGGCGTTGTCGCTGGACGACGCGCCGCGATGGGAGAAGCTCGCCACCGGCCCCGGGCCATCCCCTCGATGGTTGTCCGCAGCCGTGTTCGATCCGAGCGCAGATCGGATGATCGTGATCGGCGGACGAGACGATGCGGGCGCGCTGCCCGATGTCTGGGAACTCGGGTTTCAGCCGCACCCGCATGGGCCGCCCGTCCCGTGCGCGGCGCATCCGGTCTCGATTTTGCCGCGACGCAGCCGGCGATTCGCAATCCCGCAAACGGCGCGATCCACATCGTTCCGCCCGTCTCCGGATCCCAGTTCGCCGTCCTCCTGCCCGGAGACACCGCCGCGTGGGTGAGCCGTGGCTCGCTCCGCGCGAACTCCACGTTCTGCACTTGGGGCTGTGCCGCCACCTACGATCCCATCGGGCGCAGGGGATTCGCGCACGGTGGCTTCAACGGTTTCGAGAGTTGGACCGGCAACACCGATGTCGGCGGACTTTCGGACTCGTCCACGTGGACGGCGCTGTACCCGACCGGCCAGAAGGCCCCGGCTCGCGCACTGCACCCCGTCGTCTACGACGGCATCGGCGACCAGATGATCATCGGGTGCGCGTTGGCGGATTACGGCGACACCTGGTTCCTCCGCTTCGATCGCCCCGAGCGCGCCGCGCCGTGGGCGATCGCCGCGGACGGTGCGGGCGTGCATCTCGACTGGTTCGCCAAGGGACCGGCCGGGCTCGCGTTCCTCGTGCAGCGCCGCACGCCGGCCGAGCCGTGGACCACGCTCGGCGCCCGTACGGCCCGCGGCGAGCACGTGACGTGGAGCGATGCCGCCGTGCGCACGGGCGAGCGCTACGGCTACCGGCTCGCGTGGCCGAGCGGCGGCGACACGCTGTGTGCGAGGAGTCGTGGACGTACGGCCCCGCCGCCACGGGCGCGGTGGCGCTGGCCGGCGCGTGGCCGAACCCCGCGCGGGCAGGCGGTGACGCTCGCGTTCACGCTGGCCGATGCGAGCGCCGCGCGGCTGGAGCTGTTCGACGTCACGGGCCGCCGCGTGTGGGCCCGCGCCACCACCGGCGTGGTGGGCCGCCAGCTCGCCACGATCGACGGGTCGCTGCATCCGGGCGTGTACCTGGCGCGTCACGCAGGGCGCACGGCGCGCGACCGCGCGCATCGTGGTGGTGAAGTAGGTCCGCGGCTCGGGCCGCAGCGGCGCAGCACCGCCTCCCGAACGCACCGCGCGGTCCGGATCGCTCCGGACCGCGCGGTGTCTCGCCAGGCTCGTGCGCGTTCGCGCCGTCATCCCCACGCGAGCGACGCCACGCTCACGATGCTCGTGTCGGGCTCCTCGCTCATCGTGTAGCCCAGGGCGCGGCCCGCACCCGGCTCGGCCGCGCGCAGCATCGCGTACGTGGGCGCGTAGCCGCAGATGCGCGTGGCGTCGTCGTGCTGCGCGATCGCGGTGAACCAGCCGTCGGCGTCGCCCGCGCTCGCGGCGGCGATCGCGGCGTCGTCCACCTTGCGCACCTCGGCCTTCACCTCGTCGCTCAGCTTGGGGTCGCCGAAGCGCGGCCCCACGTGCGAGAAGTCCACGCCCGCCACGTGCAGCGTGCGCCCGCCCAGCGCCGACTCCGCGTCGCGCACGGCGGCGATCAGCGCCTCGAACGCCGGCTCCTCGCGCGGCGACTTCTGCTCGTCGAGCAGGTGGTAGAACCCGCCGCACAGGATCGGCACGATCGTGAACGGCCGGCCGGCGAGCCGCCGCTGCAGGTAGATCACCTGGAACTCGATCGAGTGCTCGTCGCGGTGCACGTACTCCGAGCGATATGCCGCTTCCTCGCCGAGCGACGCGGCGACGCGGTCCACGAACGTCGTGTCGCACGGCACCTTGCCGAGCGGCGTCTGGAAGTGTTTGCGCGTGAGCGCGTACAGGTCGCCCACCAGGTTGTGCCCGGTGCCCCACACCACCACGCGCAACGGCTCGGCGGGCGCTTCGCCCAGCTCGAGAAACGCGCGCGCCATGAGCGGGCCCTCGCGCCGCGGGTCCAGGTGCGGCGCCAGCAGCGCGCGCGGCACGTGCGTGGCGGCCACCGCGGCCTGCCCCTCGGCGTCGCGCCGCTTCGCGGCCTCGGCGAAGTGCTGATCGAGCATCGCCTCCAGCTCCGCGCGATCCGCGGGGTAGGAGTGGCCCTCGAGCGCCGCCGGGCGGATTTCCAGCAGGCGGTACTCGCTGCGGAACGTGTCGAACGCCTTCTGGAAGCGCGGCGACTCCAGCAGCAGCAGCTCGTCGAGCTGGGCCACGAAGTCGCGCACCATGTTGCCCACGCGCAGGTCCTTGCTGTCGCGCATGACGGCGGCCGTGATGTCGGTGAGCGCGGTCGTGCCGTCCAGCAGCTGCAGGATGCCGAGCGCCTCCACCGGCAGCACCGGCTGACCCGGCGTGATGCCGAGCGGGTCGTTCACCACCAGGTACTCGCGCTCGCCGTCGCGGAAGGGCATCAGCATCACGCGCCGCACGCGCGGGTACTCGGGCAGGTCCTCGGCGCTCTCGCGCACGGTGCCCGGCGGCAGAATGATGCGCGACGGCCCGGCGGATTCGGCTTCGGCGCCGGGCACGATCAGCTTGGGACGCGGCGCGGCGGGTTCGTTCGGATCGAGCGGCGAAGGCATGCGGGCTCCTGTGCGCGGTTGAGGGAGCGCGCAGGATAGCCGCGCCCGCGCCTGCCTCTCAAACCGGGCACGGTGCCCGGGGCGGGGCCTCGGAACCGGGGTGCAATCGCCCCGCAGTTGAGCGAAGATGCCGGCCCCATGACTACCACTGCGATGGCGAAACTGCTCGATTCCTATCTCACCGACCTCGACGGCCAGCCCGGCTTCTGGCGCGGCATGCGCGGCGAGACGCCCGTCTTCGTGTTCAGCGACGACGAGCACGACCGCATGCGCATCATGGCGCCCGTCGGCGTGGTCGAGGAGCTGGACTCCGACCTGCTGCACATCCTGCTGCAGGCCAACTACGACCGCGCGCTCGACGCGCGATACGCGATGCGCGGCAACGAACTCTGGTCTGTGGTGGTGCACCCGCTCGCCACGCTGGCCACCGACGACCTGCCGAGCCTGTTCGACCAGGTCGTGACGCTGGTCAAGAACACCGGCAGCACGTTCGCGTCCACCGAGCTCGTCTTCAACTCGTTCCCCGTCGACGACGAAGACGGCGCGGACGGCGAAGACGGGGACGACGACGAGGACGAAGACGACGACGACGCATCCGAGTCCTCCGGTGGAGGCGGCCCCAAGGCATGAACCCGGCGATCGGCGACATCCCCGAGATCGGCATCGACGTGCGCGTGGAGCGCGGCGTCCAGCTGCCGGGGCGTGTCTGGCTGGCCGACCGTCCGCGCGCGCTGATCGGCGTGGTGCACGGGCTCGGTGAGCACAGCGGCCGCTACGCCGCACTCGCTTCCGAACTCGTGAAGGCGCGCTACAGCGTGGTGTCGCTCGACCTGCCCGGGCACGGCGAGTCGCCCGGCCCGCGCGGCGACATGCCGTCGTGGGTGCAGGTGCGCGACCAGGTGCTGCCCGCCATGTTCACCGCGCTGCGCGGCCTGCCGGGGCAGCCCGGCGAGCTGCCGCGCGTGATCCTCGGGCACAGCATGGGCGGCGTGCTCGCGCTGGACTACGTGCTCGCGCACGGCCGCGAACTCGCCGCCGCCGTGATCAGCGCACCCGCGCTGCGCACCAGCATGCCGCCGTGGTGGCAGCTGACGCTCGCCAACATCGCGCGCGCCACCACGCCCACGGCCGGTTTCCCGAACGGGCTCGAGGTGGCCGGTATCTCGCGCATCGCCGAAGTGGTGAAGGCGTACCAGGACGACCCGCGCGTGCACGACCGCATCAGCCCGCGGCTCTACTTCTCGTTCGCCGAGGCGCAGCAGCGCGTGATGCGCGAGGCGCGCCGCCTGTCGGTGCCCACGATGCTCATGCAGGGCATGGCGGACCGGATCGTGGACCCCAAGGGCGCGCTGGAGTTCGCCGGCAACTCGCCGCACGGCATGGTGCGGCTGGTGACGCTCAAGGAGACGTACCACGAGATCTTCAACGACCGCGGACGCGAACAGGTGATCCGCGACCTGCTGGCGTGGCTCGACGCCGCGATGGTGGTCTGAGCCCCCGCTTCGGGGCGCGCTCGCGCGTGCGTGCGCTCGCGCGGCTCGGCGTGCGCGTGGCCGCCGTGTTCGCGTTCTGCTGCGCGCTGGTGGCCGCGGACGGCTGCGTCGAACGCGTGCGGCACGCCGACGCGATCGTGGTGCTGGCCAGCCTGGTCAAGCCGCACGACGTGCCCTCCGCGCGCCTCGAGGCGAGGCTCGGCCGCGGCCTGCAGCTGTATCGCGCCGGCGTCGCGCCGGTGATCGTGGTGTCGGGCGGTATCACGCGCGACGGCATCGACGAGCCCGCGGTGATGCGTGACTGGCTGTTGCAGCGCGGCGTGCCCGACTCGGCCATCGTGATGGACGCCGGCGGCCGCAACACGTGGGAGACCGCGCGGTTCGTGTCGGCGTGGCTGCGCGCGCACGGCGGCACGCGCGTGGTGGCGGTGTCGCAGTACTTCCACCTCACGCGCACGCGGCTCGCGTTCCAGCGGTACGGCGTGCCGTGGGTGGGCAGCGCGCGGCCCGTGTACGCCGAGTGGCGGGACCTCTATTCGCTGCCCCGCGACACGTGGGGCCTGTTCGTCTACGCGCTGCGCAAGGCGCCCGGCCCGGAGCACTCGTGATCCGCATCGACAGCGTTCGCACCGGTCGCATCGCCACGCTCGACCGCCCCGAGTGGGACCACCACGAGGAGCGCACGTGGCGCTCCGCGTACCGGAAGACCGAGGCCGCCGGCCGCGTGCGCGTGGAGCGGCTCGGGCTGGAGGGCGACCAGCAGGCCGACACCGAGGTGCACGGCGGCGAGCACATGGCATTGCTCGCGTACGGCGCCGCGCACTACGCGAAGTGGCGCGCCGAGCTCGGCATCGCCGACTTCGGCCCCGGCGCGTTCGCCGAGAACCTGACGCTCGACGGGCTCGACGAGTCCAGCGTCTGCATCGGCGACACGTGGGCCACCGACGCCGGCGTGGTGGTGGAGGTGTCGCAGCCGCGCGGGCCCTGCAACAACATCTCGCTGTTCTGGAACCGCCCCGACCTGCTCAAGCGCGTGCAGCAGACCGGCCGCACCGGCTGGTACCTGCGCGTGCGCGAACCCGGCACGATCGGCGTGGGCGACACGATGACGTTGCGCACGCGGCGCTTCCCCGAGCTCACGATCCGGCACGTTCTCGACGTGCGCTCGAATCCCGCCGCGGATGCGGCGCAGCTGGCGGCGCTCGCCGCGTGCGAGGCGCTGTCGCCGCCGTGGCGCGCGATGTTCGCCGAGCGCGCGGCCCGGCTCCGCGGCTGACGCGCCTGGGCGCGCCGCGCGGTCAGCCTTCGGTGCCGGTCTTCGCCGCGATCGCCTCGGGCCCCTGCAGCGCCACGCGCACGTAGGCCGCGAGATCGCCCGGTTCGCCCTGCATGCGGTGCTTCAGGATCTTGTCGAACGGCCAGAGCTGGATCGTGATCTCGCCGTGCTGCATCACCAGTCCCGGCGCGCCGTCGTCGTGCGCCTGCCAGCGCGCGCCCGCGTGCATGCGGATGAGTTCACCCAGGTAGGCGCCGCAGTGCAGCACGTACGCCCACTGCAGCTCGGGTCGCGCGAACGCCGACGCGCACGGCAGCGTGGGCACCAGCCGGTCGAGCGCGCGGGCGCACGCCAGCGGATCGCTGGAGTCGAGCGGGGACTCCAGGCGCGAGGCGAAGACGTGTGCACACTGGCCCGCGAGCTCGGGGATCTCGTCCACGCTCAGCGCACGCATCGCGGCGTGCAGCCGGTCGGCGTTGCGGCGCAGGCGCACCACGCCCCACGTGAACAGCGCGACGACGATCACGAGAATGGCGGCCACGGCCGCCGCGGCGATTCCCACGAGAGTCCTCCACGCCTCCGACGCGGAGGCGTGCCGGTTATCGGGCGGCCCGGCCTCCGCGTGAAGGCCCACCTGCACGGACAGGGCCCAGGAATCGATAGCGCCGGGTGGTGGAGCGGAGAGTGTTGCCGGCGCGTCCGGGCCGTCTGGCGGCCCTTCCGGCTAGCGCCGCACAACGACTTACGCCACCGGGCGGGGGCGCAGTG
>JBGAMH010000206.1:2707-8791 GCA_044223135.1 Candidatus Eiseniibacteriota bacterium | reverse complement strand
GCTACTGGTCCGGCGACGCGTCGTCCGAGTGGCGGCTCGGGGCCGGGGCCGCGTGGTCGGGTGTCGCGCGGATCGAGGGCGAATGGCAGGTCTACGATCAGCCCGATTCGGAGGTCTATTTCGATTACCGCCTGCTGCGGGCGCAGGCGGGGCCCCGCCTCGAGGCGGGCGGCTGGTCGTTCGAACTGTCTCCGCGGGTGGAGTGGCTTCGCGCCCCACGAAACGCCAGCGAGTCCTACGTCCAGCCCGCGGTGGGAGTGGAGGCCGAATGGGTGGGCAGCGGCGCGCTCTGGGGGCTCTCTCCGGCCTTCGGGCACCGTGAGTACGAGTCGGAGGCGGCGGGGGCGATCGCGCTCCATCAGTCGTTCACGTTCCTGGAGGCCCACCTCCTCGCGGACCAGGCGCTCCCCGCGCGGATGCGCCTGCGGACCTTCCTCTACGGTCGGCTGGAGCACCACGCGGATTCGACGCAGAACACGCGGAGTCTTTACTTCTCGGTCGACGTCCGTAGACTCTTCTGAAATCCGCGTGATCGGCACGCGTGCGGCGGTCGCGCACCGCGCGCGTGGAGGCGCGATCCATCGTCGCGCGCGGCTTGGCCCGAACGTCGGGCTCCGCCGGAGTCAGTCAGGGATGGCAGGGCCGAGGTGGTCGTCATGACGTCGCGTCGAGGGGTGTTCTTCCTGGTCGTGCTGCTCCTGCTCGTGGGGGGAGCCGGTCTCGCCTGGATCCAGCGTGGTCACGGCTCCGCCTCGCCGGTGGGCCCCACCGTGCTGGTGTTCGACGTTCCCACGACGATCACCGAGTCGCACCCGGCCTCCTCCGCGCTCTCGTTCACCGACCTGCGCGGGAACGAGGCCACGCTCTGGGACGTCGTCTTCGGCATCCGCCACGCGGCCCGCGACGGTCGCGTGAAGGCGCTGGTCCTTCACGTGGAATCCGTCGACTGGGGCTGGTCGCGCCTCGCCGACCTGCGCGAAGCGATCGCCGAATTCCGGGCTTCGGGCAAGCCCGTCTACGCATCGCTGCGCGGCGGCGCCGAAGCCGAGTACCTGCTCGCGTGCTCCGCCAATCACCTGGCCATGCCGACCACCGCGACGCTGCAGCTCGACGGTCTCGTGGCCTCGGCGATGTTCCTGCGTGGGACGTACGACAAGCTGGGAATCACACCGAACTTCGAGCACGTCGGCACGTACAAGTCGGCGGTCGAGTCGTACACGCGCACCGAGATGTCGCCCGACGCGCGCGCCGCGCTCGAATCCCTTCTCGACGACGAGTTCCATCTGCTCGTCGACTCGCTGGCGGCCGCTCGCCGGCTGTCGGCGGACTCGATCCGGGCCTGCATCGACGATGGGCCGTACATGGCCACCGATGCGCTCGCGCACGGGCTCATCGACACGCTGCTCGAGCAGGCGGAGGTGGATTCGTTCGCTCGCCAGGCGGCCGGAGCCTCCGCGCGCATGGTGCGCCTCGAGCGTTACCTCGATCACGTCGACACGGAGGACGAATCGGCCCCGATCGCGCTCGTGGTCGCCTCCGGCACCATCATGCCGGGGCGCAGCCACTCCTCGGCCTGGTCCGGAGACCAGATCGGGTCCGAAACCCTGATCGCCCAGCTGCGCGACCTTCGCGAGCGCTCGTCGGTACGGGCCGTGGTGCTTCGCATCGACAGCCCGGGCGGCGATGGCGGCGCCTCCGACGACGTCTGGCGCGAGGTCCGCCGGCTGGGAGCCCGGAAGCCCGTGATCGTGAGCATGTCCGACCTCGCGGCGTCCGGCGGCTACTACATCGCCTGCGCGGGGGACACGATCGTGGCGCAGCCCGGCACGTTGACCGGCTCGATCGGCGTCTTCGGCGGCAAGCTCAACCTGCTCGGCCTCTACCGCAAGGTGGGCCTCAACATCGAAACGGTGACGCGCGGGCGTCACGCCGAGATGATGTCTCCGTTCCGCGATTTCACGCCCGAGGAGAGCGATCGATTCCGCTCACGCCTGGAGAGCTTCTACCGTGTGTTCCTCTCTCGCGTCTCCGAAGGCCGCGGGCTCACCGCGGCGTATGTCGATTCGGTGGGGCAGGGGCGCGTCTGGTCGGGGCTCGCGGCGCGGCAGATCGGGCTCGTCGACGAGCTCGGCGGCATGCGACGGGCGCTGCAGATCGCCGCGAAGCGGGCGGGCCTCGACGCCGACGACGCGCGGCGGGTGCGCATGGTGCCGCGCCGCCAGGAGTCGGTGCTTCGCCGGCTGGTCACGGAACTGGGACGCGACGAGGACGAGCCGTCCGTGCTGGCGGCGTTCCGCGTCCCCGAGGACCTGAAGGTGTGGGGGCAGGTCGCGGAGTACCCCGCCGGCCGCGTGCTGGCCCTGATGCCGTATTCCGTCCGCATCCGCTGACCACGTCGCCAGGCCCGCACGTGCGCACGGACGCAACGCGCCCCGGCGGGTCGTGGGCGCCGACGTCGCCGGCGATCGTCGGCCGTCGGCGCCGCCACCGTGAACGCGAGAGGGGAGCACGGGTTCGTGCTCCCCTCTGCCCGTCCGGGATTCGCGACGCGGTCGTGGCGTCGATCGCGGTTACTTGCTGAACGTGCGGATGAAGGCGATCAGGTCCTCGATCTCCGCGGGCTTCAGCTGCCCGGTCTTGCCCCACGCCACCATGCCCGACTTGATCTTGCCGTTCGTGATGCAGTCGCGGATGAAGTCGTCCGTGATGGTCGCCATGCGCTTCTTGTCGCGCCAGTTCGGGCTGGGGTTGCCGGTCAGCTTCACGCCGCCCGATCCGTCCGGCTTGTGACACTGCGCGCAGACCTTCTTCGTGAACAGGATCTTGCCGTTGGCCGCGTTGCCCTTGCTCGGGCCGGTCGTGGCGAACGCCAGCGTGGCCGTCAGGGCGGTGCCCAGGACGAGAGCCGCGGCCACGAATCGCCGTGAAGTGGCGGACATCATTCAGGAACTCCTCATGGGTGGCGGGGAACCCGGGACAGACTCGATCTTCGAACAGGGCGGGAAAGCTAGCCGTTGCCCCGCCGGGGAGCAACGCGCGGTTCGCTCGCCCCGCCAGGCGGCGCCGAGCGCGTTCGATGCGGGAGCCCCGTGCGAGGAGCGCGGAGTTTCGGCCGCTCCCCGACGCGCGTGTTCGTGCACCGCGAACGGGTTGGCCGTCGCGCTGGAGCGGCCGACCGCGTCGTCGGCCGGACTACCTCCAAAGGTCCATTGACCCGTTCGAAAACGCCGTGCTAGCGTGCATCGCCACTTGACTTTACGCTGGGCCGCGCCACTTTCTCTCGCGCGGCCAGACCCTGGACGATTCGTCCCCCCCTTGTGGGAGGTGTCGCGTGAAAGAGTTCGCCACCGCTCAGATTCGCAACGTCGCCCTCGTGGCCCATCACGGTGTGGGCAAGACTTCGCTCGCCGAAGCCATGTTGTTCCACGCGAAGGCCACCAGCCGCCTCGGCCGCGTCGCCGAAGGCACGACGCTGCTGGACCACGCCCCGGACGAGATCGGCCGGCAGATGTCGATCGATCTCGGCCTGGCGCAGTTCGAGTGGCTCGGCCACAAGATCAACCTGCTCGACACGCCGGGCTATTCGGATTTCGTGGGCGACGTGTACAGCGCGCTGCGCGTGGCGGATGCCGCCGTGCTCATGCTGCGCGCCGCGGCCGGTGTCGAGGTGGGCACCGAGATGGCGTGGGAAGTGCTCAAGCAGGAGAAGTCGCCGCTGCTCATCTGCGTGAACATGATGGACAAGGAGCACGCGAACTTCGACGCGGCGGTCAAGAGCACGCACGACCGTCTCGGCCTCAACGCGGTGCCGGTGCAGCTGCCGATCGGCGAAGCGGAGGACTTCCACGGCATCGTCGACCTGATCGAGAACAAGGCCTTCACGTTCTCGGGCCGCGGCATCGACGAGAAGAGCGTCGAGGTGCCGATTCCCGCCGAACTGAAGGACCGCGCCGCGGCCGCGCGCGCCACGCTGCTCGAAGAGGCGGCGACCGGTGACGAAGTGCTGATGGAGAAGTTCCTCTCCACCGGCGACCTCACCGTCGAGGAGATCCGCAAGGGGCTGTGCGAGCGCGTCGTGATGTGCGACCTCGCGCCGGTGTTCTGCTGCTCCGCGTACCACAACCTGGGCGTCAAGGAGATCCTCGACGAGATCGTCGACGTGCTGCCTTCGCCCCTCGACGTGCATCCGCAGGTGGGCGAGGTGAACGGCTCGCCCGTCACGTGCAAGCCCGACCGCGCCGAACCCGTGGCCGCGACGGCGTTCAAGACGCTGGCCGAGGCGCACCTCGGCGAACTCTCGCTGATCCGCCTGTGGTCGGGGCACGTCGAGCCGGGCACCGACCTGGTCGTGACGAGCCGCAACCGCTCCGAGAAGCTCGGTGCCCTGTATCACCTGGTCGGCAAGGAGCGCTCCGAGTGCAAGGGCGCCTCGGCCGGCGACATCGTGGCCGCCGTGAAGCTCAAGGAGACGCACACGGGGGACACGCTCGCGGAGAAGTCGCGCCCGGTGAAGCTGGCCCCGCCGGACTTCCCCCGTCCCGTCGCCGCGGAGTGCATTCGCGCCAAGAACAAGGGTGACGAAGAGAAGCTCGCGCAGGGTCTCATGCGACTGCACGAGGAAGACCCCACGCTCTACAAGCAGTTCGAGGAGAGCACGCACGAGACGCTCGTCTACGGCATGGGGGACCTGCACCTCGAAGTGCTCGTGGAGCGCCTGAAGAAGCGTTTCGGCGTCGAAGTCGTGCTGCAGAAGCCGAAGATGCCGTACCGCGAGACCATCAAGGGCAAGGCGCAGGACGAGTACCGCCACAAGAAGCAGACCGGCGGTCGCGGCCAGTTCGGCGAAGTGCACCTGCGCGTGGAGCCGCTGCCCCGCGGCGCCAAGTACGAGTTCGTCGACGAGGTGAAGGGCGGCGTGATCCCGAACCAGTACATCCCCGCCGTCGAGAAGGGCGTCGTGGCCGGCATGGAGAAGGGCCCGCTCGCCGGCTACCCGGTGGTCGACGTGCGCGCGGCCGTGTTCTTCGGCAAGCACCACGACGTCGACTCGTCGGAAATGGCGTTCAAGATCGCGGCCGAGACGTGCTTCCACCAGGCGATTCTCAAGGCCTCGCCGATCCTGCTCGAGCCGTTCTCGGACGTGGAGGTCCGCGTGCCCGAGGAGTTCCTCGGCGACGTGATGGGCGATCTTTCGTCGAAGCGCGGAAAGATCCTGGGCACCGAGGCCGACGGTCACTACCAGGTCGTGAAGGCGAAGGCGCCCATGTCGGAGCTCTACAAGTACGCCACGCACCTGCGAGCGCTCACGCAGGGACGCGGCATGGTCTCGACGGCGTTCTCGCACTACGAGGAAGTGCCGCGCGAACTGGCCGACAAGGTGATCGCCGCGGCGAAGGCCGAAAAGGAAGCCGGCGCCGCGCACGCCTGACGCACGCGCGAGCCCTCGAACACGCATCGGAGCACCGGACGGCGCGAACGCCGGCCCGCGTGCTCCGTTCGCGTTTCGGGGCGGGCGCGGCGGCGCGGCGTGCCGCCGGGGAAGGATCCGCTTGCGCGGAGCGCCGACTGGCCCGAATCTGCGCGACATGCGCGTCCTGGGACTGGACCCTGGCAGCCGACGGACCGGCTTCGGCGTGGTGGAACGCCGTGGCGGCCGACTGGCCTGCATCGAGCAGGGCACCATCGCTCCACCCGATCGTCTCGACCTCGCCGGCCGCCTCTGTCACATCGCCCGCGAGGCCGGGCTCGTGATGGACCGCGCACACCCGGCGGTCGTCGTGGTGGAGGAGGCGTTCTACCACCGCAACGTGCGATCCACGCTGGTGCTCGGGCACGTCCGCGGCGCGCTGCTCGTGGCGGCCGCCGAGCGCGGCATCGCCGTGGCGGAGTACAGCCCGCGCTCGATCAAGCTGGGCGTCACCGGAACGGGCGCGGCCCAGAAGGAGCAGGTGGCCTACATGGTCCGCCGGTTGCTCGAACTCCGCATCGAGCTCGCCCCGGACGCGGCGGACGCGCTGGCCGGTGCGATCTGCCACCTGAACCAGCCGTCGATCCGCGTGCCGTCGCTCGCGCCCGGGGCGCGTC
>JBGAMH010000206.1:0-2663 GCA_044223135.1 Candidatus Eiseniibacteriota bacterium | reverse complement strand
CGACGCTCGCCGAACTCGCGGCGCTCGCGCCGAGGCGCCGCACGCCGGCCGCCGACCGGCTCGCGGCGCTGCTCGCCACCGTCCCGGCCCGTGGCACGCGGCGCAGCGGAGGCGCGCGATGATCGCGTCGCTGAGCGGCACGCTCACCGAGCGCCTGGACGGCGCCTGCGTGGTCGAGTGCGGGGGCGTCGGCTACCTGGTGCAGGTGTCGTCGCACACGCTCGCCGAACTGCCGGCGGAGGGCGGCGCCGTCCGGCTGCGCACGCGCCAGATCGTGCGCGAGGACGCCGTGATGCTGTTCGGTTTCGCACAGGCGGAGGAAGCCCGGCTCTTCGACCTGCTGATCGGCGTCAACGGCGTGGGGCCGCGCCTGGCGCTCGCCGCGTTGTCGGGGCTCCAGCCGGCGGCGCTCGCGCGTGCGATCCGAGACGGGCAGGTGGCCGCGATCGTGGCCGTGCCCGGTATCGGCCGGAAGACCGCCGAGCGGCTGATCGTGGACCTGCGCGACAAGGTGGAGTTCCTCGCGTCGGCGGCCCGGGGCGAGAAGCCGGCGGTCGGCGCATCGCCCCGTACCGGCGTGATGGCCGACGCGACCGCCGCGCTCATGAACCTCGGCTTCTCGGCGGCGCAGGCGAACGAGACGCTCCGCGCCATCGGTGACGAGGCGCCGAACCTGCCGATCGAGGAGTTGATCCGCCGCGCGCTGAGCCGGCTCGGGCGCCACGTGGCGCTGACGCGTTAGCGAGGAGTCCTCGTGTCCGACCCCCGAAATGACACCCCCGAGTATCCGCGTCGCGTGGCCGACCCCGAGCCCTTCGCCGAGGACGTGCGCGAAGAGAAGCGTCTGCGCCCGCTCGCGCTGACGGATTTCGTCGGGCAACCGCAGGTGAAGCAGCAGCTCGAGATCTTCCTCGAGGCCGCGCGCCGGCGCGGGGAGGCGATGGATCACGTGCTCTTCCATGGCCCCCCGGGGCTCGGCAAGACCACGCTCGCCGCCATCGTCGCGCACGAGCTGGGCGTGGACATCACGCACACGTCGGGTCCCGTGATCGAGAAGGCCGGGGACCTCGCCGGGCTGCTCACGAACCTCGGCCCCCGCGGCGTGCTGTTCGTGGACGAGATCCATCGCCTGAGCCCGGTCGTGGAGGAGTACCTCTACTCGGCACTCGAGGACTTCACACTGGACATCCTGCTCGACCGGGGACCGAGCGCGCGTTCGATCAAGCTGGAGCTGGAGCCGTTCACGCTGGTCGGCGCCACCACGCGGGCGGGCCTGCTCTCGGCGCCGCTGCGCGCCCGCTTCGGCGTGACGCTGCGCATGGACTACTACGCGCCGGAGGACCTCGCGTACATCGTGCGCCGGTCCGCGGGCATCCTCGGCGCCGACATCGAGGCCGACGCGTCGCTGGAGATCGCACGCCGGGCGCGGGGCACGCCGCGGGTGGCGAACCGCCTGCTGCGTCGCGTGCGCGATTTCGCGCTGATCAAGTCGGACGGCGTCGTCCGTCGCGACGTCACCCGCGAGGCGCTGCGGCTGCTCGAAGTGGACGAGCGGGGCCTCGACGAGATGGACCGCCGGCTGCTGGAGATCCTCATCACGCGTTACGGCGGCGGGCCGGTGGGACTGAACTCGCTGGCGGTCGTGCTCAGCGAGGAGGCCTCCACGCTCGAGGACGTGTACGAGCCTTACCTGGTGCAGGAGGGCTTCGTCCGGCGCACCGCGCGCGGGCGCGAGGCGACGCCGCTCGCGTACGAGCACCTGGGACTGCCCGTGCCGGCACGCCCGGGGCCGCCGCTCCCGCCCGAGCGACCCGAACTGCCGCTGGGCTGAGTCCGCAGACGTGCGCCTGGAAGACCTCGACTACGATCTGCCCGAGTCGCTGATCGCGCAGCACCCCGCGCCGCGCCGCGAGGATGCCCGGCTGCTCGTGGTCGACCGCAGCGCCGGCACGCTGCACGACGCGCGCTTCGCGGACATCGGCCGGTGGCTCCATCGCGGGGACGCGCTCGTGCTCAACGAGACGCGCGTGCGGCCCGCGCGCCTGTTCGTGCGCCGGCCCACCGGCGGAAGGGTCGAACTGCTGTTCGTGCGCCCCGAACCGGCGGACCCCGGAGCCGCGCCGGCGGAGCGCTGGCGCGTGCTCGCCCGACCGGCGAGGCACGCGAGCCCGGGCGCGCGGCTCACGACCGACGGTGGGTCGCTGGAACTGGTGGTCGAGGGCGAAGGGGAAGGGGGCGAGCGCGTGCTGCGCGTGGTGCGCGGCGACCTCTCGGCGACGCTGCACGCGGAAGGTCGCCTGCCGCTGCCGCCGTACATCCGCCGCGAACCGTCCGGGGAGGACGAGGCGCGCTACCAGACGGTCTTCGCACGCGTGGAGGGTGCCGTCGCGGCGCCCACGGCCGCACTGCACTTCAGCGAGGCGCTGCTCGAGTCGCTCGAGGCCGGCGGCGTCTCGCTCGCTCGCGTGCTGCTGCACGTGGGCCCCGGCACGTTCCGCCCGGTCACGGCGGTCGATCCGCGCGAGCATCGGATGGACGCCGAGTGGTTCGAGCTCGACGAGCACGCGGCCGCCACGCTGCGCGCGACCCGCGAGGCGGGGCGCCGGATCGTGGCCGTGGGCACCACCGCCGTGCGCACGCTGGAATCGGCCTGCGACGCGAAC
>JBGAMH010000205.1:0-8794 GCA_044223135.1 Candidatus Eiseniibacteriota bacterium | reverse complement strand
CAGCAGGTCGCGCAGGCGCAGCGCGACGCCCAGGTTGACCTCCGCCTCGGAGAGCCCGTTCACGCCCAGCGAGCCGCGGAAGAAACCGCCGTGGCCGGGGTCGATCGCGATGCGGCGTCCGGCGAACGGCGCCAGGTCACCGGCCGCGCGGAGGCTGTCGGGGTACGCGAGGTCGTCGACGCGGCCCGAATAGCCGGCCGGTGGCGGCGCGGGAGCGGGCGGCCGGTGCGGCGCGCAGCCGCCGGCGAGAGCGGCGAGCAGCGTGGCGACGAGCGTCGCGCTTCGGAGGACCGCCGCGGCGGGTCGCGCGGCCTCGCACGACGCCGTGCGCCGGGAGTGCGTCGCGATCCGATCCGGGCGCATCCGTGCGTCCGCGGAAGGCAGCATGCGCGGCACCGTAGCACCCACCTCCGAGAGCGCCAAGTGCAGACGCCAGAATCCTTTCCCTTGCCTGCCGTCTTTCGCGCGTGCTAACCCTTCCGGCTCGTCCGCACGCCCCGCGTGCGCCTGACTCTTTCTTCGCCGCCGGCCGCGCTCACCCGGCGCCTGCGCGTTTCCGCTGAACGGGAGGACACCTCGATGAAGTTCCGTGCCTGGTTGGTCCTTGGCCTGCTCGCCCTGGGCTTCGTGGCCGCCGCCGGCTGTGGCAAGGGGGGCGGTTCCGCATCGGGCGGCGCCGGCGACGAACTGGTGGTCGGCGTCTACGGATCGCTCACGGGCAGCGACGCCACGTTCGGCCAGTCCACCAAGATGGGCGTCGAACTGGCGGTGGCCGAACTCGAGGCCAGCGCACAGGGCAGGATCGGCGGTCTCCATCTGCGCACGGTGGTCGAGGACGACCAGGGCAAGGCCGAGGAGGCCGCCACGGTCGTGCAGAAGCTGATCAACCAGGATCGCGTGATCACGGTGATCGGCGAAGTGGCCTCGTCGCGCTCGATCGCGGCGGCGCCCATCTGCCAGTCGAACGGCGTGCCCATGATCTCGCCGTCGTCCACGAACCCGGCCGTCACCGAGAAGGGCGACTTCATCTTCCGCATGTGCTTCATCGACCCGTTCCAGGGCACGGTGATGGCGAAGTTCGCCTCGCAGAACCTCGGCCTGAAGCGCGTGGCGATCATGACCGACCTGAAGAGCGACTACTCCACGGGCCTCGCGAAGTACTTCACGGAGGCCTTCAAGGCCGCCGGCGGCGAGATCGTGGCGGAGCAGTCCTACCAGGCGGGCGATCCGGACTTCAGCGCCGCGCTCACGGCGATCAAGGCCAAGAACCCGGACGGCATCTTCATCCCCGGCTACTACACCGAGGTCGGGCTGATCGCGCGCAAGGCGCGCGAGCTGGGCCTGAGCCAGGTCCTGCTGGGTGGCGACGGCTGGGAGAGCGAGCAGCTGCTGCAGATCGGCGGCGAGTCGCTGAACGGCGCCTACTATTCCAACCACTTCGCCGCGGACAATCCCGACCCGCGGCTGCAGGCGTTCCTCAAGGCGTTCAAGGACAAGTTCGGCAAGGAACCCGACGCGATCGCCGGACTGGCGTACGACGCCGCGAACGTGCTGATGCAGTCGCTGACCACGCTGTCGACGCAGGACCCGGCGGCGTTCGCGGCGCTGGGTTCGAGCAAGGCCGGCACGCCGGAGCGCAAGGCCGCCCAGGCCAAGCTGCGCGACCTGATCGCGGCCACGAAGGGATTCGCCGGCGTGACGGGCAACATCACGCTCGACGCGCAGCGCAACGCGACGAAGCCCGCGGTCGTGCTCGAGATCAAGGGCGGCAAGAAGGTGTACAACACGACCATCCAGCCCTGACGCACGTGTCCGAGTTCCTGCAGCAGCTCGTCAACGGGATCACGTGGGGCAGCGTGTACGCCCTGATCGCACTGGGCTACACGATGGTCTACGGCATCCTGCGGCTGATCAACTTCGCGCACGGCGACATCTACATGCTCGGTGCGTTCATGGGCATGTTCGCCGCGCGCTGGTTCAACGCCTCGGCCGAGCCGTCGCCGGGCAAGGCGATCCTCGTGCTGCTGACGAGCATGGCGATCTGCGGCCTGATCGGCGTGGCGATCGAGCGCTTCGCGTACAAGCCCGTGCGCAAGTCGCCGCGGCTGTCGGCGCTCATCACCGCGATCGGCGTGTCGCTGCTGCTGGAGAACGGCGGCGTGCTGCTGTTCGGCGCCGACCCGAAGTTCTTTCCGCAGGTGATCCCGAGCCGCTCGATCGCGCTGGGGCTCGGGGTGACGGTGTCGAACCAGCAGATCATCGTGCTCGTGGTGGCGGTGGTGCTGATGGTGGCGCTGCGCCTGCTCGTGATGCACACGCGCGTGGGCAAGGCGATGCAGGCCGTGTCGCACAACCACATGGCCGCTTCGCTCATGGGCATCTCGGTGGACCGCATCATCACGTTCACGTTCATGATCGGCTCCATGCTCGCCGCCGCCGCCGGCGTGCTCGTGGCGCTGCAGAGCCCCAAGATCGAGCCGTACATGGGCATCATGCCCGGCCTCAAGGCGTTCGTGGCCGCGGTGCTCGGCGGCATCGGCAACATCCCGGGCGCCGTGCTGGGCGGTCTCGTGATGGGCGTGGCCGAGGTGCTGGTGACCGGCTACGTGTCGCCCACGTACCGCGACGCGATCGCGTTCGTGCTCCTGATCGTGATCCTGCTGGTGCGCCCGGCGGGCATCCTGGGCAAGTCGGTGGCGGAGAAGGTCTGACGTGAAGCGCATCCTCGGGCCGATCGTGGTGCTGGTGGTGCTCGCGGTGCTGAACGCGTGGCTGCCCCGCGCGATGAACCCGTACTACTTCCAGGTGCTGATCCTGATCGGCATCAACATCGTGCTCGCGGTGTCGCTGAACCTGATCAACGGGTTCACGGGGCAGTTCTCGATCGGGCACGCGGGCTTCATGGCGGTCGGCGCCTACGGCTCGGCCATGTTCACGCTGAAGATCGGGCAGCCGCTCGCGGCGCAGCTCGTGTCGTCCGGCGTGCCGCTGCCGGTGGCGCAGGGCGGACTGCTGCTCGTGGCGCTGCTCTCCGGCGGCCTGCTGGCCGCGCTCGCGGGCTGGATCGTGGGGCTGCCGTCGCTGCGCCTGCGCGGCGACTACCTGGCCATCGTCACGCTGGGCTTCGGCGAGATCATCCGCGTGGTGATCCTGAACGTGGACGCCGTCGGCGGCGCGCGCGGCCTGCCCGGCATCCCGCAGTGGGCCGACTTCTTCTGGGTGTTCCTGGGCGTGGCGGCCGTCGTGGCGCTGTCGCGCAACCTGGCGCACTCCACGCACGGCCGCGCGCTGTTCGCGATCCGCGACGACGAGGTGGCCGCCGAGGCGCTGGGCGTGGACACGACGAAGTACAAGGTGCTCGCGTTCGTGATGGGCTCGTTCTTCGCCGGCATCGCGGGCGGACTGTTCGCGCACTACCTGTCGTACCTGAACCCGGGCACGTTCACGTTCCTCAAGAGCATCGAAGTGATCGCCATGGTCGTGCTCGGCGGCATGGGATCGGTGTCGGGGGCGGTGCTGGCCGCCATCATCCTGACGCTGCTGCCCGAGGTGCTGCGCGTGGTGAAGGACTACCGCATGGTGATCTACTCGCTCATGCTGATCGTGCTCATGGTGGCTCGGCCGCAGGGGCTGTTCGGTTCGGGCGAGCTCGACCTGCGCGCGCTGTTCGGGCGCCGCAAGCCGGCGGGGGAGCGCGCGTGAACGAGCCGCTGCTGCGCCTGGAGCACTGCACGATGCAGTTCGGCGGCCTCAAGGCCGTGTGCGATCTGCAGCTGGACATCCACCCGGGCGAGCTCGTGGGCCTGATCGGGCCGAACGGCGCCGGCAAGACCACGGTGTTCAACCTGGTCACCGGCGTGTACGCGCCGACGCAAGGCCGAGTGCTCCTGAACGGCAAGGCGATCTCGGGCCTCAAGCCCAGCCGCATCGCCGCCGCAGGCATCACGCGCACGTTCCAGAACATCCGGCTGTTCGCGCGGCTCACGTGCCGCGACAACGTGTGCATCGCCTCGCACCAGCACGCCGAGTCCAGCCTGTGGGACGCCGTGTTCCAGACGCCGCGCGCCGCGCGCGACGAGCGGGCCATGCAGCAGCGCGCCTCCGAACTGCTCGACGTGCTCGGGCTGTCCGCGTGGGCCGGCACGACCGCGAGCGAACTGCCGTACGGCCAGCAGCGCCGGCTCGAGATCGCGCGTGCGCTCGCCGGCCGGCCGCAGCTGCTGCTGCTCGACGAGCCCGCCGCGGGGCTGAACCCGCAGGAATCCGAAGAGCTGATGCACCTGATCGAGGACATCCGCACGCGATTCCAGGTGACGATCCTGCTGATCGAGCACGACATGAAGGTGGTCATGGGCATCTGCCGCCGCATCGCCGTGCTCGACTACGGCATCAAGATCGCCGAGGGCACGCCCGACGAGATCCGCCGCAACCCGAAGGTCGTCGAGGCCTACCTGGGCGAGGAGGTGCACGCGTGACGCGCGTCGATGCGCCGGGCGCCCCGGGAGCGCGGTCGTGAGCCAGCTGGTCGTCGAAGGGCTCGACGTCTACTACGGCGCGGTGCACGCCCTGAAGGGCGTGTCGCTGCAGGCCGAGGCCGGCGAGATCGTCACGCTGATCGGCGCGAACGGCGCCGGCAAGACCACGCTGCTGCGCACGATCTCGGGCGTGGTGGCGGCGCGATCGGGCCGCGTGGTGTTCGAGGGCCGCGACATCACGCGCGTGAAGCCGCACGACATCGTGGCGCTCGGCGTGTCGCAGAGCCCCGAGGGGCGCATGGTGTTCGCGAACCTGTCGGTGGAGGACAACCTCGAAATGGGCGCGTACCGCCGCAAGGACCGCGGCGAGATGCGGCGCGACCAGGAGGAGGTCTTCCGGCTGTTCCCGCGCCTGCGCGAGCGCCGCAAGCAGCTCGCGGGCACGCTGTCGGGCGGCGAGCAGCAGATGCTCGCGATCGGCCGCGCGATGATGTCGCATCCGCGCGTGCTGCTGCTGGACGAGCCCTCGCTCGGCATCGCGCCGCTGCTGGTGCGCGACATCTTCAAGACCATCGTCGAGATCAACCAGCGCGGCGTCACCGTGCTGCTGGTGGAGCAGAACGCGCACATGGCGCTGAGCATCGCGAAGCGCGGCTACGTGCTCGAGACCGGCAAGGTGGTGCTGGAGGACGCCGCGTCGTCGCTCGCGGCGAACGACGCGGTGAAGAAGGCGTACCTGGGCGGCTGAAGCCGCCGCCGTGCCGCCCGGGCCCCTCCGGCTGGCCGCTTCGCGCCGGCGCCACTACCATGCCGCGCATGACGGACAACGCCCGACTCCGCTCGCTGCCGCAGGTCGAGAAGCTGCTCGGTGAGCCCGCGATGGTGCAGGCGCTCGAGCGCCACCCGCGCGCCCTCGTGGTGGCCGCCGCGCGCGACACGATCGCCGCCGAACGCGAGCGCCTGCGCCGCGGGCTCGCCACGCCGGCGAGCATCACGGAGCTGGCCGCGCATGCCGCGCAGCGCGTGGAGGGCGACGCGAAGCCGGCGCTGCGCCGCGTGCTCAACGCGACCGGCGTGGTGCTGCACACGAACCTCGGACGCGCGCCGCTCGCCGAGAGCGCGCGCCGCGCGGTGGCCGACACCGCCGCGGGCTACTCGAGCCTCGAGCTCGACCTGGCCACCGGCAAGCGCGGCGACCGCGGGCTCGGCGTGGAGCGCTGGCTCGTGCGGCTGACGGGCGCGGGCTCGGCGCTCGCGGTCAACAACGGCGCGGCGGCGATCCTGCTGGTGCTGTCCGCGCTCGCGGCCGGGCGCAAGGTGCTGGTGTCGCGCGGCGAGCTGGTGGAGATCGGCGGTTCGTTCCGCGTGCCCGAGATCATGGAGAAGAGCGGCGCGCTGCTGGTGGAAGTCGGCGCCACCAACCGTACGCACCTGCGCGACTACGAGCGCGCGCTCGAGAAGCACGGCCGCGACGTGGGCGCGATCCTGCGCGTGCACCGCAGCAACTTCCGCATGGAGGGCTTCACCGCGCAGCCCGACATGCGCGAGCTGGCGCGCCTCGCGCGCAAGCGCCGCGTGCCGCTGATCGAGGACCTCGGCAGCGGTGCGCTCGTGGACCTGGAGCCGTTCGGACTCGAGCACGAACCCACGGTGGCCGAGAGCCTGGCGGCGGGCGCCGACGTGGTGACGTTCTCGGGCGACAAGCTGCTCGGCGGCGCGCAGGCGGGCCTCGTGCTGGGTGCGAAGAAGTGGGTGGACCGCGCGCGCAAGGATCCGTTCGCGCGCGCGTTCCGCATGGACAAGCTGGCGCTGGCCGCGCTCGAGTCGACGCTCGCGCTGTACGCCGACCCCGCGCGCGCGGTGCGCGAGGTGCCGGCGCTGGCGGCGCTGCACGCGAGCGAGGACGCGCTGCGCGAGCGCGCCGACCGGCTCGTGCACGAGCTGGTGGCGCGCGTGAGCGGGCTCGCCGCCCGCGTCGTGGCGAGCCACGGCGAGGTGGGGGGCGGCGCGCTGCCCACGCAGAAGCTGCGGGGCCCGGTGGTCGAAGTCGAGCACCCGTCGCTCGATGCCGCCGAGCTCGAGCGCCGGGCCCGCCGCGCCGAACCGCCGGTGATCGGGCTCGTCCGATCCGGCAAGTTTCGGCTGGACCCGCGGACGTTGACCGAGACCGAACTCGGCATGGCCGCCACGGCCCTCGGCCGCGCCTGGAGCGCCTGAACGACGGTTCGCAGCAGCGGCCGGTGACAAGTTCTTCACTCGCATGTGCGCGCGTGTGGGCTAAACTCCCCGCCCCACGGACATTCCCCCCCGGAGTCCCGGTGTCCGCGCCGACAACGGCGCAATCTCGCCATCCGAGAGGCGTCTTCCACTCATGCTCGACCACCGTGAACGCCGCGCGCCATGCGCGACGCCGACCGCCCGGCGGTATGCGATCCGTCCGACCTTCCTCCGCCGCTGCCGCTGCTATCTCGGCCTGGGCGTGGTGATCGCCGTCGCCGCGATCATCGCGCTCGTGGTGGAGTCCGCCCTCGCGCGCACGCTCGCGTGGATCGCGCTCGTCGCGAGCGCGGCGCTCGCGTACTCGGCCTGGCGCACGCTCCGGGGCGCGGGCCATCGCGCGGTCGAGATCGGCCCGGACGGCGTGCGCGCGGACGACGGCGAACTGCTGCGCTGGACGGAACTCGCGGGTGCGCGCGAACGCGGATCGCTCGGGCGTCTCGACCTTCTCGACGGCCGCGGACGCACGCGCGTGCAGCTCGATCACCAGCTCGACCGCTTCGCCGAGGCGGTCGAAGCCGTGGTCGCGGGTCGCACCTCCGTGGCCGGTTTCGATCCCACGATGACGTTCCGCGGGCGCGCGCTCGGCGGCTGGAGCGCGCTCGCGACGCGCGTGCTGCTGGCGGCGGTGCCCGCCGCGGGGTGGGCCGTGCACTGGATCCGCGATCCGCGCTGGGCGTTCGGCCTCGCGGTACTGCCGCTGCTCTCGACGCTCGAGTTCGTCCGCCAGGTGCAGTCGCTGCGCGTGACCGACGAGACCGTGACCGTGGGACGCGTGCTGGGGCGGCAGGAGATCCCGACCCGCTCGATCGTCTCGTGCGAGCTCACGCCGCCCACGCTTCGCGACGGCTCCGTGGGCGTCGTGCTGCACACGACGACCGGTGAACACCTGTCGGTGCTCCCGCGCGGCGCGGACGTCACCGCCGTCTGCGCGGCCGTGCGCTCCGTGTGCCCCGACCCCGAGGCGGCCGAAGCCGTCTGAGCGTCGCGGCCCGGCGGGTCAGCGCGGGCCGGCGCCGGCGGTGATCCGCACGCGCAGCCGGGTGCCGCTCTCGTGCAGGCTCGCGCGGCCCGCCGACGGCTCCGCGATGGAACCGGAGGCCGGCGCGCCGCCGGGTCCAGCGTCCCGGTCGACGGCGAAAGCGCGTCCCCACACGGGCTGCTGCAGTTCGAGCGCGGCGCCCACCGTGCGCCCGCTCCACGCCAGGCCGCACGAGAGCACCGCCAGCTGCGCGCGACTCCACGGCAGGCCGTCGCTGCGGAAGTCGGTGACGCCGAACGCGAGAAACGTGGGACGCCACGACTCGAGCTCGCCCGCCATCGTGGCGTCGTACCACGCGACGCCGCCCTGCAGCGTCCACGCGCGGCCGATCGTCCGCTCGGCGGCGGCGTGCGCCCGCCACCACGTGGCGGAACCCTGCAGCCGCCCGATCCGGCGCAGTCCCAGCAGGTCGATCGTCGGCTCGGTGAACGGCCACGTCTCGAGCGTGGCCCGGCCCGTGGCGGCGAGCTCGCCCCGCTCCACGTCGAGCATCACGCGGCCGGAGGAGACGGACCGCTCCACGCCCGCGAGCCACGCGTGCACGTCGCCGCGCAGGTAGGAGAGCCGCGCGAATCGTTCGCCGCCCCAGGAGCCGTCTCCCGAGACGTCGAATCGTTCGTGCGTCCAGCGCACGATCGCGCGCTGCGGCGCGCCGCCGACCGTGGCGGATGCCTGTTCCACGCCGCCGTCGCCGGCCGGCTCGAGCTGGTAGTCGAGCGCCGGGCTGCGTGCGTCGTGCGGCCGCCAGCGCGAGCGCGCGAGCGACGCCTCCAGCGCGAGCGCGCCCGGCGCGCGCACGAGCGCGTCGGCCTGCCAGCGCTCGCCGGCCAGGTTCAGCGAGGCGCCCACGGATTCGTCGCGCAACGTCGAACCGAAGCGCTCGGGCGCCGCGAACGACTCCCAGTGCGCCTGCGCGGCACAGGGCGCACGGGGCGCCCAGCGAACGCCGACGCCCGCGCCCCGGGGCCGCGCGCTGCTGCGCTCCGACCACAGCGGCGTC
>JBGAMH010000204.1:0-8833 GCA_044223135.1 Candidatus Eiseniibacteriota bacterium | reverse complement strand
GCCCACGTTGCGCACGACCAGCGTGTAGACGCCGTCGGTGCCGACGGCGAACGGCTGCGTGTGGCGCTTGTCCACCGTGAGATCGGGCGATCCCACGGCGGTGGGATCGCTGGAGCGGTTGTTCGTGGGATTCCCGTCGCCGCCGCCCGAGACGGTGGCGCTGTTCACCACGCCCGGTGCGGCCGCGGGGCTCACGCTCACGGTGAGCGTGATCGTGGCGCTGCCGCCCGCGGCGAGCGCGGCGGCCCGCGTCATGGTGACCACGGCGCCGTTCGCGGTGGCGGTGAAGCCGCCGCCCGTGGCGCTCACGTACGCGAGGCCCGTGGGCAGCGTGTCGGTGACGGTGAACGTGCCGGCGGTGGGCGCGCTGCCGAGGTTCCGGACGAGCAGCGTGTACACGGCGTTCTGCCCGGGCACGAACGTCTGCGTGTGGCTCTTGTTCACGGTCAGGTCGGGTGCGTCCACCGTGGTGACGTCGCCGTCGCGGTTGTTGCCGGGCTCGCTGTCGCCGCCGCCTTCGACGGTGGCGAAGTTCGTCACGCTGGGCTGCGCGGCCGCGTCCACGGCCACGGTCAGCGTGATGTGTCGCGCGTTGCCGAAGCCGGCGAAGATCGTCTGGCTGGTGGTGGCGGTCACCACCGGGCCCGCGGCGCTCACGGTCCAGCCGGTGCCGGTGCCCGACACGTACGTGAGCCCGGCGGGCAGCGTGTCGCGCACGGTGATGGTGCCCGACGAAGGGCCGGTGCCCAGGTTGATCACGCTCAGGTCGTACGTGCCGTTGGCGCCCACGCTGAACGCGCCGACCGAGGTCTTCTGGATCAGCAGGTCGGCTTCGGTGGTGAACGGCGTGGGGTCCTGGTCCCAGTTGTTGTCGGGCGAGGCATCGCCGCCGCCCGAGACCCACGCGAAGTTGTCGACGCCCGGCCACGCGCTGCGATCGGGGACCACCGACACGATGAAGCTCGTGCTGTCGCCGGGCGCGAGCGGGCCCGGGTTGGTGGCGGTGAGCACGCCCAGCGAGAACGACGTGGCCCAGCCCGCGCCGCCGCTCGAGACGTAGCCGACGCCCGCGGGCAGCGTGTCGCGCACGGTGAACGCACCGGTGGTGGACGCCGCGCCGATGTTGGACACCACGAACGTCCACGCGAACGGCGTGTCCACGTGCAGGTCCTCGACGTGGCGCTTGTCCACCGTGAGGTCGGGGAACGCCTGCACCGGCGTGGGGTCGAGGTCGCGGTTGTTGTCCGGGCTCGAGTCGCCGCCGCCCGACACGGTGACGGCGTTCACCACGCCCGGCGCGGCGGCCACGGTCACGTCCACGATGATGCTGAACGTGCCGGTGGCGCCCGGGTCGATGGCGTCGGTCGTGAACGCGGTGACCACCTGGCCGTTGATGCTGACGCCCCAGCCCGGCCCGAACGCGTTCAGCACGGTGAGCCCGGCGGGAATCGTGTCGCGCACGGTGACGGTGCCCACGGTGGCGCCCGCGCCGACGTTGCTGACGGCCACGGTCCACACGCCCTGCTGGCCCACCACGAACGGCGCCGCGTGCGACTTGTCGACCGCCAGGTCGGGCGCGGGGCTCACGTCGGTGGGATCGGTGTCGCGGTCGTTGCCCGGGTTCGTGTCGCCACCGCCCGAGACCACGGCGGAGTTCGTGACCAGCGGCACCGCGGTGGAGTCCACGGCCACGGTGAGCTGCGCGAACGCGCTGTCGCCCGCCGCGATCGGCGTGGCGCGCGTGAGCGTGACGACCTGGCCCGCGGCCGAGCCGGCGAAGCCGCCGGTGGCGCTCACGTACGAGAGCCCGGCGGGCAGCGTGTCGGTGAGCGTGATCGTGCCCACGGTGGGCACGAGCCCGACGTTGCGCACCACCAGCCGGTACACGCCGTCCACGCCCACGACGAACGCCTGCGTGTGGCGCTTGTCCACCGCGAGGTCGGGCGAGCCGGCGATCACGGACGCCGTGTCGCGCTTGCTGTTGTTGCCCGCGCCGGTGCGGCCCTGGTCGTCGAGGTCGCCGCTGTCGTCGGTGCGCAGCACGAGCGCGCGGTTCAGCACGGGCGTGGCGGCCGAGCCGGACACGGTACCCGTGACGGTGAACGTGGCGGTGGCGGTGGGCGGCAGGTCGACCGACGCGGTGAAGACGTTGCCCGTGACGGCCTGCGAGATCACGTTGGCGCCGCCGCTGGTGGCGGGTGCGCCGGGCGCGGGCGACAGGATCACGCCGGGCACCGTGTCGATGACGGCCGCGGCGTACGCCGAGTCGGGGCCGTTGTTGCGCACGACGAACGTGTACGTGGCCGGCTGACCCACCGTGAACGGCTCGGGCGCGTGCGACTTGGAGACCAGCTCCAGGTCGGCGTCGCGGATCAGCACCGCGCCGCCCAGCTGCACGAGCGCGCCGGGCACGTATGCCCACGTGTCCATGCCGCGGATGTCGCCGAACGCGCCGGCCCACGTGTGCGCGCCCGCGGCGCTGCTGGCGCCGGTGGGCGGCAGCGCGAACGGACCGCCGAGCGGGCGGTCGTCGAAGAACACGGTGTAGTCGGGAGCGCCCAGGCCGTTCTGGCGTTCGAGGATGATGCCCGCGGGATTGTCCTCGGCGTCGGCGTACGGGAAGTGCACCTCGCCGCCCTGCATCTGGACGCGCGCGCGCACCTGCGACGGGTTGCCGGACGTCGAAGCCGGCGCGCCGAGGCCGTTGCGACCGTCCCACGCGATGCTGTTAGCGCCGGCCACCGCCACGCCCACGAGCGTGCGGTCCACCGCGTCGGTGAACACGCCGTTGCCGTCGAGGTCGATGGCGAGCGTGTAGTTGGCGTTGCCGTCGGAGTCGAAGTGGAACGTGCCGCCCAGGCCCGAGCCGGCCTGGTTCGGCGTGCCGTCGACGCCGAGGAACGTGAGGTTGGTGGCGGCGGCCACGAACGGCGTGGGCAGCCGCAGCCAGTCGACGCCGCTCGCGCTGGGCGCCGACGCCGGCAGGTCGAGCGCCGGGGACGTGAGGAACAGCTTGTGCGTGACGTCGCTGGGCGTGTCGGACTGGTCGGGGTTCTGGATGTTGGAACCCGCCAGCGGCACCGAGTGGTACAGCGGCACGCCCGCGCCGTCGCGGAAGCCCTTGTTGTTCGCGAAGAAGTTGAAGCCGAACGGCTGCACGCCGTTCGCGTCGACGCGGTACTGGAAGCCGTCGCGCGTGAGCACGTAGAACTGCGAGCTCATGGCCACGCCGGCGTTGCCCACGTTCATGGCGAACTGGTCCACCCACGCGCGGCCGCCGATCGGCGCGCCCGCGGCGCTGCGCACGGTGACGTCCCACGCGGCCACCCAGCCCACGCCCGTGTTCTGCGTCCACGCGGCGAGCGCGGCGCGCACCGGGGGGTTCAAGGTGCTCGTGCTGTCGGGGCTCGCGAAGCGGATCTCCCACACGCCGCTCTCGCCCGCGCCCACGGGGATCGCGTGCGCGCGATAGCCGCCCGCGTTGGGCAGCGGGCCGGCCTGCTCCTGCGCGACGTCGGCGATCAGCGCGACCGTCTTGCCCTGCACCACCTGCGCGCGTGGCGCGCTGCCCGTGGCGCCCGTGGGCGACACCCAGCGCACGTGGCCGTTGCCCGTGCCGTTGGCGCTGGAGGCCACGAGCAGCGTCTCGCCCGAGTTCGCGTACACGAACACGCGCGTGAGCCGGCGGATCGTGGAGTTCTGCGTGAAGTCGTTCCGGTACTCGAAGTACGGACGGCTGCCGCCGCTGGACACCAGCGTGAGGCTGCCTTCGGCGCGGGCCGTGCGGGCCGGGGCGAACGCCGCGAACAGCGCGAGGGCGGCGAGAGGCAGCGAGGGCAGGATGCGGCGGAGCGGGCGGTGGGAATCCATTCGAGCCTCGGGAAGAGCGCGGCGCTGGGGCGACGACATCACCGCCGCACCCTTCCATGGGTGACGACTGCGGGACGCGACGGGCCACCGTGGGGGTGTGGTGGACCAGTGGGAGCAGCAACACGGAGCCAGGGTCGGAATCTAGGGTTCGATTTCGAGAAGCCGCAAGCGCGTTCTTCTAATGAGGAGAGCGCGCCGCCGTACCTCCGTGGACAGCGCCGCGACGCGGGAAGTCACATGAGAGTGGATTGAGAGCGCGGCGCGTGGGGAGAAGGCGCGGCGCGACGGGAGGTTCGGGTCGGAGCGCGGGCGGCCGGGGCGATGCAGCGCCAGGGGCGCGCGGCGGCGCGTGCGGCGGCCGCGGTATCTCGGCGGAGATTCCCGCGGCGATTCCGCGGGGCGCCCGCGCCCCGGTCGCCGGGTCGCGGCGACCCGGGCGGCGGAACGCGCAAGCGGTTGCGAAAAGGCGAACTGATCCGACCCCTACTCAGGCCGCTGCGGTTTTCGTACAGTGCGCGGCCATGAAACCCATCGTCGAAGTCGCACGCGCGCTGGACATCGATCCGGCCCACCTGGAGCTGTACGGACCGTACAAGGCGAAGCTCACCATGGCCGCGACCCGCGGCCGCACCCCGCGCGGCAAGCTGGTGCTGGTGTCGGCCATCACCCCGACGCCCGCGGGCGAGGGCAAGACCACCACCTCGGTGGGCCTGGCGCAGGGCCTGGCCCGCATCGGCGTGAAGGCGGCGTGCGCGCTGCGCGAGCCCAGCCTGGGCCCGGTGTTCGGCATGAAGGGCGGCGGCGCCGGCGGCGGCGCCTCCGAAGTGCTGCCGGTGATGGACATCAACATGCACTTCACCGGTGACTTCCACGCCATCTCGGCCGCGCACAACCTGCTCGCCGCGATCGTGGACAACCACCTGCACCACGGCAACGCCGTGGGCCTGGACACGCGCCGCGTCACGTGGAAGCGCGTCGTGGACATGAACGACCGCGCGCTGCGCGACATCGTGATCGGGCTGGGCGGCCGCACCGAGGCGATCCCGCGCGAGAGCGGCTTCGACATCACGGCGGCCAGCGAAGTGATGGCCATCCTGTGCCTGGCCGACGGCATCGCCGACCTGAAGGCGCGCCTGGGCCGCATCGTGGTGGGCTACCGGCCGGACGCCTCGCCGGTGACCGCCGCGGACCTGAAGGCCGTGGGCGCCATGGCGGCGCTGCTCAAGGACGCGATCAAGCCGAACCTGGTGCAGACCACCGAGGGCGTGCCCGCGTTCGTGCACGGCGGCCCGTTCGCGAACATCGCGCACGGCACCAACTCGATCGCCGCCACCAAGGCCGCGCTGTCGTACGCGGACATCGTGGTGACGGAGGCCGGCTTCGCGTTCGAGCTGGGCGCCGAGAAGTTCTTCGACATCAACTGCCGCTACGGCGGCTTCGCGCCCAGCGCCACGGTGCTGGTGGCCACGATCCGCGCGCTCAAGATGCACGGCGGCGTGCCGCTGACCGAGGTGAACCAGCCGAACACCACCGCGATGGTGAAGGGCTTCGCGAACCTCGAGAAGCACCTGGAGAACATCAAGAAGTTCGGTCAGAAGTGCGTGATCGCGATCAACCACTTCCCGTCCGACACCGCGGAAGAGGTCGAGACGCTGCGCGTGCACTGCGAGGCGATGGGCCTGCAGGCCGTGGTCGCGAAGACGTTCAGCGAGGGCGGCAAGGGCTGCATGGAGCTGGCCGAGGTCGTGCGCGACGTGGTGGCGAAGAGCGAGCCCGGCTTCAAGCCGCTCTACGACTGGAACGACAGCATCGAGAAGAAGATCGCCACCGTGGCGCACGAGATGTACGGCGCGCAGGCCGTGGACTACACGGCCCGCGCCAAGCGCGACCGCGCGCAGCTCGAGAAGGCCGGCTTCGGCAAGCTGCCCGTGTGCATCGCGAAGACGCAGCAGTCGCTGTCGGACAACCCGGCGCTGCTCGGCCGTCCGAAGGACTTCCTGGTGACGGTGCGCGAGATCCAGCTGGCGGCCGGCGCGGGCTTCGTGATCCCGATCACGGGCGAGATCCTGCGCATGCCCGGCCTGCCCAAGGAACCGCTCGCGTCGAAGTTCGACCTCACCGAGGAAGGCGAGATCGTGCGGCTGGACTGACGCGGCGAACGCAGGTCGACGCTCAAGGACCGGGCGTCTTGCGAGGGGCGGGACTCGAAAGAGGCCCGCCCTTTCGCGTGGGCGGCGGGGCACCATGAAGATCCGGCGGCTGGCGCTGGATTTTCATGGTGGCGGAACCGGTCGGCCGTGCGGGTGGATCAGCCGCGCTTGCGCGTGGTGCGCTTGCCGCGGGCGGGCGCGGGCAACTTCTTCGCGGTCGGCTTCGGCTTCGCGGGGGGCTTCCGCTTCGCCATCGCGGCAGTCTGCTTCTTCGCGACGGGTTTCGCCTTCGCGGCGGTCTGCTTCTTCGCGACGGGTTTCGCCTTCGCGGCGGTCTGCTTCTTCGCGACGGGCTTCGCCTTCGCGATGGCCTTCTTCTTCGTCACGGTCTTCGGCTTCGCGACAGTCTTCTTCTTCGCCACGTTCTTCGGCTTCGCGGCGGCCTGCTTCTTCGCGACGGCCGTCTTCCTCGCGGCCGGGCTCGCCTTCGCCGCCGGCCTGCGTGTTGCCGGCTTCGCCTTCGCGACGGCCTTCCGCTCCGCGACGGCCCGCGCGGCAGGGGCCGCCTTCGCCGGTGCCGCGGGCTTCGCGCCGGTCATGGCCGCGACCCACGCGTTCCACTTCCAGTCGCTGGCGGCGGCCGCGGCGCGCTCGCGATCGAGCCGCGCGCGCAGGGCGCGCAGCGCGGTCGCGTCGTGCGTGTCGGCCTGCGCGAGCAGCTCGGGCAGCGCGATCCACCACGTGAGGCGCTCGAACGCCTCGGCGCCGAACCACGTGACGCCCTCGTGCTCGTTCACGCCCAGCAGCCAGCGCACGTCGGGGTCGTCCACGAACGCGCGGCGCGCGGGGGACGGCACGCCGGGGCGGCCCTCGGCCCAGCGGCGGTGCGCGAACGCCGCGCGCACGCGGGCGGCGGCGCGCCACGCGTCGTCGTCGTCGAGCCCGCAACCGCGCAGCGCGCCGGCGACGGCGTTGCGCACGCGGAGCGCGTCGAACAGCTCCACCGCGCCGGCGTCGGGGCCGAGCGGATCGCGCAGCGAACCCAGCGCCTCGACCGCGGCCCACGCGCGCACGGCCATGCGCTCGGCGTCGGTCGGCGCGGCGCGCAGCGGCAGCACGCCGGCGAGCGCCGCGGGCCAGCCGCGCCCGCGCGCGGCCACTGCGGGCAGCGCGTCGGCGGCGGCGAAGCGCCCGAGCATGCGGTGTGCGATCGCGCCGGCGTCGCCGCGCCACGCGCCGTGCACCACCGTGCGTGCGGCCGCCAGCATCTGGCCGGCGGCGCGTTCGAGTCGCGCGGGCGTGGCGGTGGGCGCGAGCAGCTCGCGCAGCGCTTCGTGCACCGGGCGCAGCTCCAGCTCGCGCAGCGCGTCGTCCAGGCTGGGCACGCCCGTGCCGGCGAGTTCGTCGGCGAGCCGGCGCCACGGGCGGCCGTCCTCGGCCACCACGCGCCAGTCGAGCAGCACCAGCGAGTCGTACCCGCCCAGCTCCACGCGCAGGCCGCGCGCGGCGAGGTCGGCGGTGTTCAGCAGGTACTCGCTCGAACGCACGAGGTCCCGGCAGCGCACGAGTGCGTCGCCCGCGGGCAGCCCGAGGCCCTCGGCGAGCGAACGCTGGCGCAGCGATCGGCCCGCGCCCTTGTCGGCGTAGGCGGCGCTCATGCGGATCCAGCCGCGCGCGTCGGCCCAGCGGTTCTGGAACACGATCAGCGCGGCCTCGGAGCCGGCGCGGTTGGAGTACGCGTACACGTCCTCGTTCACGCTGCCCGAGTCGGCGAAGCAGTCGTACAGAAGGAAGTCGCGCGAGCCCGAGAACAGCCAGCGGCGGTGCAGCAGCGGCGCGATGCGGCGGCGGTGCTCGGCCACCAGGCCCTCGTCCACGACCTCGTCGCGATAAGCGCGCCGGTACTCCATGCCGTACTTCTCTTCGAGCCCCTCGAACTGTCCGTGGCCGAACATCGGCAGGCCGGGCAGCGTGGCGAGCAGCGTGCACACGCCGAAGTACTTCTCGCCGCGCCCGAACTGGTCCACCGCCGTGCGCTCGTCGGGGTTGTTCACGAAGTTCACGTAGCGCTGCAGGATGTCGGGGTCGAACTCGAGCGTGTTCTTGATCACGCTGCGGTAGTTCGCGTTCTGCTCGTCGCGCAGCATGTTCATGAACGCGCTGTTGTACACGCGGTGCATGCCGAGCGTGCGGACGAAGTAGCCTTCCATGAGCCAGAAGGCCTCGGCGAGCAGCAGCGTGCCCGGCGCTTCGCGCGCCACGCGGTCCACGACCTCGCGCCAGAACTCGTTCGGCATCGCGGCGTCGAACGCGGCGCGCGTCATGCCGTGCTCCGCGCGCGACGGGATCGCACCGCCGCTGCCGGGCTCGGGGAACCACAGGCGCTGCACGTGGCGCTTCGCGAGCGTCATCGCGGCGTCGAAGCGGATGATCGGGAACTTCCGCGCGACGTCGAGGATCGTCTGGATCACCTGCTCGCGTGCGGCCGGATTCAGGTAGTCGATCTGCGCCGTGTCGTTCCACGGGAAGCTGGTGCCGTCGTTGCCGTGGTAGAGGTAGCGCGCCTCGCCGGTGGCGCGATCCACGCGCCGGAACACGACGGCCGCGTCGGTGCGGTCGTAGTAGTGGTCGTCGATCTTCAGCTCGACGCGCGAGTCGCCGGAGAGGTCGGGCCCCTCGAAGCGGTACGCGGGATACGGGCTGTGCGGCAGCGACAGGAACCACTCGGGATGCTCGACGACCCAGCGCGAGTCGAGACCCATGTGGTTCGGCACCATGTCGCTCGCCAGGCGCACGCCGCGCTGCGCCGCACG
>JBGAMH010000203.1:0-8953 GCA_044223135.1 Candidatus Eiseniibacteriota bacterium | reverse complement strand
TCCTGCGGCAGGCGCGGCAGTTCTACGCCCGCTCGCGGGACCGCTTGGCGGGCGCGATCCGCGACCACTGGGGCGACGCCGTGACGACGGGGCCCGCTTCCACCGGGCTCCACCTGGTCGCCGGCCTGCCCGAGCGAGCGGACGACGTCGCGCTCGCGCGGCGCGCGCGCGCCTGCGGCCTGTCGGCGGCGGCGCTGTCGGGCTACTACCACGCGCTGAAGCCCCGGCGCGGGCTCGTTCTCTTCTACGGCGCCTCCACGCCCGACGCGCTGGCCGCCGGCGTGCGCGCGTTCGCGAAGCACCTGCGCTGACGGATCCGGCCTCGCCACCGGGTGGCGTTCCCGCGAATCGGCGGTCGGGTGCGGACTACGTGCTGCGCGAGAACGACATCCGGGCACCCGCGCGGAATCGACCGCCGCGCCGGGCGGAGCCGGGCCCGGCGCCGGTCGCCAACGGGCTGGGCACGGGCGGTCGAGTCTGCGCTATGGTCCCGGCACTCCCGCTTCGGCTCCCACCTTCCCGCGCGGTCCCCCGCCCGCGCTGCGGTCCTTTCGTCTTCCTTCGGAGGCAACCATGTCCCTCAAGTCCATGCACACCCTGCGCGCCGTCGCGTGCGCGGCGCTCGCGATCTTCGCCCTGGGCGGCTGCGCGGCGATGAACGCCAAGACCAAGGGCGCCATCATCGGCGCGGGCGCCGGTGCGGGCGCCGGAGCCGTGATCGGCAACCAGACGGGCTCCACCACGCGCGGCGCCATCATCGGTGCGGTGATCGGCGGCGCGGCCGGCGCGATCATCGGCCACCAGATGGATCAGCAGGCCAAGGAGCTGCAGCAGAACATCCCCGGCGCCAAGGTGCAGCGCGTCGGCGAAGGCATCGCGGTGCTGTTCGACTCGGGCCTGCTGTTCGACGTCGACTCGGACGTCATCAAGGGCGACGCCCGGACGAACCTCGACGCGCTCGCGGCCAGCCTGGCCAAGTATCCGAAGTCCGACCTGATGATCGTGGGTCACACCGACGCCACGGGCACCGACTCGTACAACATGGGCCTGTCCAGGCGGCGCGCCGCGGCGGCCAGCAACTACCTGCGCACGAACGGCGTGAACCGCGGCATCCGGGCGATCGGCCGCGGCGAGACCGAGCCGATCGCGAGCAACGAGTCCGAGGACGGTCGCCAGCAGAACCGTCGCGTGGAGATCGCGATCTACGCGAGCGACAAGCTGCGCGCGGAAGCCGAGAAGGCCGCCGGCGCGCAGTAGGCGCAGGCGCGTCGCGCGACCGCGCGGCGAAACGACGAAGGCCCGGCGGCGCGTGCTGCCGGGCCTTCGTGTCGAGCAGTCGCGGGTGTCGTTCACCCCCGCAGGTCGGGCATCGTGCCCACGGCTTCGACGGCCCGGCGAGGGCTCGTCCGGCAGGGGACGAGAGTCGATGGCGCCCCGCGGAGCCCGTCTCGACTTTCCCCCTCGGAGAACGGGCGTCGTCGGACAGCCGTGAGCGTGGCCTAGCATGTCCTCACAGCCGCGCGGGAGTCTCCCCGCCGGCGGGTGACGCTCCCGCCCTCGGCGGGGCCGTCATCCCCCGAGGCCGATCTCCAGCCCCGTGCGCAGCTGCGTGCGGGGCGTGTCGTTTCGGTGTCGTCTTGTCCCCAGGCGCGGCGAGAACACGCGTCGCGCCGTCATCCATCGGACGCGGACCGCCCCGCGACTTCGGGCCGCCACGGCTGGCGCTTCCACCGATGTTCCGCGCGAGGTGCGGGGATCCGCGCCGGCACTCGCGGCGCACGTGCGCCGGGAGGGAGGCATCGGCCATGTCACGCCCCCGACTCCGCTGGTCGCTCATCGCACTCTTCGCGTTCTTCGTGTCGGCCGCCGTTCCCGCGCGCGGCGGCACGCCCGTGACGGACGCATCGGCCGACGATCCGTCGGGCGCGCCCGCCATGCACGAGCTTCGCGCGCCCGCGCCCGTGGCGATCCCCGCGGGCCTCGACGACATGCTGCAGCCGATCCGCGACCCGTCGCCCGGTCCGCTGCGGCCCGACGTGAGCGACCTCGCGCGGGCGTCCCGGGAGGCGGCGGCGCCGGCGGTGCCGCTGTGGAAGCGGCTCGCCGAGCTGGATGCCGCGCAGCGGGCGAATGCCCGGATCGAACTGCACCCGCTCGACGCGAGCATCGAGGCCGGTGCGCTGGCCCAGGCGGTGCCCGCGAGCTGGGAGGCGCGCGAGTACGACGTGGCGATCGACGCGTTGCGCGCGTTCGAGGAGGCGGGCGGCGTGTGCGCGCTGGGCATCGCCTGGAAGGAGCCGGTGCCCGCGAACGTGATGCGCGAAGGGCCCGACGTCCGCGTGGGCACGCGCTCGCTCGCTCAGAGCACGTGGCTCGACTACTACCGCGCGAACGGCCAGCTGCTCGCGGTGGCCCGCTGGGGCAACACCACCGGCGACGCCCAGTGGTCGATCATGAAGTCCACGAACCAGGGCGGGTCCTGGACGGAGACGTACGTCTTCTTCGTCATCAACGGGCTCGTGGACGTTTCGGCCGCGCTCGTGGACCAGTACCTCTACGCGGGGTGGATCACCAGCGCAGTGCCGAATGCCGTCAACGTGCGCCGGTTCATCGCCCTCACGGGCTTCACCGACGGCACCTACGTGCCGCGCACCGTGCTCGGCACCGGCACGACCGAGTTCACCGAGGTCGTGCTGGCCAGCAACGTCGTCGACTTCGACAACCGCATCTACGTCCTGGCGCTCGAGGCCGACGGCAGCCTGCGCTACACGTGGGACGTCGGCACGGACGGCACGACGTTCGCCGAAGTCGCCACCGGCATCGCGGACGCCAGCCACGGACTGGATGCCAGCTGGAACAACGGCACCGCGTGCGGCGACTACCTCTTCGTCACCTATGTCGCCACCGACGACACGATCCAGGTGGCGAGTCACTCCAACGTGTCGGGCTGGACGGTGCGGGGGTTGGTGAGCTCCTCGGTGGCGAATCGCCCCGTCTCCGTTTCGGTGCACGACGGCCTCGTGATCTGCGCCTACGAGTGGCCCTACACCGAGGGGCACGGCGTCCGGTATTCGATCAGCTACGACTGTGGGGACTCGTGGAGCTACGGCTCGCTGGCGATCCCGGACGGCGTCGCGGTGACGGGGTACTTCGCCCCCGACGTGGACGCGAACAATCCCTACGGCACGGCGGTCGTCTACCACGCCGAAGCGGGCGATCGGGACACGGTCTACTACCACTATCGGTGGGGCTTCGCGCCGGGCACCTGGCGCGCGCGCATGCCGTTCAACCAGTACGACGTGCTGACCGGCACCGAGAGCACGATCGCGCCCCTGCCGCGTTACGCGGCGCACACGATGAGCCACGCCGGGATCTACCTGACGGCGGAGCGCATCCCCTACTTCGACTACCCCGGCATGTTCGTGCTCGGCTCGCCGGCGGCGGCGCCCGCGGAGGGGGCGCTGCGGCTGGCGAGCGGGAATCCCGCGCACGGGGCCTCGCGCTTCGAGCTGGTGATGCCCCGCGCGGCGAGGGCGACCGTGCGCGTGTACGACGTCGCGGGCGCGCTCGTGCGGGTACTCGCCGACCGTGAGTTCGCCGCGGGCACGCACGTGCTCGAATGGAACGGCGCGAACCAGGCCGGCGCGTCGGCGGGCCCGGGCGTGTACTTCCTGCGCGCGAGCACCGGCCGCGGCCAGCTCGACGCACGGCTCGTGGTCCTGCGATGACCGGCGCATGAACCGCGCGCCCCGGGGGCGAGTGCTCCGGGGCGCGCGGTTCATGCGGGTGGCGGTGGCGGCCGGCGCCGCAACCGGCCGTCGCCGCCGAGCCCCGTCGTCCCGGGGGCCGGGCATCGGTGCTCGACGGGGCCGAGCTCGGTCAGAACTCCACGCCCAGCAGATGCACCAGCACCAGGTATCCGCCGGCCAGCACGAAGATCACGCCGGTCGCCACGCGCGCCACGCGCTCGAAGCGGGTCATCGCGTCGAACGCCCGGGCCACGCCGCGCGTGCCGAGCGCCAGCAGGAGCGCGAACGCCACCACCGGCATCCCGGTGCCGAGCCCGTAGACGGCCGGCAGCAGCACGGTCGAGCGTGCGCTGGTGGCGAGTGGAATCAGCGCTCCGAAGAACAGCCCGGCGGACACGGGGCAGAACGACAGCGCGAACAACACGCCGAGCCCGGCGGCGCCCCATGCTCCGCGGCTCGCCACGCGCGTGCGCAGGCCTTCGGCGAACCCGGTCGACGGCAACCGGGCGGGGATCCACCCCAGCATGCCGGCGCCGATCAGCACGAGCAGCGGCCCCAGCACCTGGTTCATGCGCTTCTGCAGGAACAGCGCGACGTCCGGAATCGACAGCAGGCTCGCGACCACGATCCACGCCACGGCCACGTACGTCGCGGCGCGCCCGGCGGCATAGGCGAGTCCCGCGAGCACGGCGCGGCGCGGATCGACCGCGTGCCGGCCGACGTACGACACGGCCGCGACGTTCGAGGCCAGCGGGCAGGGGCTGATCGAGGTCAGGATGCCCAGCCAGAGCGCCGACGCGACGCCCGCAGCCCACTCGGTCACGAGTGCTCGGCCAGGAACGAACGCGTCTCGTCCTGCACGTAACGCACGAACCCCGGCTTGTCCTGCAGCAGCTGCCAGACCTTCTCGAGATTGCGCCACTCGCGGCGCTTGCCGCGCACGACATCCACCAGCACGAGCGACTTGGTGTAGAGCTTGAAGTCCTTGACGAAGTGCTCGTTGCCCTCGAGGTCGGTATTGACCGGCTTCCACACCAGCCGCCCGTCGCGGATCTGTTCGGCGAACGCACCTTCGATCGCTTCGCGCGACCACGCCTCGATCGCGCGGCACGAGGCACAGCGGTAGGTCGTGTAGAAGTAGTAGGCGACGACCTGGCGGGTGGCCGCGGCGGGCGGTGCCACCGTGGCCGCCGGCTTCGCGGCCACCGTGCGTGCGGGCCCGGGCGTGCCGGCCGCGCGAGTCGACGCCGTCGTGCCCGCCAGCAGGCCGGCGATCACCGCGAGCGCCAGCCAACCACGACGCAGGGTCGGGGCCGCGGGACGGAGGGAGGCTCCTCGCGAGGCGTTCATGCGAGCACCGCCTTCAGCTGCTCCGCCGACGGCACGCGGCCCGCCAGCTTCACCTCGCCGTTCACCACCAGCGCGGGCGTGGTCATGACGCCGTAACCGAGGATGGCGGCCATGTCCGTCACCTTGCGGATTTCGAACTCGATGCCGAGTTCGCTCGCGGCCTGCCGCGCGTGGTCGTAGAGCACGTTGCACTTGGTACAACCGGGCCCCAGCACTTCGATCTGCGTCACGGGGGACTCCTTCGGGTTTTCGGCAGCAGCGATGAAGCGTCGGCTCCGTCAGAGGAGCCAGTTGAACAGGTAGCCCACCAGCACGATGCCGGTGGCCACGATGCCGATGAACGCGCCGATCAGGCGCGGGCGAAGCACCTTGCGCAGGATCACGATCTCGGGCAGCGACAGCGCGATCACCGACATCATGAATGCGAGCACGGTGCCGAGCGCCGCGCCCTTGCCGAGCAGCGCGTGCACGACCGGGATGATGCCGGCCGCGTTGGAATACATGGGCACGCCGATCAGCACCGCCAGCGGCACCGACCACCACGCGGCCTTGCCCATGATCGAGGCCATGAAGTGCTCCGGCACCCAGCCGTGAATGCCGGCGCCCACGGCGATGCCCACGAGCAGGTAGGGCCACACCTTGCCGACGATCTCGCGCACGGCCTCGAGCCCCGCCACCAGCCGCTCGCTCCAGCGGCGCGGACCGGGAGCGGCGGCGCCCGCGCCCGCCCGCACCTGGTACACCCACGGCTCGACCTGGGACTCCAGCTTCAGCCGCCCGATCGTCCAGCCCGCGACGATCGCCACGAGCAGCCCCGTGCCCAGGTAGAGCGCCGCCACCTTCCAGCCGAACAGCCCGAACAGCAGGGCGAGCGCGACCTCGTTGACCATGGGCGCCGAGATCAGGAACGAGAACGTCACGCCCAGCGGCACGCCGGCGGTCAGGAAGCCGATGAACAACGGCACGGCCGAGCACGAACAGAACGGGGTCACCACGCCGAGCGCCGCCGCCAGCACGTTGCCCACGAACTCGGCCTTGCCGGCGAGGATGGCGCGCGTGCGCTCGGCGGTGAAGAAGGACCGGATCACGCCCACGCCGAACACGACCAGCGCCAGCAGCAGCAGCACCTTGGGCGCCTCGTAGACGAAGAACTCGACCGCCGATCCGAATGGAGTCCGGTGCCCGAGCCCCAGCAGCCCGTAGGTGAACCAGCGCGAGAAGGCGGGGAGCACCGCGTAGAGCGCGATCCACGCCAGCAGCGCGCCCGCGAGCGCCCAGCCCAGGCCGCGGGGCGCGGCCGGCGCGGGCTCGGGCGGCAACACGATCAGCCGCAGCGGATCGTGGGCGACGGGGCCGTGCGAGCCGCTGCTCACGTGCGCATCGCCCGGGCGGGCGCCGAGGGGGCGGCCGCGGGGAAGAACCGGCGCCGGAACCACAGCGCCACGTGGACGAGCCCGATCAGCGCCGGTACTTCGACCAGCGGGCCGATCACCGCCGCGAACGCCGCGCCGTGGGCGATGCCGAACGTGGCCACCGCCACGGCAATGGCCAGCTCGAAGTTGTTGGACGCCGCCGTGAACGACAGCGTGGCCGACTGCGGGTAGTCCGCGCCCACGGCGCGGCTCAGGAAGAACGACACCAGGAACATCGCCGCGAAGTACAGCAGCAGCGGAATCGCGATGCGGACCACGTCCAGCGGCAGCTGCACGATGGTCTCGCCCTTGAGCGAGAACATGACCACGATCGTGAACAGCAGCGCGATCAGCGTGATCGGGCTCACCGCCGGAATGAAGCGGCGCTCGTACCACTCCCGGCCGCGCAGCCGGATCAGCGTGAAGCGCGACGCGATGCCGGCGAGGAACGGGATGCCCAGGTACACGAACACGCTGCGGGCGATCTCGCCCATGGTGATGTGCACCGCCACGCCCTGCAGGCCGAGCCACGCGGGCGCCAGCGTCAGGAACACGAACGCGTAGACCGGGAAGCACAGCACCTGGAACACGGAGTTGAGCGCCACGAGGCCCGCGCAGTATTCCGCGTCGCCGCGGGCCAGGTCGTTCCACACGATCACCATGGCGATGCAGCGCGCCAGCCCGATCAGGATCAGCCCGGTCATGTACTCGGGGCGGTCGCGCAGGAACAGCACCGCGAGCGCGAACATGAGCACCGGGCCGATCACCCAGTTCTGCACCAGCGACAGCGTGAGCACGCGGCCGTTGCGGAACACGCGTCCCATCTGCTCGTAGCGCACCTTCGCCAGCGGCGGGTACATCATCAGGATGAGGCCGATCGCGATGGGCACCGACGTGGTGCCCACGTCGAAACGATGGAGCCACGGGACCGCCTGCGGAAACAGGTAGCCGGCCGCCACGCCCACGGCCATGGCCAGGAAGATCCACAGCGTCAGGTAGCGGTCGAGGAACGACAGGCGATTCGCCACGCCCGCGGGGGGAACGCGAGTCATGCGCGCTCCTCCGGCCGGCCCGCGCGGGCCAGCGCATCGGCGACCAGGCCCGTGACGAGGCGTTCGATCCGGTCGCGGACGCCCCGGAAGCCGTCGTCGTCCAGGTGCTTCGGATCGGTCAGCTCCCAGTCGAGCCGCTGCCGGGCGGGCAGCGTCGGGCAGGCGTCGCCGCAGCCCATCGTCACGATCCAGTCCCACGTCACCGCCGGCAGCGCGCCGAGGCCCTTGGAGTGCTGAGCCTCCAGGTCGATGCCCTTTTCGCGCATGAACTGGACGGCACGTGGGTTGATCCGGCCCGACGGGCGCGAGCCGGCGCTGAACGCCGCCACCCGCCCCTGCCCCCGGTGGCGCGCGAAGCCCTCGGCCATCTGGGAGCGATTGGAGTTCTCCACGCAGACGAACAGCAGGTGCGGGCGCGGATCAGGCACGCGAGCGCTCCTTTCGCAGCGGCCGATGCCGCGCCGACGTCGCGGGCATGGGCACGCGCGCCGCCGGCAGCGCGCACAGCTCGGTCAACGGAATCGCCCGCACTTCGCGCAGGCGCCTGCGGTCGGCGACCACCGCCGCCTCGCGATCGAGGTCGCCCTTCAGCAGGGCGAGCAGTCGGGCCGCGTGCGGGTTGTGCGAGTCGCTCGCCAGCGCGTACTCGATCCACTTGCCGTCGCGCTGGTCCACCACCAGCCCGGCCACCTTCAGGATCGCGAGGTGTTTCGAGATCGTGGACGGTGCCAGGCCGAGCACCGCCTGCACCTGGCACACGCACAGCCCGCCGCCCTCGAGCAGCTTGAGGATGCGCGTACGGGTGGGATCACTCACGGCCTTCATGGCCAACTCGAAGTTGCGCACGTTCGTTCCTCCGATGGTCATTTCGCCATGTGGCGAATCGTACGGAGGTGGGACCGCGCCGGTCAACGTCGGAGGGCCGCGCCGACCACCCGCCGGGGAACGCGGGACGACGCTCACGCGCGACGGATGCCTGGCTCTGGTCGGGTCCCGCGTCGCGGCCCGGGCCAAGCGCGCGCGGATGCGAAACGAGGACCCCCGCCTGTCCTGGGAGTCCCCGCTCGCTCGCCCGCCAGGCGGCAGCCCGGGCGGACGTCAGAACACGAACTGGGTCATCAGTCGCAGCGTGGCGTAGCCCGTCACCCTGTCCAGTGCCGCGCCCGTGCGCGGGCCGTTCACCAGCTCGGTCGGTGTCAGGAACGACGTCCACAGGTACTCGCCCGTCACGCGCACGTGCTGTCCCTGCACGTAGCAGTTGAGCCCACCACCGCTCTGCGTGACCTTCTGGTTGTTGTAGCCCAGCAGGTGCGCGAAGTCCCAGCTCTCGTAGATGCCGTACGGCTGCAACTGGGTCTCGCCACCCAGCCGCATCGGCAGCAGGTAGGCG
>JBGAMH010000202.1:0-8903 GCA_044223135.1 Candidatus Eiseniibacteriota bacterium | reverse complement strand
GCGAGCAGCAGCGCGAGCACCTCGTGCTGCATCACGCCCGCGCGGCGCAGGAACACCGGCGGGATCCGGAAGCCCTCTTCGTAGACCTCGCGCGCGATCGGGAGCGACCCCGGCGCGGCCCCTCCCACGTCCGCGTGATGCGCGCGGCTCGCGACGAAGTATTCGGGCATTCTGGGCGCGGCGCCGGTCGCTGGCCGGGTACGCGCGCGCGCACGGGGGCCGGAGGCCCCCTTCTTCTCATGCAGAAACACCGGACTGACCAGCGTGAGGTCCGGCAGGTGCGTCCCTCCCGCGAACGGATCGTTCAGCAGCACGACGTCGCCGGGCGAGAACGGCCCCAGCGCGCGCACGACCTCGACCGCGCGCGGCATGCTCCCGAGGTGCACGGGAATGTGTGCCGCCTGCGCGACCAGCCGGGCGTCGGCGTCGAAGACGGCGCACGAGTGGTCGAGCCGCTCGGTGATGTTCGGCGAGTGCGCGGCGCGCATGAGCACGGCGCCCATCTCCTCGGCCGCCGCGCGGAACAGGCCTTCGAACAGGCTCAGCTCCACGCCGTCGAAGCGGCGAGCCCGCACGCTCATCGCGCCCCTCGGCGCCGCGCGCACACGGCCCCGTCGCGGGCGACCGCCCAGCGCCAGCCCGGCGCCACCCACAGCGTGGCGCCGTCGTCGGCGATCACGGCCGGCCCGCGACCGGCGGCCCCACCGGCGAGCCGGTCGCGATGCCACACGGGCACGCGGCGGCGCGCGCCGGCGATCCACGCCGCGACGTGCCCGGGCGCCGCCGCGACGCGAGGACGCGGCACGCGGGCCGGGCGGACGGACGCGCCGTCGGCGAGCGCGGCGCGCACTTCGATGGTCACCACGCGCACGGTGGCCGCGGGATCGGCGAAACCGTAGCGCCGCTCGTGCTGGCGGTGGAACCGCGCGGCGAGCGCGCGCACGTCGGCGGGCACCGGCACCGACAGCTCGTGCGCCTGCCCGTCGGCGCGCACCTCGGCCCAGCGCGAAACGTCTACGCGCGCCCGCTCGCGCGCGGGGAACTCGCGCATCACCTCGCGCTCCAGCGCCGCGAACGCCCGGCGGAGCGCGGCGTGGTCGCGCGCGTCGAGCAGCACCGAGCGGCTCCGCTCGCGGCGCGTGCCGCCCGTGAGCGCGCCGTGCGCGCACAGCACGCCCGCGTGCCGCGGCCACACCACCGCGCGCACGCCGAGCGCGTCGGCCAGCTCGCACGCGTGCAGCCCGCCCGCGCCCCCGTACGCCACCAGCGAGGCATGCCGCGGATCCTCGCCGCGTTCCACCGACACGCGGCGCAGCGCGGCTTCCATGGCCGCGTTCGCCACGCGCAGCACACCTTCGGCCGCGGCCGCCGGCGTGCGCATCCGCAGCGCGCGAGCGAGCGCGGCCATCGCGCGTTCCGCCGCCGCGGGGTCGAGCGCCAGCGCGCCGCCCGCCAGCGACGGCGCGGCGATGCGGCCGAGCACGATCAGCGCGTCGGTCACCGTGGCCGGGCCGCCGCGGCCGTACGCCGCCGGGCCCGGATCGGCGCCTGCGCTCTGCGGCCCCACGCGCAGCACACCGCCCTCGTCCACGCGCGCGATCGAGCCGCCGCCCGCGCCCACCGTCTGCACGTCGAGCGCCGGCAGCAGCACCGGCACGCCCGCCACCTCGCGGGCGCGCTGGCGCGGTAGCCCGTCGGCGCCCGCGTCCGCGGCGCCGAGCAGCGCCACGTCGGTGGACGTCCCGCCCACGTCCAGCGTGAGCGCGGTGGCGAAGCCGTTCGCGCGCGCCGCCGCGAGTGCGGCGCGCAGCCCGGCGGCGGGCCCCGACAGCAGCTGGCGCACCGGCTCGCGCGCGGCGCGATCGAGCGGCGCCGTGCCGCCGTGCGACAGCACGATCTCCCAGCGGTCGCCGGGATCCCCCGCCAGGGCGTGCAGGTAGCGGGTCACGCGCGGCAGCAAGAACGCGTTGGCCACGGTGGTGGCGAAGCGCTCGTACTCGCGGATCTCGGGCGCGAGCTCGGACGCGCACGTGACGGGCACACCGAGCGCGGCGAGCGCACGAGCCAGCCGGCGCTCGTGCGCGGGATTCGCCCACGCGTGCAGCAGGCCGATCGCGATCGCCTCGGGCCGCAGCGCGCGCACGCGCGTCGTCACGCGGCGCACCTCGGCCGCGGTGAGCGGCGTCCACACCACGCCGCCGGGACCGAGCCGCTCGCGCACGCCGACGCGTCGCTCGCCCGGCACGAGCGGCTCCGCCCGCCGCGGCACGAGCGCGTACAGGTCGGGGCGCTCCTGCCGGCCGATCTCCAGCGCGTCCTCGAAGCCGGCCGTGGTCACGAACACCACGCGCGCGCCCTTGCGTTCGAGCAGCGCGTTCGTGGCCACCGTGGAGCCGTGCCGCACGAGCCGGGCCGCGCCGCCGGCGGAAGTTGCCCCGGCGCGCACCGCGCGCTCCGGCGCCTCGGGCGTGGACGGCACCTTGTACGCGCGCAGGGCGCCGTCGGCACCGCGCGCGACCACGTCGGTGAACGTGCCGCCCGTGTCGATGCCCACCGCGGAGGCGCCGCGGGCGCGACGGGCGTCAGGCACGGCCACGCGCCCTCCAGCGGTCCACGGCGAACCCCGCCAGGATCACGCCGAACGCCGCGAGCACCACCCACAGCGGGATCTCGAAGCGATGTCCGATCAGCGCGAGCACGTAGTAGTAGGGCAGCGAGCCGAGCAGGATCGCGAGCAGGTATCGCGGGATCGGGTAGCGCACCGCCGCGGCCACCAGCTTGAGCGGCGCGTCCGGCAGCGGCGTGGCGCGCGCCAGCGTGAGCGCGAGGAACGACGCGGACGGGTAGCGGCGAAGCGTCTCCTGCAGCTTCTCGCGCGAGGGCAGGAAGCGGCGCATCCACGGCCGGTCGGACTCCAGCATCCAGCGGAACACCCACAGCTGCACGGCGCTGCCCGCGGCGCTCGCGGCGCCGCCGGCCGTGGCGAGCTGCCACGGCTCGTGGTGTCGCGCGCTCGCCAGCAGCAGCGGCGTCGTGAACAGCGCCAGCGTGGCGCCGTCCAGGAACAGCAGCAGGCAGAGAACCAGCAGGGACGTGGCGGGCAAGGACTCTCTCCGGTGCGTGGACCGGCCGGCACGGTGCCCGATCGCCGCGGGGGCCGCAAACGCGAACCGCCCGGACGGTGGTCCGGGCGGTTCGTGTCGGCGGCGCTTCAGCTGCCGGGCGTGGGCGGCGGCGATTCGGGCGCGGGGCCACTCGTCGGCGGAGGCGGAGTCGGCGGCGTGCTCGCGCTGAGCGTCTCCGCGGGGGGCGCGGCCGGAGCGGGCGGCGGAGGCGGGGGCGCGTCGGGCTGGCCGCGGCGCGTCCAGTCCTCCACCACGCGGCCCACCGGCGTCGGGCGCGCGCGGTGCCACCAGTCCTGCACCGTGCGCCGCACGTACTCCTGGCGGATCAGCGCACCCGCGCCGAACACGCACAGCACCGCGCCGAGCACGATCGCGATCACGTTGACGAGCCCGCCGATGAAGCCGAACAGCGGCATGCCGTGGAACAGGTGCGAGGCCACGCGCAGGCCCTGCACGACGCCCACGCCCCAGAGGGCGTCGGCCATGAGCGACGGCGCGCCCGGGCGCAGGCGCTCGCGGATGCGCGAGCCGAACAGCGTCGCGCCCACGATCCAGCCCCACACGAACAGCACCACCAGCAGGCCGGCGTACGCCACGGCGACCGCGGCGGCGAGCGGGATGCCGATGATCGTGATGCACAGCAGCGCGATCACGAGCGCGAGCACGAACACCGACGGGATCAGCAGCCCGAGCACGGCCAGCCCGAGCAGGAACGTGGTGCCCGGCTCCTGCCGGATGGTGTCGACGCCGCGCTGCGTACGGCCGGAGGCGAGCTTCACCACGAGCCACGTCAGGCCGAGCAGGACCAGCAGCTTCATGAGTCCCAGCGCCACCTGCACGCCGGTGCCGACCACCGCGAGCGCCGGCAGCAGCAGCTTGCCGCCCGGGGCGCCCGGCGTAGTCACGCGCTCGCCGCCGACCGACGAACCGGGCTCTTCGCGCAGTTCGCCGCCGAACGTGGCGATGCGGCCGTCGACGCGCGATCCGGAACGCAGCGTGACGTCGCCGCCCATCGACGTGACGTTGCCCTTCACGTGGCCTTCCACCTCGACGTCACCGCCCATGCTGACGACGTCGCCTTCCACCACCTGCCCGGCGGGCACGTGGATGTCGCTCCCGAACCGCAGGATCTCGCCCGTGGAGGTGATCGTGGGGGGCACGGGGACGGCGGGCGTCACGGGGACGGGCGGGGTCGGGTTGGCGTCGTCGGCCGCCGTCGCCGGGGCGGCGGGCTCTTCGGACGTGCCCAGGCTGTCGAGCGACTGGCGCGTGATCTCGCGTGCGTCGCGGGCCGCTTCGCGGGCGCGGTCACGCGCCTCGCGCCTGTACTGGTCGACGCTCTCGGGAGGCACGGGCCGGAAATCCATCGAGGGCTGCGCCATCAGCCACCGGGGTCCGGCGAGCAACGCGAGGCCCAGCGCGAGTGCGTGAAGCAGCGGGTGAACTCGGCGCATGATCACTTCCCTCCGCCCGTCAGGGTGATGTCTCCGTTCGTCGTCTCGATCCGCACCGGCGCTCCACCTCGTCCGACACGCCCGGAGAGCGTGCCGCGTCCCGAGTGCTCGCCCGCGAGTTTCAGATGGTTGGCGATCTCCCCGCCCGAACTGCTCGCCTCGAGCGTGGCGTCCATGCCGGGCGCGAGCTCCAGCCGAATGTCGCCGGAGGCCGCGGAGAGTTCGGCCGACCTCAGGGGTCCGCGCAGGCGCAGCTGCACGCTGCCGCTGGCGGCGGTCACCTTGACGCCGCCCGTGGCGGACCGGACGCCGATCTCGCCGCTGGAGGTCTCCATCACGAGCGCGCGCGGGGAGTCGTCGATGCTCACGTCGCCGCTCGAGGTCCGGATCACGAGGCTGTCGCGCGCGCCGTTCACGGTGACGTCACCGCTCGACGTGCGCGCGTGGACCGGGCCGGACGTGCCGTTGAAGAACAGGTCGCCGCTCGCGGTGGACACCGTGATGCCGCCCACGTCCGAGGCCTCGACGTCGCCGCTCGAGGTGCTCACGTCCACGGCGCCGCGGGCGCGGCGGACGCTCACGTCGCCACTGGCCGTGCGCAGCACCTGCCCGCCGGCGAGCGCTTCGGAGTCGAGGTCGCCGCTCGCGGTGGTCACGCGGACCGCGAGGCCGGTCGGCACGTCCACCACCAGCCGCACTTCGCTGCGGGGCAGGAAGCCGCCGTTCTCCCAGTTGGACTCCTTGAACAGGTCCCAGAAGCTGATCCGGACGTCGACCTTGCGCGGGTAGGTCACGCGCACCGCGTACTGGTCGCCCTCGCGTCCCGCCTGCACGTTGGTCTCGGTGGCGAATCGCCGGGCGCGCACCTGGGACTCGGCCCGGCACACCTTGATGGCCGCCACGCGGAGCTGGCCGTCCGGGCTCGGCCGGAGGTGCACCCAGCCACGGGGGTTCTCGATCGCCAGGAGGCGCAGGCCCTGCGGGACCTCCACGCGCTCGCTCCGCTCCTGCAGGGTCACGGACCGGCCGGCGTGCGCGACCGGCGCGCACAGCCCGACGGCGAGGATGGTGCAGAGGGCGAACGAAGTCGGTTTCATGGTCGAGCCTCCTCGGGATGGGCCGTTTACGGCGGCCCCGGCGAGGGGGTTGCGGGCACGGCGCGAAACCTGCGCGTCCGGGCGGCGGGGCCCCGGGCGGGCACCCGGGCGGACGGGGAAAAAGCAATGGGGGCCGGGCGAACCCGGCCCCCATCACCAACTGCTGCTGGCGTGGCTCAGTGAGCCGCCGCCGTATCGGCCGCCATCGTATCGGCCGGCGCCATCGTGGTGTCGGTCATCGTCTCGGTCGGGGTCGTCGTCTGCTCGGTGGCCGCAGGGGCCTCCTCAGCCTTCTTGCCGCAACCCACCGCGGCGATCGCGAAGGTCAGCGCCAGGAGGGCAACCATCATCAGAGCGAAAAGCTTACGCATCTTGTGCATTTCACCTCCTCTCCTGCTCGCCGTTGCCGGGACTGCCGGCGACGGCCCGTATTATTCTTTCTTTTTCTGGAAAGCCAGGCCCAAAGAAAAACACCACTCGGACAAGCGGTGTCGGGCGGGCGGCGTCCATGCGCGAGTCTCGGTTGTCTCGAGCCCTCACGCGTGCCCGGACCTGGCCGTGGGCACATCAGGCTCAAAGCGCCCGCAGGCTAGGGGGCTCGCCCAGCCTTGTCAAATGGATTCTCCCCCTCCGTTTTCGCTCGGGAGAGCGGCCAACCATCTGGCCTCAAAGGCCTTGGAGCGCCTGCTCGAGGTCCGCGCGGAGGTCGGCCACGTCTTCGATACCGACCGAGAGCCGCAGAAGACCGTCCGCGAAACCCATCGCGAGCCGCATGTCCCGGGGCACCGAGGCGTGCGTCATCGAGGCCGGATGACACACGAGGCTCTCCACGCCCCCGAGGCTTTCGGCCCGGGTGAACAGGTGGAAGCGGTCGAAAACCCGGCGCCCGGCCTCCAGCGAGCCGTCCCCGGGCACGAAGGAGACCATCCCGCCGAACCCGGAGGCCTGTCGCCTGGCGAGTTCGTGCTGGGGGTGGCTCGGCAGGCCGGGATAGAACACGTTCGCCACCTTCGGATGCGCGGCGAGGAGTTCCGCGAGCACGCGGGCGTTCGCGTCGTGCTGCCGCATGCGCACGGCGAGCGTCTTCGTGCCGCGCAGGCACAGGAAACAGTCCATGGGTCCCGGCACGCCGCCGACCGCGTTCTGCAGAAAGCGCAGTTGCTCGGCCACCGCGGCGTTCGAGGTGACGAGCACGCCACCCACCATGTCGGAGTGACCGTTCAGGTACTTGGTCACCGAGTGCATGACGATGTCCGCCCCCAGCTCGAGCGGCCGCTGGAAGTAGGGCGTCATGAACGTGTTGTCCACCACCGTCAGAGCGCCGTGCCTGCGCGCCACGGCACTGACCGCGGCCACGTCGGTCAGCTGCATCATCGGGTTCGTCGGCGTCTCCACGAACACCATCTTCGTGTTCGGGCGCATGGCCGCTTCGAGCGCCGCCGTGTCGCTGGCGCGCACGAACGAGAACTCGAGCCCGAAACGCTCGTAGACCTTCGTGAACAGGCGATAGGTGCCGCCGTACAGGTTGTCGCCGGCGATCACGTGGTCGCCCTTGGACAGCGTCTGGAGCAGCGTGCTGGTGGCCACCAGCCCGGAGCCGAAGCAGAAGCCGTGCTCGCCGCCTTCGAGCGCGGCGAGGTTCCGCTCGAGCGCGAAACGGGTGGCGTTGTGCGTGCGCGCGTATTCGAAGCCCTTGTGCCTGCCGAGCGCTTCCTGCGCGTACGTGCTGGTCTGGTAGATCGGCACCATCACGGCGCCGGTCGTGGGATCGGGCTCCTGCCCGGCGTGCACCGCGCGCGTGGAGAAGCCCGAATCCGGCCGCAGCGACGACTGTCCCATCACTCCCCTCCCGCGATGAACTGCAGCATGTCGAAGCGCGTCAGGATGCCGCTGATGGCGCCGCTCGAGCGCACGAGCACGGCCGCGTGCCGGGTCGCGAGCAGCTTCGCCACCTGGTCGGCCGGCTCGCTCGCGTCCACCACGGGCAGCGGGTCGCCCATGAAGCTCTCGATCGGCTGGTCGAGCGTGCTCGGGTCGGCGAGCGCGGTCTTCAGCGCCTCGCCCTCGTCGAGCGTGCCCACCACGTCGGCACCGCGGAACACCGGCAGGCGCGACACGTCGTGCTGCTCGATCAGCGCGATCGCTCGCCGGAGCGGCTCGCCCGCCTGCACCGAAAACAGCCCGCGCACCGCGGCGGCCTTGCCCGACACGACGTGCGCCACGCGCGTGGCCGCCGGGTCGAGCAGGTGGTTGTCGCGCATCCACTCGTCGTTGTGCACCTTCGTCAGGTAGCGCTCGCCGGTGTCGGGCAGCAGCACGACCACGAGGTCGTCCGGCTTCGCGGTCTTCGCCACCTCGAGCGCCACCCACGTGGCCATGCCCGACGAGCCGCCCACGAAGATCGCGTCCTCGCGCGCGAGGCGCCGCGCCATGTTCAGCCCGTCGCGGTCGCTGCACGCGATCACGCGGTCCACGAGCGACATGTCGAGCGCCGTCGGAATGAAGTCCTCGCCCACGCCTTCGATCTTGTACGAGTGCGCTTCGCCGATCTTTCCCGTCTCCTTGTAGTACTTCAGGATCGAGCCGATCGGGTCGGCGCCCACGATCTGCACGGAGGGCTTCTGTTCCTTCAAGTAGCGCGCGATGCCGGTGATCGTGCCGCCCGTGCCCATGCCGGCCACGAAGTGGGTGATGCGGCCACCGGTCTGCTCCCACAACTCGGGGCCCGTGGTCGCGTAGTGCGCGGCCGGATTCGCGGGGTTGTGGTACTGGTTCATGAGCACCGCGCCCGGGCGCTCGCCCGCGATGCGCCTGGCCACCGAGTAGTACGAGTCCGGGTGCTCGGGCTCGACCGCGGTGGGGCTCAGGAACACCTCGGCGCCGAACGCCTTGAGCAGGTACACCTTCTCGCTCGAGACCTTGTCCGGCATGCAGAACGCCGCGCGGTAGCCGCGCACCGCGGCCACCATGGCCAGCCCGAGGCCCGTATTGCCCGACGTGCACTCCACGATGGTGCCGCCCGGCTTGAGCAGCCCGCGCTTCTCCATGTCCTCGACCATCGCCATGCCGATGCGGTCCTTGACGCTGCCGCCCGGGTTGAAGAACTCCACCTTGGCCAGCACGGGACACGGCAGGCCGTCCGCGACGCGGCGCAGCCGCACGAGCGGCGTGTGGCCGACCAGGTCGAGGATGGACTCCGAATAGCGGACACCTTGCAGGGCAGGACT
>JBGAMH010000201.1:0-8941 GCA_044223135.1 Candidatus Eiseniibacteriota bacterium | reverse complement strand
GCATCGAGGCGCTGTTCCACGAACTGGCGGGGCGGTCGACCGCGGAACGCGAGTCACGGCTGGCGGCGGAGGCCGCCCGCGAACCGGAGATCGCCGCGCGCGTGCGCGCGCTCCTTTCGGCGTCCGGCGAGGCGGAGGGCTTCTTCGCGGATCTGCCGCGTCGCATCGAGGCGTCGCGCACCGACGATGCCGGCGCCGACCTGCGCGGCCGGCGCGTGGGCGCGTACGTGATCGACGCGCTGATCGGGCGGGGCGGCATGGGCGCGGTGTACCGCGCGCACCGCGCCGACGAGCAGTTCGAGAAGTCGGTGGCGATCAAGCTGGTGCCGATGGGCCTGCTCACGGCGAGCGCGCAGGAGCGGTTCCGCCGCGAGCGTCAGCTGCTCGCGCGGCTCGAGCACCCGAACATCGCGCGACTGCTGGACGGCGGCGTGCTGGAGGACGGCACGCCGTACCTGGTGATGGAACTGGTGGAGGGGCTGTCGCTCGACCGGTGGTGCGACGAGCACCGGCTGGACGTGCGCGAGCGGGTGAAGCTGCTGCTGCCGGTGCTGGACGCCGTGCAGCACGCGCACCAGGGCCTGATCCTGCACAGCGACCTGAAGCCGGACAACGTGCTGGTGTCGGAGCGCGGCGAGGCGAAGCTGCTGGACTTCGGCATCGCGCGCACGTTCGACGAAGCGGCGTCGGAGGGCACGCTGACGCGCCACGCCTCGCCGCTCACGCCGGCGTTCGCGAGCCCGGAGCAGCTGCGAGGCGGCGCGCTGACCACGTCGAGCGACGTGTACTCGCTGGGCGCGATGGCGTACGCGGTGCTGACCGGGACGCGACCGTACGACGTGACGGGCAAGTCCACGGCGGAGATCGAACGGCTGGTGGCGGAGCAGCCGCCCGCCGCGCCCAGTGCGAAGGCGCCCGTCGAACATGCCGCCGCGCTGCGAGGCGATCTCGACACGATCGTGCTGCGGGCGATGCAGAAGGAGCCCGGCCGGCGGTACGCGTCGGCCGCGGCGCTCGCCGACGACCTGCGAGCGCACCTCGACGGTCGGCCGATCGCGGCGCGACGCGACAGTGCGAGCTACGTGTTCTCGCGGTTCGTGCGCCGGCACCGTGCGGTGGTGAGCACGGTGGCCGCCGCGCTCGTCGTGCTCCTGGGCGGGGCGGCCGCGTGGACGATCCAGTCGCAGCGGCACGCGCGCGAGCTTTCGCTGGCGCTGGATCGCGCCGAGCGGGAGACGCGGTTGGCGAAGACCACCGCGCGTTTCCTGCAGGACGTCTTCGAGTCCGTCGATCCCGACCGCGCCAGGGAGGGCGGCCCCACGGCCGCGGAGCTGGTCGAACAGGGCACGCGACGCATGCACGCCGAACTGGCCACGCAGCCCGACCTGCTGATTCCCATGGCGCGCGTGCTCGCGAGCATCCAGGCGAAGCTCCGGCGCCCCGACCGGGCCATTCCATTGATCGACGAGGCGCTCGCCGCGTATGGGCGCATGCCGGAAGTCGACTCGCTCGAAGTGGCGTCCGACCTCGAAACGCGCGCGTCCTACATGCGCAGCCTGAGTCCCGACTTCCTGCCCAGCGACAGCCTGCTGGCGCTGGCCATGCGCACGCGCCTCCGGCACGCGAAGGACTCCACCGGCATCGCGCCGGCGGTGCTGTTCCAGGCGCAGGGAGCGATCGAGTCCGGTGCGTTCACGCGAGCCGACACGCTGCTGCGTCTCGCGGGCCCGTGGCTTCGGCGCAGCGCGCGCGTGGATTCGCTCACGGTGTCGGGCCAGCTCAGCCTGCAGTCCCTCGTGGCCGCGCAGCTGGGCCGCGCGGCGGAGGCCGAGAGCCTCGCGCGCGCGAGTCTCCTCTGGAGCGAGCGCATCCTCGGCCCCGATCATTCGGGCGTGGCGGTGAAGCGGATCCGGCTGGGCGAGGCCCTGATCGCCCGGCAGGATTTCGCGGCCGCCATCCCCGTGCTGCAGGACGCGAGTCGGCAACTCACGGCGATCTTCGACGACAGCCATCGCGGCGTGCTGCGTGCGGAGGATGACCTGGGCCAGGCCTACATGGGCCTGGGTCGCTACGAGGAGGCCCGGCGCCACCTCGAACACAACCTCGAGGTCACGAACCGCAAGTACGGACCCGAAAACGTCTTCACCCGGAGCGCCCACAACACGCTCGGCCTGGCCTTCGCACTCGACCACCGCTACGGCGACGCCGTCCGTCACTACGAACGGTCGCTCGCGGGCGTGGAGACGGGCCAGCGTCCCGTGATCGGAAGCGAGCAACGCGTGCTGGGCAATCTCGTCGGGGCGCTGCTGTCCGACGGCCAGCTGGTGAAGGCGGAGCGCTGGCTCGACATCGGCGAGCGGATCCTCGCGCAGATGCCCGAGCCCGAGGCGCGGGAGCGAGCCACGTTCGAGCTCGCGCGCGCGCGGCTCGCGCACGCGCGCGGGCAGTGGGCCGCGGCCGAGCAGGGCTACCGCAGACTTCTCGACGCGCGACGCGCGATGTATCCCGCGGAAAGCGAATTCGCGAAGGCGGTGGAGTTCCACCTCGGTCGGTTCCTCGCGGACCGGGGGCGAGGGGCCGAGGCCGAGTCGCTGCTCACGAGCGCGCTCGACCACTACGAGCGAAGCCTCGGTCCCGACGATCCACTCACCGCGCGTGCCCGCGTCCAACTCGCGAGTGCGCGCCTCTCCGCCGGGCGTCGTCCCGACGGCGAAGCGCCGCTGAAGCGGGGGCTCGAGTCGCTCCGGCGCCGACTGCCCGAAGGTCACCCGTTCCTGCGCGAGGCCCGCGACGTGGAACGCCGCTTCGGCGCGACCGCCGCCGCCGTCGCCTCGGAGCCCGGGACGGCGGCGCGCTGACACGCACGGGCGGGCGCGACGCGCGGGGTGCGACGCGCATAGCGTGCGCCCGCGGGCGCCAGCGCGTGCGCTCGGCGCCCGGTGCACGGATTGCGATGTCGTGCCGTGAAGACGGCGAAGGTGGCGCCTCGTGCCGGTGCCGGGCCGCGGGATCACGAAACGATGCGGCGGCCACGGCCGAAGCCGTGACCGCCGCAGGGGCTCTGCCCCGAACCGGGGCGGGGTCAATGCGTCACGACGATCCGCCTCGTGAGCGTCTTCTCGGCGACGAGGAGCCGGGCGAAGTAGAGCCCCGGCGCCACGGCGCGGTCGCGTCCGTCGCGCAGGTCCCACGCCGCCACGTGCTCGCCGGCCCGATGCGCGCCGCGCGCGAGCGTGCGTACCACGCGACCGCTCGCGTCGTATACGACGAGTGACGCGTCGCCCGCCGACGGCATCACGAAGCGGAGCGTCGTCGCGCGCGTGGCCGGGTTCGGCGCGGGCGCGGACAGCGCCAGCTCGTGCGCGACCGGAGCCGGTCCCGCGCCCACCGTGGTGCCGTTCCACTGCAGGCCCCACGAGTGCAACGCCGCGGCAGCGCCGGGAGGCACGGTGAGCGTCAGGATCCAGTCGCCGTACGGATTCTGCCCGTCGTAACGAGCGAGCGTCTGCGAGGGCCGCACGCCGTCGTAGTTCCAGGGGCAGTCCATGTCGCCCAGCGCGTGCGGCGCGGCGTCGAGGACGACCGACTCCAGGTTCTGGTCCGTCGCGGCGAACGTGCCCGGCGAAACCACGTGCACCACGTCGCCGGCCGGGGACGTCAGCGTCATGTCGAGATTCGCGAGACTGCTGCCGCGAGCGGACACCCACAGGCGTAGCGCGCCGATCCGCTCGTGCGCAACGCTCTCGTCCAGCCGCAACGTGTCGCGGACGACCGTTGCCGGCGCTTTCATGTCCATGCCGGTCCAGCGGAACTTCCAGCGGTCCATCTCGGCCGTGGTGAACCATGGGTATGCACTCGTGCCCCACGTGACGTCGGGAGCCGCCGAAGGCCCGGGCAACACCGCCGCCATGCCGCCGGAGCGTCGCAGCCACGTCGGGTAGAGCTGCACGCGCTGCCGCGACGCGCCCAGCTCGTCGAGTTCGACCGTCGAGTTGATGAGCGTGCGCGGGATCAGCCGGTCACGCACGCGCGTCGGCGAGAGCACGCCGTTGACGATGCCCGCATCGTCGAGCGCTCCCGTGAAGGCGTCGATCGGCCCGCCCTTCGCGGCGCTGTCGGCGCCCGCCCACGCCCACCGGCCGTTCTCGCCCACGGTTCCCGCCGCGACCACGTCCGAGACGAGCACGCCGTTCACGTACAGCCGCACGTGCCCGTTGCCGGCGGAGGCGGCCACGGTGGTCCAGCGATTCGCGGGGAGGTAGGGCCCGGTGACTCCGGAACCCCCAAAGGGCACGAACTTCAGGTTCCCCGACGCGTCACGCCCGAGCCACCAGCTCGAGGACTTGCCACGGCCAACGAACGTCTCGTCGTGGCCGGCGGCGGCGAGGTTCGGGCGCACGCGCGCGTACACCGTGACGCCCGCGGCGAAGCCGCCCGGAACGACCTCGAACGTGTGGTGATCGCCGGAGCCGTCGAACTCCCAGGCCATCGAGAACGGGCTCGGCGGCGACGACGACGGGTCCGTGGCGTCGTTCCCGCTCGCGTACCCCTGAAACCAGGCGTTGTGCAGCGTGGCGGTGGCGCCCGTGAGCGGCTCGCCGTCCACGAACGCGACCGGGGTGGTCGTGACCACCGTTCGGCTCGTCGTCCACTCCGCCAGAAGTCCCGACCGGGCGAGCGTGCTCGCCGTGCCGCCGATGGGTCCGGTCGCCATGCTGGCCTGGATCTCCTCGTCGCTGTGCACCACGTTCCAGATCCGCACGTCGTCCATCTGGCCGCGGAAGAACTCGCGCAACCCGGTCGAGGTGCTGTCCGCGCCCAGGTGCAGCCGGCCCGCCTGGAGTCCGGGCGTATCGGTGAGCGGGGCGTAGCCGGACGTCTGGCCGTTCACGTACAGCACGACACCGGAGATGTCGCTGTAGGTGGCCGCGACGTGGGACCACGTGCCCACGGGCAGCGGGGCGTCCGCATCGACGGAGCCCGGCACGTTGTCGCCGATCGAGAACCGGAGTCTTCCGTTGTCGGCGATGCCGAACCACCAGCTCACCGCGCGGTCGTTGCCGAGAATCGTCATCGCCGTGCCCGAGACGCGCGGCTTCACCCACGCTTCGAACGTGTAGAACCGATGTCCCTGCAGGGTGCGCGAGTCCAGCACGGTCATGCGCTGGCTGCCCGCCGCCGGCCAGTTGAAGTTCATCGACGCCTGCGCGATCGCCGGGGTCCAGGAGACGCTCGGGTCGCCGCGGAAGCCGGCGCCATCCACGCGCTGCGCGTACACGTCGATGTCCCAGGGCGCGCCATTCCGTTCGTCCTGCCACTGCGAGATGAACCCGCCGCGACCGTCGCTGGTGGCCGCCGGGTTGTACTGCGCGCCGGTCGCGGTGGTGACGGCGAGCCCCAGGGCGGACCAGCGCGGATCGTTGGTCCCGTCGGCAAGCAGGTGATGGGCGACGATGTCCGACCCGCCCGCCGCCGCGCGCGGTCGCAGGACGAACAGACCTCCACTGCCGTCCGGCACGGGCGTCGCGTACTCGTACGTGAAGCGTTCGGGCAGGAACGGCGCAGACTGCTGGAACACGAGGAATCCGTCCGTGGTCCAGCCGGCCGGTCGCGTGCCCGCGGCCGTCACTCGCGTCACGAGCATGTCGATTCGCGCGTCCGGATCCACACGGGTCGCGGACTCCATCCAGGTCGCGTACGCGCCGCCCGAACCGTCCGCGACCAGCGGAAAGCGGTAGTTGTCCGCGTCGTGGTTCGGCGCTCCGGAGAGCAGCACGCCGCTCGCGGGCCAGCCCGCGGCGATCGAGCCGGCGCCGGTCACCCGCTGCAGGAACACGTCCTTGTCCGAGGTCAGCTGCTGGAGCTCCGTCCATTGCACGAACGCTCCGCCCGCACCGTCGCCCACCATCTTGGGGGTGAAGGAGACCGACGCCGTGGTCGGAGCGCGGAGTGCCCGCCCACCCGCCGGCCACGCGGGGTCGAACGTCGCATTCGAGCGCACGTGTTTCACGAAGATCGCGCCGTCGGGATCCGAGAGGGACGTCGGAAATCTCATCCAGCCGATGAGCGCGCCCGTGCCGCCGTCGGAGACGATGCGCACGTCCGTCGTGTTCGCAGTCGTCGTTTCGACGCTCAGCCCCCCGGCCGGCCATGCGGCGTCGAGGAATCCGCCCAGGTTCACGCGCGCGGCGCGGATGTTCTCGTCGGCCGGCCCCACCCGCTCGGACCACGCGACGATCGCCGACAGTCCGCCCGTCAGGGTGCAACAGCCGACGATGTGCTCCGCGGTTCGGATCAGGAGGCCGCTCGCCGACCAGCCCGGCGCCACGGTGCCATGGCTCGTGAGCCGCTGGATCCACAGCGACGGAGGCGACGCGGTGATGTCCTGAACGATCACGAGCACGCCGCCGGCACCGTCCTCGAGCATGTCGAGCACCACGCGATTCCGCGGTGTGCCGAATACGCGCACGCCCGTGGCGGGCCATGCGGGATCCAGCTCGCCGTCCACCGTGATGTGCTGCACCCAGACATCGACTTCGGGCGTGCCGCCGCCCGGCCCACCCCAGAACGCGAACGCGCCGCCCACGCCGTCCGGGACCAGCGACGCGGGGGCCTGGTCTCCATCGAAGTGAGCGACTGGCAGGTTCGTGGCGGCGCCGTTCGGCCACACGGCCAGGGCGGGGCGAGCAAGTCCGAGCGCGGCGCCGAGCGCGAGAGCGGCCGCCAGGGCGGAGTTGGCGAATCGGCGTGGAAGACGCATGGGAGCCTCCGGGTGGTGGGCGTGTGGGATGCGCACTCCGATACCGGAGACCCTGCCGTCAGGGCTCACGCCTCCGCGCGGCCCGGAACGCCCGGGCGGCGCCCGTGGCCGCCATCGCCGGACCGGACGTGAAACGGCGGGGCGACCGCTCGTCGCGATCGCCCCGCCGTCGTGCTTCGGTCGGCCGCTCCCGCCGCGCCTACGGCATCGCGGGCATCCCCATCTGCGCCCACTCCTCGGCCGCCGGCCCGTACACGCCCGGCACCGTGAGCCCCGCCTGCCGCATGAGCACGGTCATCTGGCCGCGGTGGTGCGTCTGGTGCGCGATCAGCGCCGACAGCACGTCGCCGCGCCGCCACTGCTGCCCGTACATCGGGATCTGCTCTTCCATCATGCCGTCATTCCATTGCGCGGCCACGCCGGCCGCGACGGCCGCCGCCGACTGCTCGTACGCCGACACGATCTCCGCGAGCGTCGGAATCGGCGCGTCCTGCGCGGGGCCGCTCACCGGCAGGCCGGCGTGGCCCATCATCTCGGGCAGCGTCACGGTGATGTGCCACGCGAGCCGGCCGAGCGTGCGGCCGGCAGGCGTCACGGCCTGCGACAGCGACGCGTCGGTGCACGCGCGCATCACCTTGAGCGTGGACTCGGTCTCGTACTTCCAGGAGTTCTGGAAGTCCTCGATGCGACGAAACATGGTCGGCTCCTTTCGCGCGGTGGGTGCTACAGGGTGAGGACGCGCTCGGCACGAAGCTGCGCGTCGAGGATGTCGGGCATGCCGCACACCGTGCCCACGCGGACGCGGTTCTTCAGGCCGAAGTACTCGAGGCACGTGGCGCACACGAGCAGCCGCGTGCCGCGCCGCTCCAGCTCGGCGAGCGCCTCGAGCAACGGCGAGCCTTCGGCCACCAGGTGCACGCCTTCGGTGTAGAAGCACGCCGCCGCGGGGGCCAGGTCGCCGGCCAGCAGCAGCCCCAGGTACTTGGAAGCGAGCGCCTGCTGCAACGGCGTGTCGGCCGAGCCGACGCCGTCACGGGTGAACATCAACACGGTGGAAGCGAAGGTGGCGGAGGAGGGCATGCGCGGTTCCCGTGGATCGTGTGAAGCGGACGCACGAAGGGCTTCGGAACGCGCGGCAGCCTAACGCGACCGGCGCGGCGCTGGCGAGCGCCCACCCCCAGACGCGCCGCGGCCCGAGCTCGCATGGAGCCCGGGCCGCGTGCCGTCGTGCGAAGCCGCGCCTAGTGCGTGACCGCCACGCGCCGCACCATCGTGTGCTCGGCGGCTTCGAAGCGCGCGAAGTAGAGCCCCGCGCCCACCGCGTGCCCGGTGTCGTCGCGCAGGTCCCACGCCACGGCGTGCTCGCCCGCGGCCTGCTCGCCGCTCGCGAGCGTGCGCACGAGCCGGCCCGCCGCGTCGTACACGGCGAGCCGCACGGCGCCCGCGCGCGGCAGCGCGAACCGCAGCGTGGTCGCGCGCGACGCGGGGTTCGGACTCGGCGCCCGGAACGCCAGTTCGGCCACGGCGGCCTCCGCGCCCGTGGTGCCTGACGGCATCAGCAGCGCGGGCGGCGACACGTTTCCGTGCGAGTCGACGGCCACCAGCTTGTAGTACGCGGTCACGCCGACGTGATCCACGTAGCCCGTGTCGGGAAGTTCGGCCACGAGGTTGCCCGCGCCCGGCACGAACGACGGGGACGCGCCGCGGTGGAGGCGATAGCTCGCGAGATCGGCTTCGGTGTTCGGGTTCCAGTGCAGCGCGGTGCCGGCGGGCGCGTACTGGCCCGTGAACGGCGCGGGCGCGGCGGGCGCGAGGTTGTCCACCGAGTAGGCGGAGTCCGGAGCGCTCGTCCACCACGCGCTGCCGTAGTTCGCCTCGGCCATCACCATGAACGACGTGCGCGGGTTCGAGCCCGCCACCGAGTCGCCGGCCGTCGACACGATCGCGCTGTACGCGCCCAGGTGACGGGGCGTGACGCGGGCGACTTCCTCCCAGAAGTACTCGGTGGTCGCGTCGCTCGAGAAGCGCCGGAACGTGCGGTCCCCGAGCGCGGTGAACGGCGCCGTGCCGCGCAGCGGCGCCGACTTCTCCAGCGCCACGGCCAGCGGCGCGGTCACGGAGCGGAACACCACGTAGCTGGTGACGTTGTTGAACAGCGGATCGGTGTCGAGCGGGCTGCCG
>JBGAMH010000200.1:0-9388 GCA_044223135.1 Candidatus Eiseniibacteriota bacterium | reverse complement strand
GCGTCGCGCAGGCGGCGGAGCCCGCTCACCGCGGCCCGTCCGCGGTCCACGCGCCGGGAGCCCGCGCGGAGTGGACGTCGGCCGCGGGCTCGAGCGATTCCCAGCGCGCGAGGAACGCGGTCACTTCGTCGGCATCGGCGAGGCACGCGTGCGCCGCCGTCGCGCGTGCGGAGCGGCCCACGCGCACGCCGAGGCCGGACTCGCGCACCTGCCGGAACGCCGGCTCGTCGCCCACGTCGTCGCCCACGAACACGATCAGCGCGTCGGCGGGAGCGGCGCGACGCAGTTCGGTCAGCACCATGCCCTTGTCGCGTGCGCTCGCGCGCAGCTCCAGGCCTCCGTCGATGGCCTCCAGTGACAGCACGCCGTCGTCGGCGAACGCGGCCCACGCCTCCGCGCACGCGTGCACGACCCGCTGCGCCATCGGCGCGGGCAGCCCGCGCGCGTGCGCCACGAGCGCGGTGCGCTTGCGCTCCACCTGGCGCGACAGGTCGCGCGCGTACGCGGCCTGCCACGCGCGCTCGAGCCGGGCGGCGGTCTCGGGGGGCAACGGCCGGCGCTCGCGGGAGCCGTCGGGCCCGGACGATTCCCAGCCGTGCTCGCCGACCATCGGGATCGGCAGGCCGCGGAGCAGGCGCTGCAGTTCGAACACGGGCCGCCCCGACACCACGCACAACTCGGAGGCGCGGTGCCGGGCCAGGCGCCGCAGCACGGCCATCGTGGCATCGGGTGGCAGCGCATCGTGACGGTCGCGCCGGAACGGGGCGAGCGTGCCGTCGTAGTCGAGCACGAGACGGCGCTCGCGCCTTCCGGCGAAGCGCGCCCAGAACCCGGGCGAGAGTGCGTGAACGGGTGTGGCGTGTCGGGACTCGTGCACGTGCGAGCCTTCCCCGCGTGCCGGAGCACGCGCCGATGGGGGACTTCGCGGCCGGAACACACGCGAGACGGCGCCCGTGGGCCGCCGTTCGCGCTGCCGCCGGCGCGCGCGGACGGGAGGAGTGGCCCGTGGCTCCGTGCGTGACGACGGCGGTGCTGTGCGATGTCCGGGAAGGGAGGGCCCGGTCGTTCGTGAGACGACGCCACCGGACGGTCGGGGGGGACGCGTTCGGGGTGGGTTGCGGCGGCCGGATACTCTGAAATAGAGCCCCGCGCCCCCCGAAGTCAACGACGAAGGGCGAAAAACGCGAAGGCCGCCTCATCGGAGGCGGCCTTCGTCTCGATCCTGTGAAGCGGATGTCAGCGAGCGGGCACGCCGCGCTCCTCGGCGCTCTGCGGCTCGGGGTGCTGCACCGGGTGCAGGCTCGGCACGGCGGCCGTGATCCCGTTGCCGCCGTTCGTGAGCCGCAGCGTGGGCTCCTCTTCCTCGAGGTAGGTGTAGCCCGCGAGGCCCTCGTCGTAGCGCTTCATCAGAAGGGCCGACTCCTCGAACGTGAGCAGGCCCTTGCGCAGCGCCTCCTCGTTGGCCTGCCGCATGCGCTGCACCAGGTACTGCTTCTGGTACTGCACGTAACCCAGCACCTCGGTGACCGAGTCGCCCTCGACCACGTGGTCCACGCGGTAGCCGCTCTCGTCGAGCGCGATGTGCACGGCGTTCGTGTCGCCGAACAGGTTGTGCAGGTCGCCGAGGATCTCCTGGTAGGCGCCCACCATGAACACGCCGAGGTAGTAGGGCCGGCCGTCGAACGGGTGCAGCTCCAGCCACTGCTTCACGTCGCGCAGGTCGATGAACTGGTCCATCTTGCCGTCGGAGTCGCAGGTGAGGTCCGCGATGACGGCGCGGCGCGTGGGGCGCTCGTTCAGCCGGTGCAGCGGCACGGTGGGGAAGAGCTGCTTCACCGCCCAGTGGTCGGGCGCGGACTGGAACACCGAGAAGTTGCCGTAGTACGTGTCGGCGAGGCCCTTCTCGAGGCCTTCGAGGTCGTCGGGCACGTAGTCGAGTTCGCGGATGATCTTGAGGATCGCCTCGCAGCAGCCCCAGAACAGCTGCTCCACGCGCGCGCGGCCGCGCAGGTCGAGCAGCCCCACGTTGAAGAGGCTCGTCGCCTCCTCCTTCAGCTGCAGCGCGTCGTGGTAGGCCTCCTGGAAGTTCTTCCGGGAGATGCCGCGCCACGTCTCGGTGAGCTGCTGGATGATCTGCGGGTCGTTCTTGTCCACCGCGGGCGGCGTCTGGCCCACGAGCACTTCGTTCACGTCGAGGATGTTGAACACCAGCAGCGAGTGGTGCGCGACGAGCGCACGGCCCGACTCGGTGATGATGTCCGGGTGGTCGATGCCCGCGGTCTCGCACGCGTCCTGGATCGCGGCCACGACGTCGTTCGCGTACTCCTGCATGGAGTAGTTCGTGGACGAGTGCCAGTTCGTGGACGAGCCGTCGTAGTCCACGCCCAGTCCGCCGCCGGCATCGATGAACTTGAGGCCCGCGCCGGCCTTCTTGAGCTCCACGAACACGCGCGACGCCTCCTTCATGGCGTCCTTGATCGCGCGCACGGCCGAGATCTGCGAACCGATGTGGAAGTGCACGAGCTCCAGGCAGTCGAGCATGTTCTCGTCGCGGAGCTTGTCCATCAGCATCATGATCTCGGTGGCCGTGAGTCCGAACTTGGAGCGGTCGCCCGTGGACTCCATCCACTTGCCGGCGCCCTTCGTGGTGAGCTTCGCGCGCACGCCGATGTGCGGCCGGATGCCGAGCCGCCGCGCCACGGACAGCAGCAGGTCGAGCTCGCGGAAGCGGTCGATCACCACGATCGGGTAGCGGCCCAGCTTCTGCGTGAGCAGGGCCGTCTCCATGTACTCGATGTCCTTGTACCCGTTCAGGATGAGCAGCGAGTCGTCGTTCTCGAGCAGGGCGATGCCCGCGAGCAGCTCGGGCTTGGAGCCGGCTTCGAGACCCAGCCCGAGCGGGCTGCCGAAGCGCACCAGTTCCTCGACCACCTGGTGCTGCTGGTTCACCTTGATCGGGAACACACCGCGGTAGCGACCGCGGTAGCCGTACTCCTTGATCGCGCTGTCGAAGCAACCGAACAGCATCTTCACGCGACTGTGCAGGATGTCCGAGAAGCGCATCAGCAGCGGCATGTCGAGGCCGCGGCGCTGCAGGTCCTGCACGAGGTCGTAGAGGTCCACGGCCGCGCCTTCCGGGCCCGCGGGCGTGACTTCCATGTGCCCCGCGTCGTTGATGCGGAAGTAGCCGCTCGACCAGCCGCCGACGTTGTACAGGGCGGCGGAGTCCTTCGTGGTCCAGGCGCGGATGTCCTTCAACGGTTGAATCCTCCGAAGCGAAAGGCCGGTGGGGGCCGCGGCGTCGCGCTCGAGGAGCCCCGCGGTTCGGGCGACAGAGTAACGGCATGCGCCCCGCGATGCGAGAAAAGAGAGGTCCGGCCGGAGAAAATTACCGCCGTCGCATCGCTCGTCGACTCGGCGTTCGCGCGACGCGTCGCGTGCTCGGGGCGCGAGGCCGGATCGTGCCGCGAGCGCGACCCGAACACCCCGGCGAGCGCACTCGCACGGTGCGGGCCGGATGCCGGTATCGTGCGCGACCCATCGTCCGTTTCGACCGCCGGAGAGATCATGTCGCCCCAGCTGCTCGGTGGTCCCGTGCTGTCCGAGTTCGTCGAGTTCCTGGGCGCGCTGGTGGCCGTGGGCGCCGTGGGCTACCGCTTCGCCGTGCGACCCGCCGGTCGCCCGCACGGCGCCCCGGTCGCGGGCGAAGAGCACCGTGCGCTCGTGAGCGGGTTGCGCGTCGCCGCCGTGATCGGGCTGGTGGGTGCGCTGATCGGAATCTGGCATCTCGCCGAGGCGCTCCCCGGCGCGGCCGCGCGTCAGCACGTGAGCGTGGGAGAACTCATCCGCGCCACGCCGACGGTGATGATCTGGGTCGTCGGCTCGGTGCTCGCCGCGGCCGGGTTCGCCGCGGCCGCGATGGCCGTGCCGTTCGGCTGGTGGCTCGCCGGTCTCGGCGTGGTGGCCGGCACGCTGCGCGGCCTGGCCTCGGGGCAGATCGAGCGGCTCGCCAAGCCGCTGCACGTGTTCGCCGCCGGCCTGTGGGTGGGCACGCTGTTCGTGCTGGTGGTCGCCGGGCTGCTGCCCATCCTGCGGGCCCGCATGCCCGCCGACCGCCGCGGCCGGCTCGTGGCGTCGCTCGTGCACGCGTTCTCGCCGCTCGCGCTGGTGTCCGCGGGGCTCCTCGGCGCGCTCGGGCTGTACCTGGCGTGGCGCGAGCTGGGCGGCTTCGCGGCGCTCGCGACGCCGTACGGCAAGGCGCTGATCGTGAAGCTCGTGCTGGTGGCCGGCGTGCTGGGGCTCGGGGGCTGGAACTGGCGGAAAATCAAGCCCCGGCTGGGCACCGAGTCCGCCGCCCGCGCGCTGCTCGGCACCGCGTCGGCCGAACTGCTGGTGGCGCTCCTGGTGGTGGTGGCGACCGCCGTGCTCGTGAGCCTGCCCTCCCCGCACTAGCGACCGGCGCCGCTTCCGGTGCGGCGGGCCGCGCGAGCGCCGCATCCCCGCCTCAAGCGCCCGCCGGGCGGGGCCGATCACCCCGGCAGCGTATGGGCGCCCGGTCCGGGCTCCCCGGGGGGATGCGCCATGGCAGGCATTCGCAGGATCGTCTTCACGGGCGACGTGTTGCGCCCGTTCCCGGCCGGCAAGGGCTGGGAGAGCGCCACGCACAAGAACGTCCGCTGGCTCGCCCACCTGCTGGGCTGGCCGCTCGCCGCCGCCACCGGCCTGCCCGCCGCGCGCGTGGCGTGGCGCCCCGACGGGTTCGACGCGCCCGCGGTGTACCGCGCGCTCGGTCTGCCGATCGCGTTCGAGTCGTGGGCGTCGTTCTTCTACGCCGACACGCTGCCCGCCGCCGCCGAGGAAGCGCTCGCCGCGCCGTTCGCGGACGCGCTCGTGGTGGGCGTGGAGATCCCCGACTACCTGCAGGGCGTGCTCGCGCGGCGCGGGATCCCGTTCGTGGACGTGGTCGCGCACCCGGTGCGTTTCATGGACGACATCCTGTTCGCGTTCCGCACGAACCACGCCGGTGTGCACGCGAAGCTGCTCGCGCACCGCTTCGACACCGCGCGCTGCGAGGGCGCCGCGGGCCTGCTGCAGGCGAAGGCGGCGTGGATGCCGCCGCTCGACGCGCCCGCGGGCACGGCGCTGATCACCGGCCAGGTGGCCACCGACAAGGCGGTGATCAGCCGCACGCACGGCCGCTTCCTGAGCCTGGCCGACTTCACCGACCGGCTGTTCGAGATCTGCGAGAAGCACCCGCTCGTGCTGTTCAAGCCGCACCCCTACCAGGGGCCCGAGTGCCCGTCGCGGCGCGTGGTGCAGTCGTTCGGCGCCATCCGCACCGTGACCGAGAACTTCTACTGGCTCGTGTCGCAGGAGGCCGTCACCGACGTCTACGCGATCAGCTCGGGCACCACGGCCGAGGCGCCGTACTTCGGGCGCGCCGGCCATCCGTTCGCGGGGCCGCTGTACGAGTTCGGCGAACGCGCGCCCGACGCGCGGCGCGCGGGCGCGTGCGTGCCGGTGGACGAGACGTTCCTGTCGCCGGCGTTCTGGAGCGACGTGCTGTCGCCGCTCGTGGAGACGCGCGCCGACGTGCCGCCGGGCCCGCCCGCGCGGCCCTCGCGCCTGCGGCGCAGCCTGAACGCCGACTGGGACCACGGCTTCATGGACGTGGTCAGCGCGTGACGCCGCCGGCCGTGCGGCCGGCGCCGCAGAGGCGGCGGCGTGAGCGCGCGCCGCACGGTCGACCCGATCGCGGACGCGCGCGTGCGCCGACGCCGGGCGGCTGCACGAGGCGAGCGGGATCCTCGCGGGCGTGCTCGCCGCCGAGCCGCACCACGCGGCCGCCCGCACGCTGGCCGGCTACGTGGCGTTCCTGCGCGGCGACCACGAGGCCGCCGAGCGCGAGCTGGCGCAGGCCGTGGAGACCGAGCCGCTGCTGCTGGACGCGCATTACGTGCGCGGCTTCGCTTTCGCCGCACGCGGCCTCGTGGACGACGCGTGCGCCGCGCTGCGTCGCGTGCTCGCCCTGGACCCGGGATGCGTGCCGGCGCGCGTGCGCATCGCGGAGCTGCTGCTGGATGCCGGCCGGCGCGACGAAGCGACCGTGCTGCTGGAGCAGGGCCTCGCGCACGGGCTGTCGGCCGAGGACGTGACGACCGTGCTGGACGGAGCCGCCGCGGACGAGCCCGCCGCACCCGCGCGCGGCGCGACCGGGGCGGCGAGCGTGGACGAGCGCGTGGACTGGGTCGATCCGCACACGCTGCTGCACCCGGGCCGGCTCGACGTGATCGCGAAGTTCCTGCATGCGCGCGCGCTGCTCGGCGCGCCGGCATCGCACTCGCGTTACGACGCGGAGGACGTCTACCTGCGGCACATCCTGTTCCGCACCGGCGGCGCCGAGCCCGGGGACGAGGCGCGCAAGGGCGACCTCGGGGCGTTCGCGAGGCAGTTCGCCGAGCTGGTGGCCGGCATGGGCACGCAGGGCTTCGATCCCGCCCACCCGATTCCCGTGGCGCGCCGCACCGGGCTCGTGCTGAACGGCGCGCACCGGCTGGCCGCGGCGCTGGCGCTGGGTGAGAAGCGCGTGCCGGTGACGTGGAACGACGCTCTCGAGGGGCTCCGCTGGGACGAGCGCGAGTTCGTGGACCACGCATTCGCGCCGATCGAGCTGGACGAGCTGCTGCGCACGTGGCTGGACCTGCGCGGCGAGCAGGCCGGCACCGTGATCCTGTGGCCCGCGGTGGAGGCGCACTGGGACGCGATCGAGGCCGAGATCGCGGCGGTCGCGCCCGTGGCGGGCCGACGCGACGTCGAACTGCCGCGGCACGCGTTCGACGAACTGGTGCGCGACCTGTACGTGACCGACTGGGGCCCGGTGGTGGGCGAGAACATCGAGCGCAAGATCGACCGGTTCGGCGCGCATGCGCCGCGGCTGCGGCTGCTCGTGGTGGCCGCCGGCGCCGAGACACTGGCCGCGCTCAAGCGCGACGTGCGCGCGCGCTGGAGCCACGTGGTGCCGGAGGATCATTTCGCGACGCTGCACACCACGGCGTCGGTGCACGAAGCGCGGCACGTCGCCGGCATCCTGCTGCACGGCGAGACGCTCGCCGCGCTGCGCGCGCGTCCGGAGGAGGGCCTTCGGCCGGAGTTCCAGCGCTGGCTCGTGGAGTACACGAAGGCGATGAAGCGCCTGCGGCTGGACCCCGAGGACTGCTGCGTGGTGGGCAGCTCGGTGCTCGAGGCGCTGAACGTGCGCGAGAGCACCGACCTCGACTTCACGGTGACGCACCGCGTGCGCGAGAAGCGCTTCACGCCCGGCGTGACGCACGTGACGGGCGAGCTCGACGTGGTGGCCCGCGACTACCCGCGCGTGATCGCGCGGCCGGCGGCGCCCACCGACGACGACCTGGTCCGCGACCGGGCGCTGCACTTCCGCGTGCGCGGGCTCAAGTTCGCATCGCTCGACGTGGTGGTCACGCGCAAGCTCGTGCAGCGCCGGCCCAAGGACCTCGCCGACGTCGCGCGGGTGGGACGGCTGCGACTGGCGGGGTGTCTCGCGGAGCAGGCGCGCGGCGGGGTGCATCCGGGGTAAGCTGCCGGCGCGCCGCATCGTCCGGGCCGCCGGCCGCACGCGCGGGCGCCGCCTCGTGCGATCCGTGCTCGAACCCCGATCCCAGGAGCCCCTCTGGACACGCGCGATCCGTCGAATCCCCTCCGGCCGGCCGTGGTCTCCACCGACGACGCCCGGCCGGCCGCCGCACCCGCGCCGCGCCTGCGGCGCCCCGACCACCAGCTCGCACGGCTCGACCGCTCGGGCATTCCCGCGTTCGACCACGTGATCGCGCAGCACGGGCTCGGCGAACTGCAGGTGGATCGCATCGACGTGCTGCAGGTGAACGTCGGCAAGCTCTGCAACCAGACGTGCGCGCACTGCCACGTGGACGCGGGCCCCGACCGGCGCGAGATCATGACGAGCGACACCGCCGCGCAGGTGGTGGAGTTGCTGCGCCGCCACCCGATCCCGACGCTCGACATCACCGGCGGTGCGCCGGAGCTGAACCCGAGCTTCCGGTGGATGGTGCGCGAGGCGCGCGCGCTCGGCCGCCACGTCATCGACCGCTGCAACCTGACGATTCTGCTCACCGCGCCGCACGCCGACCTGGTGGACTTCCTCGCCGGACATCGCGTGGAGGTGATCGCCTCGCTGCCGTCGTTCCGCAGCAGCGGCACCGACGCGCAGCGCGGCGCCGGGGTGTTCGCGAAGAGCCTCGAGGCGATGCGCCGGCTGAACGCCGCCGGCTACGGCCGCGGCGACGGACTGAAGCTGAACCTGGTGCACAACCCGGTGGGTGCGTTCCTGCCCGGCCAGCAGCACTCGCTGGAGCGGGACTACCGTCGCGAGCTCGCCGACCGCCACGGCGTCGTGTTCGACCACCTCTACACGATCACGAACATGCCGATCAGCCGGTTCCTCGACTTCCTGGAGCGCTCGGGCAACCTCGCCGACTACCTCGAGCTGCTCGTGAACGCGTTCAATCCCGCGGCCGTATCCGCGTTGATGTGCCGCACGATGCTGTCCGTGGGCTGGGACGGCCGGCTGTACGACTGCGACTTCAACCAGATGCTCGACCTGGGCGTGAACGGCGGCGCTCCCGACACGCTGGAGCGGCTGCTCGCGACGGGCGAGCTGCGCCGCCGCGTGCGCACCGCGCGCCACTGCTTCGGCTGCACCGCGGGCGCCGGCTCGTCGTGCGGGGGAGCGCTGGAGACGTGAGGGCGCTGCTGCTGGCGCTCTCACTGGCCGCGGCCGTGCCGGCGGCGGCGCGGTCCGCGCCGGCCGCGTCGGCCGTCGCCGCGTTCGACACCGTGCTCACGCGCCACCTGCGCGACGGCCGCGTCGACTACGGCGCGCTCGCGCGCGACCGCGGCCCGCTCGAGCGCTTCCTCGCTGCCACGCGCGACGCGAAGCCCGAGACCTGGCCCCGCGCCGAGCAGATCGCGTTCTGGGTGAACGCGTACAACGCGCGCGTGCTGGACGGCGTCGTGCGCCGCCCCGGACTGAAGAGCGTGCTCGACCCGGGGCGCACGCTCGGCGTGCCCACGATGAAGTTCTTCGACGAGAAGCGGAAGACCGCGGGCCGCTCGCTGTCGCTGAACGACATCGAGCACGAGATCCTGCGCAAGCGCTTCGCCGACCCGCGTGTGCACTTCGTGCTCAACTGCGCGTCGGCGAGCTGCCCCGCGCTGCCGGCGCACCCGCTGGCCGCCGCCACGCTCGACGCCTCGCTGGACGCCGCCGCGCGCGCGTTCCTCGCCGATCGCGCCCGGAATCCCGTCGTCGTGGGCGACGCGCTGCGGCTGTCATCGATCTTCCAGTGGTACCGCG
>JBGAMH010000199.1:0-9047 GCA_044223135.1 Candidatus Eiseniibacteriota bacterium | reverse complement strand
GCCCGAGGAGTGGCGCGCGTCGTCACCGCTCACGTTCGTGGAGCGCATCCAGACGCCGACGTTCGTCACGATCGGGCGCGACGACGCGCGCATTCCGTACCCGCAGGCGCAGCAGCTGTACCAGTCGCTGCGATTCCGCGGCGTGCCCACGCAAATGGTGTCGTTTCCGCGCGAAGGCCATCCGATTCGCGAGCCGCGGCTCCGGCTCGACTGGTGGCAGCGTCAGCTCGACTGGCTGGATCGCTGGGTGAAATGAGGACGACATGAGCGGCCGACTCGGAACGTACCTGGTGTGGACGGTGGTGCTGCTGCTGGCGGCGGCCGCGGTGACGTTCGTGTGGCCGACGCCGTGGCGCTGGGATCACATGACCGTGGACGGCAACGTGGTGCCCGTGCGTATTCACCGCATCACGCACCACGCGGACATGCTGCTGCCCGACGACGGCTGGGTGCCGGTGGAGGCGCCGCCCGGCGCCACGGCCGAACCGATGCCGAGCGCGGATTGAGGCGGACGCGTCTTCGCAACGCCTCTTCTGCGCGCTAGTCTGCGCGCGGCGCGCGCGGTGCGCGCCGTCCCCGACACGGAGATTCGCGTCATGCCCCGCCCGGCCGCCCGCGCGCTCGCGCGCCTCGAAGCGATCCGTCAGGAGTTCGGCCCCGGCCCCGCACGCGAACGACTCGCGCTGCTGAAGCGCCTCGAACGCGCGCGGCTGTCCAGCGCCGACGAGGTGCTCCGTCTGCACGAGGCGCTGTGCTACGCGCGCGCCTACGCCGACGGGCCGCGCGTGCTCGCGCAGGTGGTGCGCATGCTGGAGCGCTTCGATCGCCGCGCCGACCTGCGCGCGCATCGCGCAGCGCTGGAGAGCAGCGGCGTGGCTGGAACCGACGTGCGCTTCCGGTTCTTCGCCGCCACCGCGCTGGCGCTGGCCGAGCGCTGGCCGGCGCACCTCACGTACGACTGGGACGCGTGGGACGACCCCTCGCGACTCGAGGAGCTGCTGCCGCTGCTGGCCGTGCACGGCGAGACGCCGGCGCTGGACGAGTGGGACCTGGGGCTGCGCGGCTGGATCGCGCGCATGAAACCAGCGCGCGCCGGCGACGCGGCGTTCGTCACGCGACGACTGGCCGGACGCGTGAAGGACGCGTTCCTGTTCGAGAAGCTGCACGACGGCGTGGACGCGCCGATGGCGCTGACCGCCGGCGCCGACACGCCGTCGCGCTCGCGGTCGCGCTGGCCGGTGAAGCGCGTGGTGTGGCAGAAGGGCGCGCTCCGGCGCGGCCGCCCCGATCTTCGCGCCGAGCTGCAGCGCCCGCCCGTGAGCGTGCGGCCGCTGTCGCCGCGCGACGGCGAGCGCATCGTGGCGATGGCGCGGGAGGCGATGGTCACACGCGCGCGCGACCTGGACGCGTTCGCGTACGGCGATCCGCGCGACGTGCGCATGGTGGACTGCGGCGACGGACTGGCGTTCGCCGCGATCGGCGTGCGGCCCGAACGACGATTGCTGATGGAGTCGGTGTACGGCTTCCTCACGCTCAAGAACGGCGTGCCCACGGGCTACGTGCTGACGAGCGCGCTGTTCGGCTCGGCCGAGATCGCCTACAACGTGTTCGACGCGTTCCGCGGCGGCGAAGCGGGCGCCGTGTACGGGCGCGTGCTGGCGATGACGAAGCACCTGTTCGGCGTCGACGCGTTCACGATCTATCCCTACCAGCTCGGCGGCGCGGGCAACTCCGAGGGCCTGAAGAGCGGCGCGTGGTGGTTCTACCGCAAGCTCGGCTTCGAGCCGCACGACCGCGCGGTGCGCCGGCTCGTGGCGCGCGAGGAGGCGCGCATGGCGCGCGATCCGGAGTTCCGCTCGAGCCTCGCCACGCTGAAGGTGCTGGGCGAGGAGAACGTGTACTGGTTCGAGGGCCGCAAGCGCGACGACGTGATCGGCCGGCTGCCGCTCGCGAACGTGGGGCTCGCGGTGAGCGACTTCCTCTCGCGCCACGCGGGCGGCGACCCCGACCGCGGCACGGCCGCGTGCGCACGCGAGGCGGCGGCGCTGCTGCGCGGCGGCCCGGCGGCCGGGTGGAGCGCGTCCGAGCGGCAGGCGTTCGAGCGCTGGGCGCCGTTCGTGCTGCTGCTGCCGGGGGTGGCGCGCTGGTCGCCGGCGGAGCAGCGCGCGCTCGTGGCGGTGATCCGCGCCAAGGGCGGCCGGCGCGAGACCGAGTTCGTGCACGCGTTCGACGCGCACCCGAAGCTGCGCGCGGCCGTGGCGGAGATCGCGCGCAGCGTCACGGCATAGCACCGCCGGGACACGCGTTCACCACGCCTGATCAGCGCGTGCGATCGATGGCGCGTTCGCGCGTTGCGTCGTGGCCACGGCCCGTGCGCGCTCGCTAACTTGGCCGGCAGCCTCCCCCGCCGGCCGCCGGGCCGGCATGCCCCCGCTCCGGAGCCCTCGCATGCCCCGCCGTGTCGCGCTGTCGTTCGTGCTCGCCCTCGCCGCCGTGGCCTCGCTCGCGGCCGACCTCCGCCCCGCCCACGCGCTGCCCGTGTTCGCGCGCCGCTACGGCGTCGGCTGCCGCCGCTGCCACGCGCCGTTCCCGCGGCTCAACCAGCACGGCGCGCTGTTCGCGGCGCACGGCTTCCGCGAAAGCGACGACGAGGCGCCGTTCGACACCGCGAGCACGCCCGATCCGCTGCTCGCGCTGGGACGCACGCTGCCGCTGTCGATCCGCATGGACGGCAACCTGCAGGCGTTCGGCGGGCGCCACGAAGCGGTGCGCACGGACCTGCAGACGCCGTGGAACCTGAAGATCCTGTCGAGCGCGCCACTGTCGAAGTCGCTGTCGTACTACTTCTACTTCTTCTTCTTCGAGCAGGGCGAAGTGGGCGTGGAGGACGCGTACGTGCACTGGAACCGCGTGGGGGGCACGCGGCTGGACGTGCTGGCGGGCCAGTTCCAGGTGTCGGACCCGCTGTTCAAGCGCGAGCTGAGGCTGCCGCTGGAGGACTACACGGTGTACCGCGCGCACGTGGGCGACGTGACCACCGACCTCACGTACGACCGAGGCCTGATGGCGAGCCTCGAGCACGGGCCGCTCGCGGCGTCGGCGCAGGTCGTGAACGGCAACGGCAAGGTGACGGTCGAGGACTCGCCGGTGATGGACGACGATTCACCGAAGAACGTGGCCGCACGCCTGTCGCTCGAAGCCGTGCCCGGCGTGCGCGTGGGCGGCTTCGGCTACACGGGCCGCCAGGACGGCGGGTCGGGGCCCGACGTGGTGCGCGCGGAACTGTGGTACGCGGGCGTCGACGCCACGCTGAGCGCGGGGTCGTTCGAGCTGAACGCCCAGTGGCTGCGCCGCCGGGACCGCCGCCCCACGTTCACGCCGGGTGAGCCCGACGCCACCACGGACGGCGGCTTCGTGGAAGCCCTGTGGACGCCCGAGACGTCACGCGCGTATGCGTTCGCGCTGTGGAACCGCGTGGACTGCGATCGCGCGATCCTGAACCCGCGCGCCGGCGGCCCCGAAGCGGTGACGCGCTTCCAGACGCTCACCGGCGGCGGCGGCTGGCAGGTGCAGCGCAACGTGCGGGCGCAGGGCGAGCTCACGTGGGACACCGAACGCGAGCGCTGGAAGACCACCGCGAGCATGGTGTTCGCGTACTAGGAAGCCCGAACGAAGCGCCTGAGGAGCCCGCACCCCTCGAATGGGGAAGGCTCGCGGCGCAGCCGCGGCCCGGTGCGGGTCGCGCACGACCAGCCGGACACCCCGGCAGGTGCGCGAGTCCGAAGATCGTGCACGGACCAGCCTCCAACCTCTCAGAGGATCGTCTTCCCCAGCAGGCTCTGCGCCATCTCCACGGCGAGGATGCCGGTCATGTTCTGGTTGTCGAGCACCGGGTTCACCTCGACCAGGTCGATCGCCACGATGTTCGCGCGGTCGTGGATCATCTCCATCGCGAGGTGCGCCTCGCGGTAGCTGATGCCGCCCCACACGGGCGTACCGGTGCCGGGTGCGTCCTCGGGATCGACGACGTCGAGGTCGAACGACAGGTGGATGCCGGCGGTGCCGTCGCTCGCCAGGCGGATCGCCTCGTCGAGCACGTCACGCATGCCGCGCTCGTCCAGGTCGCGCATGGTGTACACGGTGACGCCGCTCTTCTTGAGGAAGTCGCGCTCGCCGTGATCGAGGTCGCGGATGCCGATCAGCACGGTGTTGCGCTCGCGCACCTTCGGGGTGCGCCCGCCCAGCTTCACCAGGTCCTTGTCGCCGTGCCCGAGCGCCACCGCGAGCGACATGCCGTGGATGTTGCCCGACGGCGTGGTCTCGGGCGTGTTCGAGTCGCCGTGCGCGTCGAACCAGATGAGCCCGAGGTGCTCCTTGCGCTTCGCGAAGAAGCCGGTCGTGCCGGCGATCGAACCGATCGCGATGGAGTGGTCGCCGCCGAGCACCATGGGCATGCGGCCGTCGGCGAGCACGCGATCCACGGTCTTCATCAGCTCGCGGTTCGCGGCCAGGATCGCGTCCTTGTACCGGAGCTTGCCGGTGCCGACCTTCTGGGTCTCGGGGATCATCACGTCCAGGTCGCCGTAGTCCTCGACCTTGTGCCCGAGCGCTTCCAGGTGGTGTTCGAGGTCGGCGATACGGATTGCCGACGGCCCCATGTCCACGCCTCGCCGGCCCGCGCCCAGGTCCAGCGGCACGCCGATGACTCCGATGTTCCGTCGCTTGGTCGCCATAGGCGCGGCACGCTAGCACCGGCTTCGAAACCCCGGCAACAAGGGGCCAATCCGGGGCGTTTCGAGGGAACCGATTCCGGCCGACGAGCGATTTTGTCGCGGTTTCCGGGCCCTGCGGTGTACCTTGCGATACCTCTCCCGAGACTCCCCTTCTCTCGGGCACGCTCCTCGCAAACCCGTCCGGGTTCGCGACGGTTCGGGCCCGATCGTCGGCTGCTGGGAACCACTCCGGTTCTGGCCGCGAGTGGCCGATCAAAGCCCCGACAGGTGTCGCCAAGCGGCTGCACGGCATGGCGAAGTCCCGATCGCCGTACCCGGCCCGACCGGGCCCCTCTCCTTTCGAGGGGGGTCCCTGGGGCAGGACAACCCGAAACCACGAAGGAGTGCGAGATCGCATGTCCCCTGCGGTCGCTCGTGCAGAATCCAACGTGCCCGATCCGCCCCGGCCCGTGGCCGCGGCGGCCCGGGCCCCCGCGGCCGCGCCGCCCGTCGCGGCGCGCAAGGCGCCCGACGACCGGGTCGCGATGGTGCTGCTGCTCGCGATCCCGGTCGCGATCACGGTGTGGGGCTGGACCTATTACTCCATCCCCTTCGGCGCCCGCCTGCGCCATCCGCTGCACGCGCTGCTCCGGCCCTCGGGCCCGGTCGGGCTCGGACTCGGCATCACGGCGCTCGCGCTGTTCCTGTTCCTGTGGCTGTACGCCATCCGCAAGTCGGTCAAGTGGCTCGCGTGGACCGGGGCGGTGGGCTCGTGGATGCGCGTGCACGTGGTGGCGGGACTGCTCGTGCCGCTGGTCGCGGCGGTGCACGCCGGCTGGCGGTTCGACGGCTTCATCGGGCTCGGCTACCTGAGCATGTTCGTGGTGTCGCTGTCGGGCATCGTGGGGCGCTACCTGTACACGCACATCCCGCGGCAGGTGAACGGCCTGGAGATGTCGCTCGACGAAGTGACCGGCGAGCGACGCTCGCTGCTCACGCGCATCGGCGCGGCGACCGGGCTCGAGCCGCACGCGGTGGAGCAGATGCTCGCGGTGGACGCAGCGTCGTACGAAGGGCTCGACCCGCTGCGCACGATCCTGCGCATGGCGAAGGACGACTGGCACCGGGCGAAGCTGATGGGCCAGCTGCGGCGCGAATGGTCGCGCCCCCGCCCCGGCGTGCGCGCGCTGGACCCGAAGGAGCTGCGCGAGACGCTGCGGCTGGCGCACCAGGAGCTGGCGCTCTCGCAGCAGGTGCGCATGCTCGGCGCCGTGCGGAAGCTGTTCGGCTGGTGGCACGTGGCGCACCGACCGTTCGCCATCACGGCGCTGCTCGCCGTGCTCGCGCACGTGATCGTGGCGCTCGTCGTGGGCGCGGTGAGCCTGCCGTGAACGCGCTGCTCACGCTGCTGGGCTTCGTCCTGGTCACCGGACTGTTCGCGTGGTTCCACGTGCGCGGCCAGTCGAAGGGCGTCGCCGTGCCGCGCGAGACGAAGCCCTGCCCGCGCTGCCACAAGCCCGTGCCGAAGGGCGAGGACTTCTGCCCGTCGTGCCAGGCGCCGCTGCAGGCGTTCGAGATCGTGTCCGCGCCGCTCGCCCGCGCCGACGCCGGCGCCGCCGACGGCCCGAAGCACGCGCTGGTGCGCTCCGACGTGTGCGTGGGATGCGGCACGTGCGTGGACGCCTGCCCGGAGCCCGGCGCGATCACGCTGGTGAACAAGCTCGCGATCGTGAACCTGGACCTGTGCAAGGGCCACGGCTCGTGCGCCACCGCGTGCCCGGTCAACGGCATCGTGGTCACGAGCGGCGCCGCCGTGCAGCAGATGGAAGTGCCCGAACTGGACGTCAACTTCCAGAGCAACGTGCCGGGGCTGTACATCGTGGGCGAGCTGGGTGGCCGCGGGCTCATCAAGAACGCGGTCAACGAAGGCCGGCTGGCGATGGAGCACGTCTCGAAGTCGCTGCTGATCGACCCGTTCCGCGGCCGGTCGGACGACGGCATCGTGGACGTGATCGTGGTCGGCTCGGGGCCCGCCGGCCTGTCCGCGGCACTCGAAGCACTCAAGCAGGGACTCACGTACGTGGTGCTGGAGCAGGGCACGCTGATCGACACGATCGCCAAGTACCCGCGCCAGAAGCTGCTGCTGGCCGAGCCCGTGCGCACGCCGCTGTACGGCAACCTGTGGGTGGCCGACTCCTCCAAGGAGGAGCTGATCGCGGTGTGGCAGAACGTGATCGACAAGAGCGGACTGAAGGTGAACACGGAGGAGCGCGTGACGGCCGTGGCGAAGGACGGCGGCGTGTTCCGGGTGACCACCGTCAAGGGCGAGCACCGCGCGCGCCGCGTGGTGCTGGCGATGGGCCGCCGCGGCACGCCGCGCAAGCTCGGCGTTCCCGGCGAGCAGCTCGACAAGGTGTTCTACGACATCGTCGAGATGGAGGCGTTCGAGGGCCAGCGCATGCTGGTGGTGGGCGGCGGCGACAGCGCGCTGGAGTCCGCGCTCGGGCTCGCGAACCAGGAGGGCACCACGGTCACGCTGTCCTACCGTGGCTCGTCGTTCGACAAGGCGAAGGAGCGCAACCGCACCAAGATCGACGCCGCCGTGACCGCCGGCAAGGTGGAGCTGCTGCTGGAGAGCCAGGTGAAGGAGATCCGGCGCGACGTGGTGGTGCTGGAGCACGAGGGCACGCTGCGGCTGCTGCCGAACGACTTCGTGGTGGTGCGCGTCGGCGGCGAGGCGCCGTATCCGTTCCTGGAACGGATGGGCGTGCGGATCGTGCGCAAGGAAGTGGCGATCGAGACGGGCGAGGGATCGGGTGCGGGTTCCGCGCACGCGTGACGGCGACACGCCGCCGGTTCCGGCGCGGCGCACCGGGCGCGGATCTCGCCCCGGCCGCGCCGGCGCGTGGGTCGGCGCACTGCTCGCGCTGGTGGTGGGCGTGAGCACGGCGCGCGCGCAGATGTCGCCGGGTCCGCTCGCCCGCGTGCACGCGACGCTCGATTCGCCCACGCAGTGCTTCCGCTGCCACGCGCAGGGCGACAAGTCGGCCTCCGCGATGGACCAGCGCTGCCTCGCCTGTCACGACGAGATCGCCGCCATGAAGGCGATCCGGCGCGGCTTCCACCCGGCGCAGACGCAGCCGTGTTCGAAGTGCCACCCGGACCACGGCGGGCGCAACTTCCGGATGATCGAGTGGGACGGCGGTTCGCCGGAGCGCTTCGACCACAAGCGCGCGGGCTGGGAACTGCAGGGCAAGCACGCGCAGGCGAAGTGCCTCGACTGCCACCAGCCGAAGAACCAGAAGTCTCCGATCGCCGCGAAGATCAAGCGCAAGGACCGCTCGGCCAGCTTCCTGGGTCTCGACCGGCCGTGCGCCACGTGCCACGCCGACCCGCACCGCAACCAGCTCGGCTCGGACTGCACGAAGTGCCACAACCAGACCGAGTGGAAGCCGGCGTCGGGCTTCGACCACGCGAAGAGCGCGTATCCCCTCACGGGCGCGCACGTGAAGGTCGAGTGCCTGAAGTGCCACGCGCGCCCGCCGTACGACCGCAAGGACGCGCAGGGCAAGCCGCTCGCGCAGTGGAAGCCGCTGCCGCACGCCGAGTGCACGTCGTGCCACAAGGACCCGCACGCCGGGCGGTTCGGCACGGCGTGCTCGAAGTGCCACGGCACCGAGAGCTTCAAGCAGATCAAGTCGTCGGGCTTCAACCACGACCTCACGAAGTACCCGTTGCGCGGCGCCCACGTGGCCGTGGCGTGCGCGAACTGCCACGACGAGAAGAAGGCATGGGGGCCGAAGCCGAAGTTCGCGCGCTGCATGGACTGCCACACCGACGCGCACGGCGGGCTCGCCACGCTGTCGGGCCAGCCGTCCGACTGCGCCGCGTGTCACGACCTGAAGGGTTTCGACAAGACCACGTACACGGCCGCGCTGCACCAGAAGTCCCCCTACCCGCTCGAGGGCGCGCATGCGAAGGCCGCCTGCGAGACGTGCCACGCGAAGGCCGCGGCGGGCACCCCGGCCGCCGCGCCGCTCGGCCGCGCGCGCGTCGCGCTGCGCCCCGCGCACGCCGCGTGCGTCGACTGCCACGCCGACCCGCACGCGGGCCGCTTCACGCAGCCGATCCCGGCGCCGGGCGGCAAGTCGATCGCGCCGCGCGCGTGCCGCGACTGCCACACGATGGCCGCGTTCTCGCCCTCGACGTACGACGAGATCGCGCACCGCACGTGCGTGTTCCCGCTCACGGGGGCGCACCGCGCCACGCCGTGCCAGGTGTGCCACGCCGAGCTCAAGGCGCCGGCGTCGCGCTCCACGCTGAAGGCCGCCGCGG
>JBGAMH010000198.1:0-8933 GCA_044223135.1 Candidatus Eiseniibacteriota bacterium | reverse complement strand
GGTGCAGGGGCTCGACGGCCCCGGGGCGGCCAGCGACCACGCGCCGATCACCGCCACGCTGCGGCTGCCCGACTGACCGCGGCCCGGCGCGCCGCGACGGCGCCGCGGCGCTTCGCTATCCTGCGCGCACCCGCCCCCCGACACCGGAGCGAACGCATGTCCACGCAGGATCCCCGATCGAGCGAAGCCATCGACGCCGAGGTCTCCTCGCCCGCCGCCGAACGGCGCGAGCGCCAGGCGGCCGACGCGCCGCCGCCGCCCGCCACGGCCACGCCGTCGGGGCCGCCGTCGCGCCGTCGCGTGCACAAGGCCGCGTGGGTGCTGGCGATGGCCGCGGACTTCGTGCAGTGGGTGGCGTTCCCGTTCTTCTTCCAGGGCGCGGCCTCGCCCTTCAACGACGCGCTCGACATCGGCATCGCCATCGCCATGGTGTGGCTGTGCGGCTTCCACTGGTCGTTCGTGCCCACCGTGCTCGCCGAGCTGGTGCCGGGCCTGAACCTCGTGCCCACGTGGACCGCGGCGGTGTGGCTCGCCACGCGCGACAAGCGCGAGCCCGGGGCACCGAAGTGAGCGCGCCGCCGCCCGCCGCCGGCGAAGCCGCGGGCCCGACGCTGGCGATCGAAACGAGCGGCCTGTCGCGCGCGTTCGCGGGCAAGCTCGCGGTGGACACGCTCACGCTGCGCGTGCCGGAGGGATCGTTCTACGGCTTCCTCGGCCCGAACGGCGCCGGCAAGTCCACGACCATCAACATGCTCACGGGCCTGCTCGCGCCCGACGCGGGCGAGGCGCGCGTGGCGGGCTTCGACGTGGCGCGCGACCCGCTCGCCGTGAAGCGCGTGATCGGCGTGGTGCCCGACGGCCTGCACCTGTTCGAACGCCTGACCGGCGCGGAGCACCTGCGCTTCGTGGCCGAGGTGCACGGCCTGCCGCCGGCGGTGGCGCGCGAGCGCGCCGACGAACTGCTGGTGGCCATGGGGCTCGCGGCCGACGGCGCGAAGCAGGTGGTGGGCTACTCGCACGGCATGCGCAAGAAGCTGGCGCTCGCCTGCGCGCTGATCCACCGGCCGCGCGTGCTGTTCCTGGACGAGCCGTTCGAAGGCATCGACGCGGTGGCCACGGTCGAGATCCGCGAGCTGCTGCAGCGGCTGGTGCGCGAGGCGCGCGTGACCGTGTTCCTGACCTCGCACGTGCTCGAGGTGGTGGAGCGGCTGTGCACGCACGTGGGCATCATCGCCGCGGGCCGGCTCGTGGCCGAGGGCGCACTCGACACGCTGCGACGCGGCGACGGCGACACGTCGCAGACGCTGGAGCAGGTGTTCCTGGCCGCGGTGGGCGGCGAGGTGCGCCCGCGCGCGGCGCTCGACTGGCTCACCGGGGAGTCGCGGTGAGCCTGCTGCGGCTGCTGCTGTGGCTGCGCCTCCGGCTGTGGTGGCGGTCGCTCACGTCGACCGGGCGCTGGGTGGCGATCGTGGCGCCGCTCGGGCTGCTGCTGCTGTTCTGGCCCGTGTGGTTCGCCGGCTCGATGGGCGCGTGGTGGGCGGTGCGCGAGCTGCGCGGAAGCGCGTTCGCGCTCGTGCTGGGGCTGGTGCAGAGCGCGTGGGTGTCGGCGGCCGTGCTCGCCGCGTCGGCCGGGCAGGCGCTGACGCCGCGCGAGCTGCTGCGATACCCCGTGCGACCCTCGCACCTGTTCGCGTTCAACGCGGCGGCGGCGGTGCTGGAGCCCGCCACGATCGTGCTCGTGGTGCCGGTGGCGGCGCTCGTGGTGGCCGCGTTCGCGCAACACGGCGCGCTGGCCGGCGGTTTCGCGCTGCTCGGCGCGGCGCTGTCGATGGCGCTCACGGTGACCGCGCTGCAGCTGCTGGTGGCGGTGCTCGAGCGGCTGCTGCGCACCGAGTGGATGCGCATGCTCTCGCGCCTGCTGCTGGCGCTGGTGTTCCTCGGCGTGTCGTGGAGCTACAGCGCGCTCGTCGAGACCGGATCACGCCCGCGCTCGCGCACCGCGTGGCCACGGTGCCCGCGATGCTGCGCGCGTCGGAGTGGCTCGCGCGCTGGCCCACGATCGGCGCACCCGCGGCGGTCGCCGCGGCGCCGCTCGGCGGCGGCTGGCGCGCGGCGGCGTTCGGGCTGCTCGCGAGTCTGGCGATGATCGCGGCGCTCGTGCTGGTGGGCTCGCGCGTGATCGCGCGCGGCGCGGTGGCGCCGCCGGCGGCCGACGGCGGCCACTCGCGCACGACCGGCGCGATCCACGCGTTCGCCGCGCTCATGCCGGCGCGCCTCGCGAACCTCGTGCGCTTCGACCTCCTGGTGCAGGCGCGCTCGCCGCGCGGCCTGCTGTGGGTGGTGCTGACGCCGCTGCTGATCAGCGCGTTCTACGTCGTCCACCCGGCCACCTCGGGCAAGGCGCCGCTGTTCGCGGCGGTGATGAGCACCACCACGCTCGCGCAGGTGTCGCTGATGCTGTTCGCGCACTACGGCCCGGGCATCCGCACGCTGCACCTGCTGCCCGTGCGCGCGCGCGACGTGGTGCTGGCGCGCAACATCACGTTCCTGCTCGAAGCGCTGCTGCTGATCGTGATGCTCGGCGCGCTGTTCGCCGCGCTGCGCAGCGGGTTCACGCCGTCGCAGCTGCCGTCGTGGGGCTTCGCGACCGTCGCGATGCTGGCCGTGCTGCTGGCGACCGGCAACGACTTCTCGATCCGCTGGCCCGTGCGCGTGACCGAGGGCTGGGGCAGCCGCCGCAACGTGAGCTGGCAGGCCACGTGGTCGTCGCTCGCGGTCACGCTCGTCGCGGCGGCGCTGCTCGGGGGCACCGCGTTCCTCGCGCGCTGGTTCGTGCCCGGCGGCGCCGGCGACGCGCTGGCCGCGCTGCTGCTGGCGCTCGAGGCGGCGTTCGCCGTCTTCCTGTGGTGGCGGTCGCTCGATCGCGCGGGCGAGTCGTTCGTCGCGCGCCGGGAGAAGATGATCGAAGCGCTCGCGAAGGACTCGCCCGCCTCCTGAAACCGCGTGCTCGCCCGCGATACCGCGGACTGCGACGGCGTTGCGCGACGGTCCCGCATCCCCTAGCGTGCCGGACCCTTTCCATTCCCCGTGTCCGGAGATCCCGCGCTCATGCCGCAGCCCGCCCGCAACACCCTCGCCATCGTCGGCGCCGGCCCCGTGGGGCTCGAAGCCGCGTGCGCCGCTCTCGACCGGGGCTTCGACGTGCACGTGTTCGAGCGCGGCGAAGTGGGTGCGCACCCGTCGGCGTGGGGCCACGTGCGCATGTTCTCGACGTGGCGCGACGTCGTGGGCCCGCGCACGGCGGCGCGGCTCGCCGCCTCGGGCTGGGCGGCGCCGCCCGCGGACGACCGCCCGACCGGCGCGGAACTGGCCGAGCGCGTGCTGCAACCGCTCGCACGGCTGCCCGAGCTCAAGGACCGCGTGCACACGTCGGCGCAGGTGGTGAGCATCGGCCGGACGGGCGCGCTGCGACACGACGCGGAGCGCGACGACGCCCGCGACCAGCGCCCGTTCCGGCTGCTCGTGCGCGACGCCGGCGGCCGCGAGAACCTGCTGCACGCGTTCGCCGTGATCGATGCCTCCGGCACGTACGGCGCGCCGCTGCGCGCGGGCGACGGCGGCGTGCCCGCACGCGGCGAGTCGTACCTGGCGCCACAGCTGGTGTACCACCCCGACGACGTGGCCGGGCTTCGGCGCGCGCGACACGCGGGTCGGCGCACGCTGGTGATCGGCGGCGGCGCCAGCGCGGCCACCACCGTGGACGCGCTGGTCGCGCTCGCTGCGGATGTACCGGGCACCACGGTGCTGTGGGTCACGCGCGGCGACGCCACGCGCTTCGCGGGTGAAGCGGCCGACGATCCGCTCGCACCGCGCGCGGCGCTGTTCATGCGCGCGCGTGCGCACACGACGGCAGCCGACGGGCCGGTGACGTGGATCGGCGGCGCGATGCTCGAAGGCCTCGAGTACAACTCCGCCACGCACCGCTACCGCGCCGCGCTGCGCGTGGGCGACGCGATCCGGCAGGAGGAAGTCGACGAGGTGGTGGTGAACGCCGGCTTCCAGGCGGACGGCGCGCTCCACGGCGAGCTGCGCGTGCGCACCTGCACGCGCACCGGCGCCGTGCGCGCGCTGTCGAGCGCGTGGCGCGGCGAGTTGCCCGCCGACGCGCCGGAGCGCCTGCGCACGGGCGAGCCCGGCTTCTTCGTGCTCGGCGCGAAGTCGTTCGGACGCGCGGGCGGCTTCCTGCTGCCGATCGGCTGGCGGCAGGTCGACGACGCCATCGCGACACTCGCCGCCGCGCGCGGCCTGTAGTCCCGGCGACCCGCCTCGGGGCCGACCGCGGTCGGCCCACTTCGCTCGCGAACCGCACGAACTCGCTGCAAACTTTGTACTTGGCTCGGAGCGGTCCCTGTCCGGATACCAGTTCCGTGGGAGCGCTCGGAGCCACATTCCCGCATAGAGCAATAAATCCTTGATCGGACGGAAACGGTTGTGCTCCTCTGTGCACACCCCTCGAGAAACCGGTACGAGCCGGGTGGCCCCACCTGCCCGGGTCGGCCGCCCATTCCCCCGTTCTCGGAGAAACGAGTGCCCAGAACCACGGGCTCGCAGAAGCGGCCCGCCCTTTCCGCGCCCTCCCCGGACCCGGAATCCGACGTGATCGTCGAGGGTGCAGGATGCACCCGCGATGCGCGCAGCAAACCTGCGGACCGCGACCTGCGTGCGATCCGGCAGGATCTCGAACGCGCCCGATTCGAACGTGACCGCGCCGTCGCCGCACTGCGGGCGTTCGAAGCCACCATGCCCACGCTGGACTCGCTCGAAGCCCGCGGCCTGGCGCACGACCTCCGCAATCTTCTGCAGGCGATCCTCGGCCACGGGATGCGCGTGTCGTCGCTGATCGGCGCGGTGCCCGAGGCACAGGAGCACCTGCAGATGGTGCAGCGTGCCGCCGAGCGCGCGGCCACGCTCACCGAACGGCTGGTGTCGCCGCGCCCGCCCGACGCGCGGCCCAACCGCTGCGACGCGAACGCCGTGCTCGGCGAGCTGGCGGACCTCCTGCTGCCGTGCGCGCCGAAGGGCGTCGCGTTCGAGCGGGCGTTCGACCCGGAGCTCCCGCCGCTCGCGATCGCCGAGGACGACCTGCGCCAGATCGCGCTCAACCTGATGGTGAACGCGTGGCAGGCGCTGAACGAGCGCGGCGGACACGTGCGGCTGCTCACGCAGCGCGCGCGCGATCGCGGCGTGGTCGAGGTGAGCGACGACGGCGACGGCATGGACGAGTCGGTGCTGGAGCGGATCTTCGAGCCGTTCTTCAGCACGCGCTCGGGCGGCCGCGGGCTCGGGCTCGCCACGGTGCAGACGCTGCTGCGGCGCGCGGGTGGCGACGTGCGCGTGAGCAGCCGGCCGGGCCGGGGCACGTCGTTCGTGGTCGGGCTGCCTTTGGCGGAGGACGCCGAGGCCTGACGCGGCCGCGCTTTCCGAAGCAACGAGAACGCCCCGCGGTCGCCGCGGGGCGTTTTCAGTTCGCGCCCAGCCTCACGATGCGCGCCGTGCGCACGCCGTTCGCGCCCGCGAGCCGCGCAAAGTAGGCGCCGGCGGGCAGCACGCGACCCGCGTCGTCGCGGCCGTCCCACGCCAGCGCGTGCACGCCCGGAGCGCGGTTCTCGTCGGCGAGCGTGCGCACGCGGCGGCCGCCGGCATCGAGCACGTCGAGCCGCACGTGCTGCGCGGCGGACAGCGTGAAGCGCAGCACGCACGCGGCGCGCGAAGGGTTCGGCGCGGCCGCGAGCGCGAGCCCCGCCGCGGGCGCGACCGGCGCGTCCAGCGTGACGATCGCGGGCACGCGCTGCGCGAACAGGTCGCTGCCGCCGGTCCGCTGGTCCACCCATACGACCACGCCCACCGAGTCGCCGTCGCTGACGATGGCGGGCTGGTACTGGCTGCCGGAGGCGGTGCTCACCGGCGCGCCGCCCGCCGCCCAGCGCGTGGCGCCGTTGCCCGAAACGCGCTGCACCCACAGGTGCCGGAGGCGGTGCTCACCGGCGCGCCGCCACGCGCTGGGCGGCGGGCGCGAGCGCCGGAAACAACTGCTCACCGGCGAGCGTGCACACCGCGAGCCCGGCCGCACCCCAGGCGCGTGCGCCGTTCGCGAGCAGGCGCTGCGCCCACACGTCCGACGTGGCGCCGCGCAGGTCCGACCACGCGATCACCGCGCCGCCCGCGGCGTCGGCGGTGATCGCGGGATCGAGCTGATCGCCCGAACCGGGGCCCGCCTCCACGCCGTCCACGCCCCAGAACAGCGTGGTCCACGGCCCCACGCGCTGCGCGCGGATGCGCCCGTCGCCCGTGCGATGGTCTTCCCACGTCACCACCGCGCCGAGCGCGGCGTCCGACACGAGCCGCAGGTGGAACTGGTCGCCCGCCGGCGTGCACGGCGCGAGGCCGGTGTTGCCCCACAGCAGCGCGCCCAGGTTGCTCACGCGCTGCATGGCCACGTCGAGCCCGGAGCCCGTGGACTGCGTCCAGCCGACGATCGCGCCGCCCTCGCCGTCGGGCGCGACGGCCATGTCGAACTGCGTGAGCGACGCGCCGGGCGTGAGCCGCACGCCGTTCGCGAACCAGCGCGGAGCGCCCTGCGCGTCGAGTCGCTGGGCGAAAGCCACGAGGCCGGAGCGGCCGTCCTCCCACGCGATCAGCGTGCCGCCGAAGCCGTCGGACACCGCGACCGGATTCGACTGGTCGCCCGGCGCCGTGCACACGGGCACGCCGTTCACGGCCCACAGCGGTGTGCCGGTCGCGCTCAACCGCTGCGCCCACACGTCACCCACGGGTCCGTTGCGGAAGTCGCGCCACACCACCACGCAGCCGCCGGCGCCGTCGGACGCGATCGAGGGCTGGTCCTGGTCGCCGGGCGCGCCGCACACGATCCGGCCATTCCACTCCCACAGCAGGGCGCCGTCGCCGCTCACGCGCTGCGCGTAGAGGTCGGCGCTGTCGGAGCGCGTGTCGACCCACGCCACGATCATCCCGGCGTTGCCGTCGGACACCGCGTGCCGGAACGACTGGGCCCCGGGCGCGGTGCATACGGACAGGTTCACGTTCGGCTGGCTCGGCCAGCCGGCGTCCGCACGGCGGACCGCGAACGAGGCGCACGCGAGCACCGCGAGCGCGAGCACGGCCCACGGGGGCACGGTGCGACGCGAGCGACGGACGCGGGAGTCGTTCGATCGGGGGATGCGGAGCATGGGGGAATCGAGGGAACGGGTGGTCCACGCGGCCGTGGCGAGGTCGGGACGTGCAAAGCGTGCGGGGCGGGCCGGGCGCGTGTCAACGCTGGACGCGCGATCGCAAGCCCGCGCGCGACACGCCCGGCGAGGCCCGGCGACGTGGCGCCGGCGCTCCCGCGGGGCTACCTTCCGCCGCATGTCGCTCTCTCCCACCGCACTCCAGTCGCTGCGCGCGATCGTCGGCGAGTCCGGCGTGCTGGATTCCCGCGCGGCGCGCTTCACCTACGAAGCCGACGCGCTGACCCGCGAGCACCGCCCGCCCGACGTGATCGCGCTGCCGCGCACCACCGAGGAGCTGGCGGCGGTCGTGCGGTGGGCGCGCGAGCACGGGCTGCCGATCGTGGCCCGCGGCGCGGGCACGGGCCTGTCGGGCGGCTGCACCACCGAGCAGGGCGGCCTGTCGCTGAGCCTGAACCGGATGGACCGGCTGATCGCCGTGGACGAGGAGCGGTTGTTCGCGTGGGTGGAGGCGGGCCACGTGAACCTGTGGCTGTCGAACCGCCTGGCGGGCAGCGGGCTGTACTTCGCGCCCGACCCGGCGTCGCAGCAGGTGAGCACGATCGGCGGCAACGTGGCCACGAACGCGGGCGGCCCGCACTGCCTGAAGCACGGCGTCACGTACAACCACATCCTGGGGCTCACGGCGGTGCTCGAGGACGGTTCGATCGTGAGGCTGGGGGGCGAGGCGCCCGACGCGCCCGACTTCGACCTCGCGTCGCTCGTCATCGGCAGCGAGGGCACGACGGCGATCATCACCGAGATCTGCGTGCGGCTGGTGCAGCGCCCCGAGGCGGTGAAGACGATGCTCTTCGACTACCTGGCGGTGGAGGACGCGTGCAACACGGTGTCGCGCGTGATCGCCGCCGGCATCGTGCCCGCGACCATGGAGATCATGGACCGCCACACGGTGGGGCTGGTCGAAGCGTGGATCCAGATCGGCCTGCCCACCGACGCGGCGGCGGTGCTGCTGATCGAGGTGGACGGCCCGGCGGTGAGCCTGGAGCCGCAGGTGGAGCGCATCACGGCGATCGCGCGCGAGCACCGCGCGCGCACCACGCGCGTGGCGAAGGACGAGGCCGAGCGCGCCACGCTGTGGCGCGGGCGCAAGTCGGCGTTCGGCGCCTACGGCCGCAGCATGAGCGGCTTCTACATCATGGACGGCGTGGTGCCGCGCACGCGGCTCGCCGAAGCGCTCGCGGGCGTGTACCGGCTCGCGGGCCAGCGCGGGCTCGGCGCGGGCAACGTGTTCCACGCGGGCGACGGCAACCTGCATCCGCACGTGCTGTTCGACAAGGCGAACCCGGCGCAGCAGCTCGACGCGCTCGAGGTGTCGCACGAGATCCTGCGCATGTGCATCCGGCTCGGCGGCACGATCTCGGGCGAGCACGGCGTGGGCATCGAGAAGCGCCCGATGATGACCGAGATGTTCGCGCCCGAGGATCTCGCCGTGATGGACCGCGTGCGCGGCGCGTTCGACCCGGACCGCCGGCTGAACCCGGGCAAGGTGCTGCCGGGACACGGCGGCGCCGACGACGCGCACGGCACGCACTGGACGCCGCCGTCGTTCGGCGGCCAGTCGCCGCGCGCCGACGTGGAGGGACCGTGGATCTGAAGCGCGACGCGAACGGCGCGGTGGCCCCGGTG
>JBGAMH010000197.1:0-9083 GCA_044223135.1 Candidatus Eiseniibacteriota bacterium | reverse complement strand
GGGGCGGTCGGGGCGCCTGCGCCGGACGCCGCCGCGCGGCACCGTCGATGCGCGCCAAGCGCATGGGCCGCGTGCACTTCCGCGCCGGTTCGCACGCCCCGCCCGGGCGGCGCATCGCCGGGTCCTGACGGGCCCGGCATGCGGCCTGCTCCTTTCGGCATGTGAAGGCAGTGCACCCATCGGCCCCTCTCGCAGTGGAGGTTGCATGCACCAGCGGATCTGGCGCGCAGTGACGTGTTCGGTCGTCGTGTGGGCCCTGGCCGCCGGCGGCTGCTCGTCCCTGCCGACCGCACCCGCGACGGGCGCCGCCGGCTTCCCCCGCGGCAGCGACCCGCTGAGCGGCCTGCCCGCGGTGAGCGACTCCACGGCCGACGTGCCGATCCTGGCGGCGCTCGGCGGGCTCGCGATGGTGAACGGCTACATGGTGCAGGTGCCCGCGGGCGCGCTCGGCCGCGACGCGACGATGCACCTGCGCGTGAACGCCGCCGATCGCACGCTCGACGTGTCGTTCACGCCGGCGAACGTGACGCTCTCGCGGCCGCTCGTGCTGACCGCGTCGCTCGCCGGGGTCCTCGCCGGCGACATGGGCAACTACACGATCTGCTCGATCCAGGGCAACACGTGGACGCGGGTGCCGGGATCGAAGCTGCTCACCTATTCCGAGGTGCTGCAGGCGCCGATTCCGTCCCCGGGCCGCTACGGCATCGGCAGCTGGTCGGACCTGTGGCCGGGACTCGAAGTGGCGGAGACCGCGGCCGAAGTGAGCTCCAGCTTCGGTGGCTCGGTGTCGTGCGGCGGTGTGCGCGTGGACGTGCCCGCGGGCGCGCTGCGCGACAACGGCACGGTGACCATGCGCTGGAGCCGCGCGGACAACGTGGTCGACCTCGGGATCACGCCGATCGACCTGAACGGTTTCGAGCAGCCGGTGACGTTGACGATGGACGCCACGGCACTGCCGGCGGGGCAGCGCGCCCTGGCGGTGGTGTACTGGTGGAACCCGGAAGAGCAGACCTGGGAGGAAGTGCCGGGATCGGTGGCCGATCCCGCGACCGGTCGTGTGAGCGCACCGCTTCATCACTTCTCGCAGTACACCGTCGGGCTCCAGAGCAAGGCGGGCTGGGGTTCGCTTCCGAACGGGAGGCCGATGACTCAGTGACGGCGTGCGGCCCGGCGGCTCCCGCCGCGGGCCCGCCGCTCGTCGAGCATGCGCCCCGGACCGGTCGCTTCGGTCCGGGGCGTCGCGTTTTCGTGCGCGTCGGCTCGCGCCGATCGGCGACGGACGGCTGGACGTGGCCATGACGCGGGTGTCGCGGCGAAAGCCGCGAAGATCGGCCATTCGCGTCTCGTGACGCGATTCACAAACAGGTTGACAGCATTTGGGCCCGTCCTTAGTGTGCGCGCGCCATGAAAAGGACTCTGGCCTTCCTCATTCCCCTCGTCATACTCGCAGCCGCGACCGTCGCCTGGACCCAGTCGTTCAACGTGCAGCTCGGCGACAAGAAGGGTCCGAAGCAGCCCATCAACTTCAGCCACCAGATCCATGCTGGGAAGCTGCAGATGGACTGCCGCTACTGCCACTACGGGGCGACGCAATCGGCCTTCGCGAACATCCCGGCGATGAGCACCTGCATGGGGTGCCACAAGATCGCCGTGGCCGACCGCCCCGAGATCCAGAAGCTCACCGGCTTCTGGGACCGCGGTGAGCAGATCCCGTGGGTGAAGGTCCACTACCTGCCCGACCACGTGAAGTTCAATCACAAGCGGCACGTGAAGGCGGGCGTGGCCTGCCAGGAGTGCCACGGTCCGGTCCAGGAGATGGCGGTCGTCTACCAGTACAACTCGCTCAAGATGGGCTGGTGCGTGTCCTGTCACCGCCAGAGGCTGGAGGATCCGAAGTTCCCCACCAGCATGGACTGCCTGGTCTGCCACCACTAGAGGACGCATGTCGGATCCGACCGTCTTCAACCGCCGCGATTTTCTGAAGCTCGTGGGTGTCGGCGTCGCCGGCACCGCCGCGGGCTGCGCCAAGCCCCCCGCGGACAAGCTGATCCCGTTCCTCGTCGCCCCGCAGGACATCCTGCCGGGCGTGCCGTACTTCTATGCCTCCACCTGCCGCGAGTGCCCGGTGGGTTGCGGCACCGTGGTGCGCACGCGCGAAGGCCGCGCGATCAAGGTCGAGGGCAATCCGCTCCACCCGGTCGGCCAGGGCGGCCTGTGCGCCCGCGGCCAGGCGGGCCTGCAGGGCCTGTACGACCCGGATCGCATCGCGACGCCGATGATCAAGTCGGGTGGCGCGTGGAAGAAGGCGACCTGGGACGAGGCGATCGCCGCGGTCGGCGAGAAGCTGAAGGCTGCCGGTCCGAAGGTGGCGGTGGTCACGGGCAACGAGACCGGCTCGCTGCACCGCCTGGTCGGCGAGTGGGTGACCGCGGCCCGCGGCCGGCACCTGGTCACCGAAGCGTTCGCGTACGAGAGCGTGCGCGAGGCGAACCGCGCCAACTTCGGGCGCGCCGAGATCCCGGTGTACGACCTGTCGAAGGCGCGCGGGGTGATTTCGTTCGGCGCGGACTTCCTGGAGACGTTCGGCCGGCCGGTCGAGCAGGCGCGCGGCTTCGCCGCGATGCGCGCGAAGAAGGACGACGGCGCCGGCTGGTTCGTGACGGTGGAGCCGCGGCTCTCGTCCACGGGCTGCAACGCCGACGAATGGGTGGCGCCCACCCCGGGTACCGAGGCCGCGCTCGCGCTCGGCATGGCGCACGTGATCCTGGCGGAAGGGCTGGCGCGGCAGGGCCAGGGCCTGGCCGGCCTCGTCGCCGCGTACACGCCCGAGGCGGTCTCGCAGCAGACCGGCGTGCCGGCCGAGACGGTGCAGCGCCTGGCGCGACTGTTCGCGAAGACCTCGCCGACGCTCGCGATCGCCGGCGGCATCTCCACGCAGGGCGATCACGGCACCGCGCTGGTCGCGGCCACGAACCTGCTCAACTGGATCGCGGGCAACGTCGGCCAGACGCTGCGCTTCGACCGCACGCTCAACTTCGACGCGGTCGCCTCGTTCGCGCAGGTGCGCGAGTTCGCCGGCCAGATGGCGCAGGGCGCGTTCGACGTCGTGCTGGTGCACGGCACGAACCCGGTGTACGCGCTGCCCGCGTGGTCGGGCTTCGCCGAGGGGCTCGCGAAGGTGCCGTACAAGGTGGCGATCGCCACGCACCTCGACGAGACCGCCGAGGCGTGCGACGTGCTGCTGCCGGCCACGCACGCGCTCGAGACGATCGGCGACGCCGAAACCGTGCGCGGCGTGCACTCGCTGCAGCAGCCCACCATGAAGCCGGTGCCGATGTTCGACGCCCGCTCCGCGGGCGACGTGTTCATCGCGCTCGGCACGGCGGCCGCGCTGCCGCTGGTGCTGGCCGCGACGTGGGCCGACTACCTCTCGATGCAGTGGCGGCCGATGCTCGCGCGCTACGGCGCGGGCCGCGACTGGGAGACCTTCTGGGGCGACACGCTCAAGCAGGGCGGCGTGTGGGACGACGTGCCGTCGCCGGCGGTGAGCTGGCAGGGCGCGCCCGCGTTCGCGGTGTCGTCCGTGCGCGGGGACGGCGACCTGAGCCTGATCGTCCGCCCGAGCAACAACTTCCACGACGGCCGCGGCGCGAACAAGAGCTGGCTGCAGGAACTGCCCGACATGGTGAGCAAGGCCGCGTGGGGCTCGTGGGTGGAGGTGCACCCCGAGACCGCGCAGACGCTCGGCGTGTCGTCGGGTGACCCGGTCAAGGTCACGACCGCCGCCGGCTCGGCCGAGCTGCCGGCCTACGTGTACGGCGGCGTGCGCAAGGACACCATCGCGATCGCGCTGGGCCAGGGCCACACGGCGTACGGGCGCTACGCGCGCGGACGCGGCGTGAACCCGGTGACGCTGCTGAGCGACGGCATGGACGCGGCCTCCGGTGCGCTCGCGTACCACGGCGTGCGTGCCCGGCTCTCTCGCGGCAGCAAGGCCGCGGCGCTCGCGCGGACGCAGCTCGAGATGGGGCTGCACGGGCGCGAGATCGCGCAGATCATCCCGCTCGTCGACCTGCTCAAGGGCGAGCCCGAGACCGGCCCCGAGCAGGCGCACGGCAAGGAGCGCGGCTTCCAGATGCCGGGGCACTTCGCCGCCGGCGAAGGCGTGCACGTGGGCGTCGACGGCTCCATGACGCGCCCGGGCGAGCACACCGAGCCGCTGCAGCGTCCGAACGGCTACGTGCCGCCGGCGCACTCCGTGAGCGCCGCGCCGCTGCACCCGGTGCGCGGCCCGCGCCGCAACCCGGTGGACGTCGGCAGCTACAAGAACGCGAAGCACCGCTGGGCGATGGCGATCGACCTGAACGCCTGCACCGCCTGCGCGGCGTGCGTCGTGGCGTGCTACGCCGAGAACAACGTGCCGGTGGTCGGCCCCGACCTGGTGATGCGCGGCCGCGACATGGCGTGGATCCGCATCGACCGCTTCGAGGAGCGCGTGGCGCCGGGTGCGATCGACGTGCGGCTGACGCCGATGATGTGCCAGCACTGCAGCGACGCGCCGTGCGAGATCGTGTGCCCCGTGTACGCGACCTACCACAATCCCGAGGGGCTCAACGCGCAGGTGTACAACCGCTGCGTGGGCACCCGGTACTGCTCCAACAACTGCCCGTACAAGGTGCGCGCGTTCAACTTCTTCGACTACTCCGCCACGGAGAAGCCGACGTTCGCGTTCCCCGCACCGCTCAACTGGCAGCTCAATCCCGACGTGACCGTGCGCTCCAAGGGCGTCATGGAGAAGTGCACGATGTGCATCCAGCGCATTCTCGAGGGCAAGGGCAACGCCCGCGACGAGAACCGGCCGCTGCGCGACCGCGAGATCCAGACGGCGTGCGAGCAGTCGTGCCCGACGCAGGCGATCACGTTCGGTGACCTGCTCGACGCCGAGAGCGCCGTGCACCAGAAGTCGTACGGCGAGCGCAAGTACTGGGTGCTCGAGGAACTCAACACCAAGCCGGGCGTGACGTACCTGCAGCGGGTGACGCGCGACACCCTGGCCAACGAGGCGCACGCGTGACGACGACGACGGTGGAATCCGTGGGCCACGGCGGCGACCCTGCCGAGCACCGCCCGATCACGGCGAAGTCGCTGAACGACGACGTGCTCGGGATCATCGGCCTGCCGGGCAAGATCTGGTGGGCGGTGTTCCTGCTCGACCTGGCGGTGCTCGCCGTGGCGCTGGCCGCGGTCCGCAACCTGATCGTGCAGGGCTGGGGCACGTCGGGCTTCATGCGGCCGGTCATGTGGGCCGTCGACATCACGAACTTCGTGTTCTGGGTCGGCATCGCGCACTGCGGCACGCTCGTGTCGGCCGTGCTGTTCCTGTTCCGCTCGCACTTCCGGCGCGCCGTCTACCGCGTGGCCGAGGCGATGACCGTGTTCGGCGTGCTGACGGCCGCGATGTTCCCGGCCATCCACACCGGCCGCCCGTGGTTCGACTACTGGCTGTTTCCGTACCCGAACCAGCGCCAGATCTGGGCGAACTTCCGCTCGCCGCTCGAGTGGGACGTGTTCGCCGTGAACACGTACCTGACCGTTTCGAGCATCTTCTTCCTGGTGGGCCTGATCCCCGACGTCGCGGCCCTGCGCGACCGCACGAAGCACCCGCTGATGAAGCTGCTCTACACGATCCTGTCGTTCGGCTGGAGCGGCGCGAACTACCAGTGGAAGCACTACTACGGCGCGTACCTGTTCTTCGCCGCGCTCGCGACGCCGCTGGTGTTCTCGGTGCACAGCGTCGTGTCGTGGGACTTCGCGATGGCGCTGAACCCCGGCTGGCACTCCACGCTGTTCGCGCCCTACTTCGTGGCCGGCGCGATCTTCTCGGGCGTGGCGATGGTGATCAACCTTCTGATCCCGATCCGCAAGATCTTCAAGCTCGAGCACATCGTGACGCTCGACCACATGGAGAAGCTCGCGAAGCTCGTGCTGCTGACGAGCACGATGGTCGGGTACTCGTACCTGACCGAGATCTTCATGGCGTGGATCGGGCCGAACAAGTTCGAGCGCGACCTGTTCTTCTCGCGCGCGTTCGGCCACTACTGGTGGGCGTTCTGGATCATGGCCACGTGCAACGTGATCATTCCGCTCGTCCTGTGGTTCAAGCCGGTCCGCCGGAACATGCTCGCGATGTTCATCCTGTGCATCTTCGTGAACATCGGCATGTGGTTCGAGCGCTTCACGATCATCGTGACCACGCTCTATCGCTCGTTCAATCCCGCGAACTGGTACCCGTACAAGATGGCGTGGACGGAAGTCGCGCTGATCGTGGGCTCGTTCGCGTGGTTCTTCATGTTCTTCCTCATCTTCATCAAGGCGCTGCCCGCTTTCTCGATCGCCGAGATCAAGGAAACGCTGCCGCCGCCGATGCGGAGGAAGCACTGATGCTGGGCATGATCACGAAGTTGCTGACGCCCCCGGCGCCCCGGTTCGACGGCGTCATGGGCATCTACCAGTACGTGGACGACGCCTGCGACGCCGTGAAGGCGCTGCGCGGGGCGGGCTTCGGCAAGCGCATGCACGTGTACTCGCCGGTGCCGTACCACGACATCGAGCACGCCATGGAGCAGGGCCCCTCGCTGGTGCGCTGGGTCACGTTCACCGGCGGCCTCCTGGGCTGCACGGGCGGCTTCGCGCTGGCGATCTACACGGTGCTGTCGTACCCGCTCGTGACCGGCGGCAAGGAGCTGGTCTCGATCCCGGGCTTCGTGGTGATCGGCTACGAGTCGATGATCCTGCTCGCCGGGCTCGCCACGCTGCTCGGCATGCTCGCGCTGGCGCGCCTGCCCGAGGTGAGGCCCGTGGCGCCGTACGATCCGCGCTTCCAGGAGGACCGCATCGGCATCTGGGTGCCGTGCGGCAAGGACGACCGGGCTCGCGTCGAGTCCATGATGAAGGGCCACGGAGCCGAAGAGGTGCACGTCCATGGCGCTTAGGTGGGTCACGCTGGCGGCGTTCCTCGCCACGCTCAGCATCTCGGTGCAGCAGGGCTGCGCCGATCTCAAGCAGTCGCTCACGCACCTGGCGTACTTCCCGCTCCGGGACATGCGCCAGACGATCGTGATCGACCCGCAGCGCGGCGACCCGCTCGCCAACTGGAAGTCCGCCTACCGTTCGCCGGACTCGCTCGCCGTGCCCACCGTGGGCCGCGACATGTACGTGGACGAGGCGCCGTACGACCTTTCCGCCGCGAAGCTGGTGAACCCGATTCCGCCCACCCCGGAGTCCGTGGTGCGCGGCGACTCGCTGTTCCACCGCGTGTGCACCCCGTGCCACGGCCGGACGATGGCCGGGGACGGCCCGGTGGCCGCGTCGTTCATGCCGCCGCCCGACCTGCTCGCGCAGATGACGCGCGAGCGCAAGGACGGCTACATCTACCAGTACATGCGCCACGGTGGCGTGGTGATGCCGAGCTACGGCAACGCGGTGTCCTCGCACGACGCGTGGGACATCCTCAACTACATCCGCGAGCAGCAGAGAACGAGTCCGCGATGAGCGCAACGCACGAGGCCGTACTCAAGGACATCGCCGGCAAGCTGCCCGTCCGGCCGAACGCCCGGAAGCGCCAGATCTGGATGGCGTGCTTCCTGGTGGGCGTGGTGTCGTTCGCGTTCCTGCTCATGACGAACCCGCTGCGCGCGTGGGGCTCGTGGGCCATCAACACGCTCTACTGGCTCGGCATCGCGATGGGCGGCGTCACGCTGGCCGCCGCGATCCGGCTGACGAACGGCCGCTGGGGTGGCCCGATGCTGCGGCTCGGCGAGTCGTTCTCCGCCTACCTGCCCGTGGGCATCGGCACCATGGTGGTGCTGCTGGCCGGCGGCATCTGGACCTACCTGCCGTGGACGCACCACGTGGAGGCCCGCCAGGCGCCGTTCCTGAACGTGCCGTTCCTGGTGGCCCGCACGCTCGGCGGCCTGCTGCTGTTCTGGTGGCTGGCGACCAAGCTCGTGCGCGCGTCGCTGCGCATGGACGCCGCGCTGCTCAAGCCGCACGTGCCCTCCGAGCTCAAGAGCGAGTACGACAAGCTGACGAGCGGCTGGAAGGGCGACGAGGCCGAGCGCAGGTGGTACTCGCACGAGGCGTCGCACCTCGCGCCGCAGATCGCGCTGTCGTTCGTGGTGTTCTACACCGTGATGGCGTGGGACTTCATCATGGAGCTGACCCCGAACTGGACGAGCGGCCTGTTCGGCTGGTTCTGCTACGCGGGCGCGTTCCTGACGAGCCTGTGCATGGTCGCGTTCCTCGCCACGCAGCTGCGCACGAAGTACCGGCTCGAGAGCTACATCACGTCGAACATGTTCTGGGACATCGGCAAGCTGGTGTTCGCGTGGGCCGTGTTCTGGGGCTACCTGTTCTGGTCGCAGTACCTGCCGATCTGGTACGCGAACCTGCCCGAAGAGACGTGGTGGGTGTTCCTGCGCATGGAGAACCCGTGGCGTCCGCTCGGTTTCACGGTGTTCGCGATGGTGTTCGCGATCCCGTTCCTGGGCATGCTCAACAAGACCTCGAAGACGAACCCCATGCTGCTCGGTGCGTTCTCGATCCTGGTGATGGCGGGCATGTGGCTCGAGCGCCACGTGCTGGTGATGCCGTCGCTGAATCCGAACGAGGTGTGGATCGGCCCCGCCGAGATGGGCGTGACGATCGGCTTCCTGGGCCTGTTCGGCTGGTGCGTGCAGGGCTTCCTCAGCAAGTACCCGACCGTGCAGGTGACCGAGGCCTTAGCCGGCGGCAGCGGCCACGGGCACTGACACACCGCGGACGATCGCGAACGCCCGGGGTCTCGCACGAGACTCCGGGCGTTCGTGCATCCGGCGGGGGAAGGCGTGCGCGTGCGGGCGTGACGTGCGCGGGCGCATGGCGAGTGCGTGGTGCCGGGATGGCGGAACTGGTCAGACGCAGCGGACTTAAAATCCGCTGGGCTTCGGCCCGTGGGGGTTCGAGTCCCTCTCCCGGTACCAATGTCCCGCAACGAGTTAGCGACGCCGGCCTTCGAGCCGCGCAGGCGCGTCGGTCTCGGATTG
>JBGAMH010000196.1:0-9089 GCA_044223135.1 Candidatus Eiseniibacteriota bacterium | reverse complement strand
CCCCTCGAGCCCGCTGTGGCCGCCCCAGCGGGGAAGCACCACTTCGGAGAGCGCGAACGGATGCTGCGGGTCGACCGGGCTCGGCACCGCCGCGCCCACGCCCACGAGCCGCCGCGCACCGGCACGGCGGGTCTGCAACGCGGCGTCACACAGTTCGCCGAGCAGCCGGCGCGTGCCCTCGGGATCGTCGCGCACCGGGTGGTGGCGATGCTCCCAGTCGAGCACCTTGCCGCGCAGGTCGGTGAGCGCCACCGCCACGTGCGAGGCGCCCATCTCGACGCCCAGGATGCAGCACGCGTCGTCCTGGAAGTGCAGCATGATCGGCCGGCGGCCGCCCAGCGATTCGCCGGGGCCCGCTTCGGCGATCAGGCCGGTCGGCAGCAGGGTGTCGACCACTTCCGAGACGGTGGAGCGGGAGAGGTCGGCCGAGCGCGCGATCTCGGCGCGCGAGATCTCCCGCGCCTCCCAGATCAGCCGCAGCACCGCGTCCACCAGTGGCCGCGTGCGCGCGGCGTCGCCGCTGCTGCGGCGGCCGAGGCTCCGCGTCTTCGAGGTCCCGCCAGATCCGCTCACGTGCCGCTCCGATCACTCAGCGGTGGAAGTAGACGTTGTCCAGGTACGCCGTGCCGGGGTCGCCCGAGATGATGATCTGGGCGATATGAGCACGGGCGGCGAGCCCTGTGAAGGCGGACAGCGGGATCTCGAGCCGGCTCCACGTCGTGGGTGTGAACGCCGGCGTGGACGCGGCGTTGAACGTGAGTTCGTGCTCGGAGTCGTCGGTGCCGAACGCTCCGTCGGGGCCGAAGTCCACCAGCTTCACCTTGAACGTGGTGCCGCGCGGCGCCCAGACGTCCAGGTGGAACGCCGTCATCGAGCTGGCGTCGATCATCTGCGACGTGCACTCGATGCCTGCATAGACGAGCCCCGTGTACTTCTTCACCGCGTCCGCGCCGATGGTGACGTCGGCGACGTCGGCCACGTCCCACGTGGTGGACCACGTGTCCACGGTGACGTTGGTGTACGCGCCGGACAGGAGCGAGATCACGTCGGCCGCCGGGAGCGTGGGGCGCGAGGGCGCCGAGGTGGGAGCGCCGTTCGTGCGCAGCGTGAGCGCACCGGTCGCGGGTGTGTCGCCGAGCTTCGCCGTGATCGTGGCGTCGCCGATCGCGAGGATACGGATCGATCCTTCGCCGCCCGCGGCCACGGTGTCGTTGCTCGACACGAACGTGAAATAGCCCGGCATCGCGTCGATCGTCTGGTCCACGCCGTCGACGGCGAACACCACCTTGGTGCCGGTGGGCTTGAGCGTGGAGCCCACGTCGGGGGCGAGGTTCGAGGTCGGGATCTGCGGGCGCGGGTTCGTGATCGTGAGCAGGTTGTCGAACTTCACGTCGTCGAACCAGATTGTGCTGCCGGCGCCGCTCTCGGGGCCCTCGGCGAAGAAGAACAGCCCCTTCTCGTCGGTCAGGCGCGCGGCGAGCGGGATCGGGATCACGACCTTGCTCCACGTCATGCCCACGGGCACGCTGCCCCACTTCGCTTCGAAGCGCGACGTGCCGGTGTTGTCGTTGCCGAGCCCGGCGACGTCCATGGTGATGGGACGGCTCGCCTTCACCCAGAACGTGAGCGCGTTGTAGGTGGACAGGTCGCGCGCGCGGTTCGTGGTGAACGCGCCGCCCGCGTAGCCGCCCGTGGGATCGCTCGGGCCGGGCACGGTCACCTTGAGGGACGCGGCGCCCGAGTACTTGATCGTGGTGTCGATCGCGACGGCGTCGAGCTTGGAGCCGAGGAACGCCTGGAAGTCGACAGCGGCGCCGAAGCCGTCATCGAAGACCACCGGGTCCTTGAGCGTCGGCGCGACGATCCCGGTGTGCTTGGCGCAGCCCGGGGCGAACAGTGCGACCAGCACGAGCACCGCGAAGAGGTGCTGGAGTCTTCGGGACATCGGGCCCTCCGGGAGGGAATCGTGGGCGGCGGTCCGAGGCCGGCTGGGCCGACGCCAGGCGCCCCGGAGGCCAGAGCAGGAAGGCCGTCGGTGCGCTTTGTTTGACTACCGAACAAACTAGGCGGCCCGGGGAGGGACTGTCAAGCACTCCCTTGTGCGCGGAGGATTGTGGATGGCCTCGGGCAATCGCTTGGTGCACTGCGGCGTGGGCATCTCTCGCGGCGTTCCTTCGCCTCGCTCCACGGGTTGAGGGCTTGCGCGCGCGGACCGCGATCTTCCGCGCACGAGGAGTGGCTCCGGTGCGTCGGTGTTCGGTCAGTTCAAACATTTTCTCCCATGCGAGAACGCCGCCGAGGCGTTTCTGCTACGGCATTCTCGCGAGCGCCCCCTAGCCTCGCGAACGAAGCGGCGCTGGATTCGCCGAGCGAAGCCGCCTCCGGGGCCCATCGATCACCGGCCCCGGCCGCCGAGCCCGCCAGCGCCCTCGAAGTCCATCGGTCGGCGGTACCCCCACAGCACCGGCGATCTCCGAAGTCCCCTGAGGAGGAGATCATGCGTCGTTCCCTTCGATTCCTGCCGGCATTGGCCGCCCTCGTGCTCGCGAGCGCGGCGTTCGCCCAGGCGCCCGTGATCACGGATCTCGGGCTGCTGCCCGGCGACAGCGAGGTCCTGACGGCGACGAACTCGCAACAGGACCACGCCATCGCGCGCGGCGGCGACCAGTACCTCGTGGTGTGGTCGGACTACCGCGGCCAGTCCTCGGGGAGCAGCGCGGCGCAGGGCAGCGCGGACGTGTTCGGCATCCGGCTCGATGCGGCGGGCCAGCCGATCGACGCGATGCCGTTCCTGGTTGCCGGCGGCATGGGCGAGCAGAAGCGGCCGCTCGTGGCGTGGAACGGGAGCGCATGGCTGGTGGTGTACCTCTCGCAGGATCCGGTGGGCGGCTACTACGACCACGTGATGCGCGCGGTGCGCGTGTCCCCGGCGGGGCAGGTGCTGGACGCCACGCCGATCCGTTTCCCGCCGACGACGTTCACTCCGAACACCGTGGGTCTCCAGCTGGCGGGGCAGAACGGCCAGTGGCTCGTCACGCGCTGCATCTACCACGAGGACGGATACGGCACGTACCTGGCGGGCCAGCGCATCGACGCGAACGGCACACTGCTCGATGCGGCTCCAGTGATGCTCATGGACTGGGTGTACGGCGCCACGGTTTCACTGGCGGCGAACGGCGAGTACCTGGTGGCCGGGCCCGACTGGAACGGCGTCTCGCCGAAGGCGCGCCGCGTGGGATCGAACGGCCAGCCGGTCGGCGCCGAGTTCACGCTGCCGAGCCTGCAACTGGCCACGAACGGCACCGAGTTCTACGTGGTGTGGGTGAGGGACTACGTCAACCTGGTCGGTTCGCGCATGAGCGCCACGGGCGTGCTCGCGACGCCGGCGGGCACGATGCTGGTGGCGAACTTCGCGCAGTACTCGCAGTCCACGCTCGCGCACGACGGCACGCAGTGGTGGTTCGAATGGGGCGTCAGCGACCAGTTGCACACGCTGCGCATCAATGCCGCGGGCGCGGTGCTCGATCCCAACGGCGGACGACTGCTGCCCGTCAGCATCGGCGGCAACGTGAACACCGCGTATGCGGTGCAGATGGCCGGGCGCGCCGGAGGCGGCGTGCTCGTGACGTGGTACGACCTGCGCGTGGCGCTGGGCTACGACACCAACGTGTGGACGCTGCCCGTGAGCGGCGCCAACGTGGCGGGCGTCGAACGCAGCGCGAGCACGGGCACGCGCAACCAGCGCACGCCGGACTTCTCCGCGGGGCCTGGGACGACGCGCGCCCTGGTCTACGTGAGCGAGGCGGCGAACGACGACCGCGTGATGCTGCAGCGCCTGGACGCCGACGGGGCGCCGTTGGCGGCGCCGGTGCTCGTGGCCAGCGCGCCGGCGATCGGCCGCGCGAGCGTCGCGTGGAACCGCTCGATGTTCCTGGTGGCGTGGGACGGCGGTGTCACGGGCGATCCGACGATGCCGATCGAGGCGCGTCGGCTGAACGGGGACGGTACGTTCGTGGATGCGGCGCCGTTCGACGTGATGTCGGGCTTCGAGCCCGACGTGGAGGCACTCGGCGACGACTTCCTGGTCGCCTGCGCCCGCGCGATGAACTACCAGACCATCACCGCGTTCATGCGCATCGTGGACGGACCCACGCGCGCGTTCGTCACGCCCGCCACCGTGCTGGGCGGCGGCTACGTGTCGGTCGGACCGCGCGTGAAGCAGGACGGCACGCGCTGGGTCGTCACCTACCACACGCACTGGTCCCACGATGCCACGCAGTCCGATGCGGTCTACCAGTTCGTGACGCCGGCAGGCGCGGTGACGGCGGGCCTCAACCCGTCCACGTACTCGGGCGGCGCGGGCACGCCCGACGTGGCGTTCGGCGGCGGCAGGTACCTGTTCGTCTGGCGCAGCAACTCGCTCGCGAACGCGAACAACTACGTCTCGGGCCGGATCATGAACGCCGACGGCTCGTTCGCGACGCCGAACTTCGTGATCTCCGAGGCGGCCGGCCGGCAGCTGCGTCCGGTCGTGGAGTGGGACGGCTCGCACTTCCTGGTGATGTGGGAGGACCAGCGCGCGCAGGCGAGCTTCTTCGACGAACGCACCGACATCTACGGGGCACGCGTGAGCCCGGCTGGCGCGCTGCTCGACGTGAACGGCTTCGCCGTGCACGCGAGTCCGAACGGCGACGCCGGCCCGGCGCTGATCGCCGGCCCGGACGGCCATGCGCTCGTGGCGTCGGCGCGCTATCTCCCCGGCGCGGGTTTCGACACCTATCGCGTCGGGCTCACGTACGTGGGCGGGCCGGACGCGCTGGATGCGCCGCTCGCCGGGCCGGCGATGGCGCTCACCAGCGCGCCGAACCCGCTGCGCACCGGCACGACGCTCGCGTGGGTGCTCCCGCGCGAGGAGCGCGTGCACGTGGCCGTGCACGACCTGCAGGGCCGCGTGGTGCGCACGCTCGTCCCGGGCGTGACGCAGCCGGCCGGGCGGCACGCGGCGGCGTGGGACGGCCGCGACGCCGGCGGTGCGCGCGTGGCGCCGGGCGTCTACCTGGTGGCGTTGCGCACGCCGTCGGAGATCCGCACGCGGCGCGTGGTCGTGACGCCCTGACGTCGCGACCGCCGGAGGCCCGCGGGGCGCGCGGACGTCAGTTCGCGCGCCCCGTGCCTTCGATGACGCGCAGTCCGCTGCGCCGCACGCGCAGCCGCTTCCACAGTTCGTTCGCGCCCGTGGCGGTGTACAGCAGCACGAGCGGTTCCACCGGCACGCGCATGCGCAGCGAGCCCCAGTAGAGCACCGCGTACAGCGTGAACGTGGCGATGATCAGCAGCGGCAGCGACTGGAACAGCCGCCGTGCGCCGCGCAGCACCACGACCGCGCCCCAGACGCCCAACGGAAGCGTGAGCAGCGACCACACGAGCAGCGGATCCACCACGCGCAGCACCGCGGCGAGCGGCGAGCCGCTGCGCTGCCAGTGCCCGGTGGTGCCGGCCTCGGCGCCCAGCCGCCACAAGCGCGCGACCTTCGCCGCCGCCATCGCCGGCCACTCGGTCACGTGCTGCACCAGGAACTCGCGTGCGAGCTGCGCGGACAATCGGTCCACCTCGACCTCGGACAGCCCGCGGAATCGCGACGCCCACGGCTCGAGCGAGTACACGCTGTTCGCGCCGCCGCGCTGCGCCGGATCGTTCCACACCACCGGGTTGTTCGCGTCGAGCAGCGAACGGCCGCCGCCGGTGGTCACCGGCACGAGGGCGTGCATCTGGAACGCGTTGCGCACCGTCCACGGGCCCACGATCAGCGCCACGCCGAGCACCAGCAGCGCGAGCTGCTTCAGGCGTTCGCGCGAGGTCACCGTGAGCCCGAGCGGCGCCCAGGCCCACGCCATCACCACCAGCGGCAGCGGCAGCGCCGTGGGGCGCGTGAGCGCGGCGAGTCCCCACATCAGCCCGGCGCCGATCGCCCGGCCGGGCCGCGGCGTCTTGAGCCACTGCATGCTCGTGTAGATGGCCAGCAGCAGCGCGAGCGTGAACGTGGTCTCGGTGAGCAGGTAGCCGCTGAAGAAGACGAGCAGCGGGTGCACGGCCGCGAGCCAGCCGGCGACGCGGCCCACGGGCGAGCCGAACACGGCGGCGCCGAGCGCGGCCAGCACCGGCGCGACCAGCGCGCCGAACACGGCCTGCATCAGCAGCGCGGCGAAGAAGTCGGGATGCCCGATCGCGCGGTAGAGCACGCCCACGAGGAACGGCAGCACCGGAGGCACGAACGCGGTCGGGTACGTGGTGCCGTCGGCGCCCGACAGGCGGAAGCCGATGTCCGAGGCCAGGTGCCGAGCGATGGTGTCGTACGTGACGGCGTCGGACGATGCCTGCGCTCCGGGGCCGGCCGCCAGCCACACGTACGCCACGCGCAGTGCGAGTGCGACCAGGAACATCAGCAGCGATTCGCGCGGAATGCGGAACGCGTTCGCCACGGGCGCGCGGCGCAGCCCGGAAGGGGGGCGCGGGCCCGAGGGCCGGCGGGGATCGAAGGACGAAGGGGCGCGCTGCATCGCGCGGGAGGATAGCAGAGCCGGGGCGCGCCTCGGATGCGTGCGAGCGCGTGGTGCGGGCGCTGGCGGCGCGCGAAGCGGCCCACGCGGCGAGTCGCACGGAGGCGCGCCCGTGCGCCGTGCAATCCGCAACGGGCTGCGCGCGCGGCGCGCACGTTCGTCGCCCGCGACTCCGTCGAGCGCCCCGTGGAAGGCCGCCATTTCGTGGTTCCGCAGGACGTGCGGCTCCGCTTTCGACCGGCGCGCGCGACTGGCCTGCCCGTTGCTGAAGGCGACCGCGCACCAACCCCCCGGCAAGCTCGAACCCAGCCTCGCGCGGAGCGCGAGGACGCACCGAGGCCCGACGATGGATCATTACATCCCGAAGCGACGCATCCCGGTCCGCCTGTGGTCGGCCGATCTCCAGGGCGTGGACGGCGACGTGTTCCTGAATCTGGATCCGGCCGGAAGCCGGCACCAGACGGTGCTCTACAAGTTGAACGAGACCGCCCGCTTCCTCCCGGTGGCGATGGGCGAGCAGGGACGCATCCACCTGTTCAACAAGGCGCGCATCGCGCGCGTGACGGCGGGCATGGAAGTCCTGCAGAGCGACCTCTACACGCGCGGCTTCCAGCCGTCGCGCGAAGAGGACGCCGAGGTGTGGTTCAACGACGGCACCAGCGTGCAGGGACGCATCTGGATGCCGCTCGAACGCCCCACGCAGCGCGTGTCGGACTACATGAACCAGCGCGGCTGGGAGTTCTTCGTGCTGCTGGCGCCGGGGTCGGTGCAGCTGATCAACGCGTCGCTCGTGGCGCGCATGCAGCTGGCCGAGAGCGCCGGTGCGCCGTTCGAGTGGGCGAGCATGGACGCGCCGACCGCCGTGTCGGGAGTGCCCGGCTGGGAGTGATCCCGAGTCAAGGACGGCTCACGTCCCGACCGAGCAGGCGGGACGTCACGCGACGGCCCGGAGCGAGCACTCCGGGCCGTTCGCACGTGGTGAGGTGGCCACGCGGAACCCGGCCCGGCGACGAGGCGGTGGCCGGCATGGAGGAGGATGCGCTGTGGATGCACGAGTTCGATCGGGGCGGCCACGAGGGGGCGATCTGAACTCCGACGACGCGGCCGTCCGGTGTCTGCCCGGGGCAGCCGCGATGGCAACGATGCTCCGCCGTTGCCTGGGCACGGCGCCTGTCGCGCTGCTTGGGCTGGTGCTGTCCGCGCCTTCGGCATGCTCGCAGGATGTGGACGCGTTGATCGCCCAACTCGACGGAAGGGAATGCCGCTATGGTGCCTCCGGTGCGGAACCCTGCGGAACCACTTCGCGGCTCTACCGGTGGACGTACCGGCTCGACCCCCGTGCGCGATATCCGTGCACCGAAGGTGCCGCCCGCTGCCTGGAATCGCTGGGACCCCGTGCCGGCCGTGCGGTGCCGGCGCTGGTCCGCGCGCTCGCCGATGGACCGAACGACTACGACACCGGGGACGGCGTGATTGCGGCGCGCAGCGCGGTGGCCGCGGCGCTCGGGACGATCGGTGACCCGAGCGCGATCGACCCCCTGGCGCGCGCCCTCGAGATGGCCGTGCCCTGTGATCGCGGCGAGGGGGCGCTCGAATCCAGCGAGCCCGCGGCGAGGCAGGCGATCGTCGAGGCTCTCGGCCGCTTCGGCCCCGCCGCGGGCCGGCACTGGCCGGGTGTGGCGAAGGTGCTGCGGGAACGCCATCGAAACACCTCGTCCGCGCGGCCTTGTCGTGACGTCGGCTGTCGCGATCCACTCGCCAGTGCCGCGGCCACGGCCCTCGGCGCATTCGGGCGGCGAGAAGCCGTGCCCGTGCTGGTCGAGTCGCTTCACGACGTCGGGGCGGCGGAGGCCGCGGCGGCCTCGCTCGCGCGGCTCGGCGTGGCCTCGGGCGATGTGCTCGTCGGGCTCGCGAGCCTGGTGGCGGACACCACCGCTCCAGCGGCAACGTTCGATGCCGCCGCGCGGGCCCTCGGCGCCCTGGGCGATTCCAGGCACTCGGCACTTCTGTCGAGCCGACTCGACGATCCGCTGCGCGCGCGCGCCGCGGCCGAAGGGCTGGCCGCGCTCGGACCCCGCGCCTCGGCAGCGCTTCCGGCGCTGGTCGCGCTCCTGCGAACACCGATCCTCGTCGACCGCCGTGCGGTCGGTACCACCGACGGTGCCGAGGCAACGCGGCAGCTCGGCACCAAGGCCGCCGCCGTGCTGGCGCTGGAGCGCATCGGCGGCCCGGCCGCCCGGAAGGCGTTGGCCACCTTCACGAGTGATTCGGACGTCGGGCACCAGGTGCGCGCTGCGCTCGCACGCATGGAACGATCGAAGGCCACCGTGCGCTGAGCGGAGGTCACCGCCTTCGCGTGCTCACCGGCTCGAGCATGGCGCGGCCATACTCGCTCGGGCTGATCGCCCCGATGTCCAGCATGTTGCGCAGCACCTTCTCGCGCCGCAGCACGGCGCGCTCCGGGTGTGCGAGCGGCGAGTAGAGCGAGGGGTTCGCCGGGATCCCGGCGAGCATCGCGCACTCGGCGAGCGA
>JBGAMH010000195.1:0-9363 GCA_044223135.1 Candidatus Eiseniibacteriota bacterium | reverse complement strand
CCGGCGCCGGGCTCGCTCACGCTGGACCAGCTCCGCAGCGAGCTGTCCCACGAGACCTCCGCCAAGCTCGCACGCCTCGCGGGGCTCGCGCGCGAGTGGACGCGCGGCGGCTTCGCGCCCGAAGACCTCCCCACGGTCGAGGCGCTCGCCGCCGATCTCGAACGCGTGCTGCTTCGCCAGGTGCGCCTGGCGTGCGCGCGGCTGCGTACGTCGTTCGCGGCGGCGGAGCTGCTCGCACGCGCGGACGGGATGCGTGCTTCGGCGCGGGCGTGGCGCGCGCGCACGCCCGCGGCGACGGAGGCCGCGACGTCGCTGGCCGTCACGGTCGATGCCTTCCGACGCGAATCGCAGGCGTTGGTCGAAGCGCTCTGCGCTCGCTTCGGCGCCCGGCTCGGCGACCTGCTGATCACGGCGGCGGGCGAAGTCGCGCACGAATACGAGGGCCGCGCGGACGGCGCGGTGTCGATCACGTTCGAGGGCGAGCCGCGCGCGCTGGGACTGTGGGTGCCGCTCGCGGACGCGGCGACGTGGACGGACCTGCTGCGCAACCTGGTGCGCAACGCGACGGAGGCGACGCTCGAACGATGGAACGACGCCTCGTCGCGCTCGCCGGACCCGCCGCCGGTGGTGGTGCGCATTCGGCCACCGGGCGAACGCCCCGACGCGGCGATCGAGATCGCGGACGAGGGGGTGGGCATGGACGGCGCGCGGGTGGAGGCGATGTGGCGGGCGGGCCAGTCCACGCACGGCGAGCACCGCGGGCAGGGTCTCACCGAGAGCAAACGCGCGTTCCTCGAAGCGCGCGCAGCACTCGAGGTGCTCAGTGCCCCCGACGTGGGCACGTGCGTGCGGCTCGAACTGCCGCACCGTGACGTGACGATCCGCACGCCGCGTCGCTGGCAGATCCGCCCGATCGCGTGGCCGTCGGCCGCGGCGCTCACCGCCGTCGCCGCCGCCGTGCCGGTCTGGCTGCACGGCCCCGCTGCGACGGCCACGATCGAGAACCACCGGATCGTCGTGGCGCGAGACGGCACGCGGCCGGCCGGCGTGGCGGCGCGACATGGGGATCGCGTCGAGCCCAACTGGTGGGGCGAACTCCTCCAGCGGCAGCGGTTCCCGGGCGACGACGCGCTGCCGATGCTGATTCCTTCGTCCTCCGGCGGCGAACCGGACGTCGTCGTGACCACGCGCACCGACTCGGGCACGGCGGGCCTGTGGCGGCTTCGCCCGGGCGGGCGAATCGCGTGGTCCCGCGAGCTGCACTGGACCGCACCGATTCCCCAGGACACCGTGTCGGTGGTCATGCTGCGGAGCGTGTTCCAGCATCCGGTGGCGTGGGGCGGCGACACGCTCGGTGCGATCGCGGTCAACGTGCGGGACCGGGACGCGAGCCCCACGGCGATCGAGTTCTTCTCGCCCGATGGCGATTCGCTGGGCGCGTACTACCACCCGGGCCATCTCGAACCCGTCGATTCGTTCGACCTGGACGGCGACGGCCGTCGCGAGTTCCTGATGAGCGGGGCCAACAATCCGGCGCGCTTCGACACGACGTTTCTCCCGGTGCCCGTGCCGGACAGCGTCTACATCGCCTGCCTGGTGCTGCTCGAAGCTCCCGACGTGAACGGCCAGGCGTACCCGTACACGCGCTGGGCCGCGCTGCCGCCGGCCCGCGAGAAGGCGTACCTGCTCATCCCGCCGCTGCGACGCGACCTGCGCCCGACGTTCGTGCGCGTGATGCCGGGGAGGCGTGGCGCCCGCGGCCACGCCCGCCTCGCCGTGCAGTTGGACGACGGGCGCATCTATCACCTCGACGGCCGCCTGCGGCCGCTGGCCTGCGAAGTCGGCGACAACACGGTGGCGTCGCGATTCCCGGGATCGCGCCCCATGGCGCGGTTGCTCTACATCCAACGGGGCACGATCGAGCGCATCGACCTGCCCCTGCGCGGAGGCTCGTGATGAGCGCTCTCCCTCGCCCGCTCGTGCTCGTGATCGACGACCGCGAGGACATCACGGCCTTCTGCCGGCGCCTGCTCGGCGAGACGCACGACTTCGAACACGCGCGCTCGTGGCACGAGGCGGCCCTCGTGCTCGGCGCCCGCGAGGTGGCCGCCGTGCTGCTGGACCGCGACTTCTCGCAGGCGCCGGCGAGCGAACGGCTCGGTCCCGCGAACGACGCGCGCAACGAGGGCCTGCACGTGCTCGCGCGGCTGCGTGAGGAGCACGACGACCTGCCGGTGATCATGGTGACCGGTCAGCGCGAGACGTCGGTGGCGCTGCAGGCCGCACGGCTCGGCGCCGACTTCGTGGCGTGGGACGACGTGTGCGAGGAGCCCGACCTCCTGGCGGCGCGACTGCAGCACGCGATCGTCAGCGGCTCCCTGGAGGAGGCTTCGCACGCGGACGAGTTCCGCCGCCACCGGATCGTGGGCCGGTCGCCGAAGTTCCTGCACGCGCTGAAGTCGCTCTGGCGCGCGCTTCCGGGGGATGCGCCGATCCTGCTGCTGGGCGAGTCCGGCGCGGGCAAGGGCGTCCTGGCGTACGCGGCGCACGCGTTGAGCGGCCCGGAGGGCCGCCCGTTCCAGCACGTGGACCTCAGCAAGACATCGTCGAACTTCGTCGAAGCCGAGTTGTTCGGACACGAGAAGGGCGCGTTCACGGACGCGCACGTCTCGCGACCCGGGCAGCTGCGTGCGGCTCACGGGGGCACGCTGTTCCTCGACGAGATCGGCAACCTCACACCCGAGATCCAGGCCAAGCTCCTGATCGCGCTCGAGTCACGCACGGTCGTCCCGCTGGGCGCGACCCGACCCGAGCCCGCCGAGTTCCGCCTGATCACGGCCACGTCGGGAGACCTGCACGAGCGGATGAAGGCCGGGTTGTTCCGGCACGACCTCTACTACCGCATCGCGGTGCACGTGATCGAGGTCCCTCCGCTGCGCGATCGCATCGAGGACATTCCGGCGCTCGCCGAGGCGTTCCTTCGCCGCACGCCCCAGTGGGAGTCGGGCGCGGTCACCGGCATCGCCCGTGAGACGCTCGAGCACCTCGCTTCGATCCCGTGGACCGGAAACGTGCGCGAGCTCGGCGCCGTGATCGCGGCCGCGGCCGCCGAAGGCGCGCACCAGGTCACCGTGCGCGACGTGCTCGAGGCGCTGCTGCGGCGCGAAGCCCCGCCCCGCGACGCACCCGCGGGCTCGAGCCCGGAAGACCTCGTCTTCGGCCCGCACGATTACCGCGAGCTGACGCGTCGCTACTTCCACTGGCTCTGCGCCGCGAGCGGCCACCGCATGGCCGACGTGGCGCTCCGGGCCGGCATCTCCAAGGCGACGGCCTACGAGTGGAGGTCGAGGTTCGGCCTGCCGGGCGAGGACGATCGCGCCCGAGATCGGCGCGACCCGGGGTCGACACCCTAGGCGCGCGGCCGGCGGAGCGCGCGATCCGCGTCGCGAAAACAGCGAAGGCCCGGGACATGCCCGGGCCCTCGCGCGCTCGCGATACCCCGCCTCGCTACGGCAGCGTCAGCACGAACACGGTGCCCGTGTGCTCGCCGCTCACGAATCCGAGCGCGCCGCCCAGGTAGCGCTCGGTCAGCAGCTTCGCGCTGTACGTGCCGAGCCCGCGGCCGTGGCCTTCGCGCGTGGTGAACGAGCGCTGGAACACCTGGTGCTGGTGCGGCAGCGGGATCACGGACTCGTTGTGCACCGAGATGGTGACGCCGCCGTACTCGCGGCCGCAGTACAGCGTGACGCTGCCGCCGGCCGGCGTGGCCTCGAGCGCGTTGCGCACCAGGTTCGACACCACGCGGCCCAGCAGCACCGGGTCGGTGTGCACCATCGTGGGCCGCCCGGGCTCGAGCGACACGATGCGGGACTCCGCCACGGGGTCGTGCGCGAACGACGCCAGGACCTCGGCGAGCACGGTGCGCACGTCCAGTTCGCGCCGGTTCGCCACCAGTTCGCCGCGCTCGGCCGCCAGCAGGTCGCGCTGCGACGCCACCATGTTCGCCGAGCTCGTCGCCAGCGTGAGCAAGTCGCGCTTGCGGGTCCCGTCCACCTCGGCGTCGCCACCGTCGATCAGCATCAACTCGGCCAGGTGACGCACGCCCAGGCACGCGTTCGCCAGGTCGTGCAGGAACACCTGCTCCAGCACCGCGCGTCGCTTCTCGGCGCTCGTGTCCTCGAGTGCCACGACCGCGCACCGCTGGATGCCGACGGTGAGCGGCGTGGCGTGCACGCGCAGGTCCATCGCGGCCCGCCCGCTGTCACCCGCCACGGTGAGCCGACACTCGTGCGACGCGCGACGGCCGCTCGAGAAGCAGTCGAGCACCGACCGCACGGCCCCGCACTGCCCGCACGCCGGCGCGGTGCCGCAGCCGCCGCGACGCTCGGCGTTGTGGATGCAGCGCGCGGCCTCGCCCGGCCGCAGGCCGAGCAGGTCGGTGGCCTTGGACGCGCCGAGCATGCCGAGCAGCAGTCGGTTCGCCAGCAGGATCTGGCGCCGCGTGTTCAGCACCATGGCCGGGCCGGGCATCGCTTCGAGCATCGTGGTCACGTGGGGTTCGGCGAGCAGCGCCAGGCGCTGGGCTTCGAGAGCTTCGGTACCTTCGCGAACGGCGGAGGCGAACGCGGTGTCGGCGCGCGGTTCATCGAGTCGGACCATGGCGAGCTCCGGGTGGGGGCACTCTGGCGGCCTCGAGGGTATCGGCGCGCGAGGTCTCGTTCCCATCGGGCAATCCGCCCGGAGCGCGCAAGTGCCGCCCGGTGCGCATCCGGCGTGCGCCACGCGGAGAAGAACCGCCCCGCGCCACCGGCCGGACGGGGGCTCGACGCCAAGGCACGCGCAGGCGGCACGTCGCCGTTCCGCGCTACAGCACCTGCTCGCGGATCACCAGCCCGTGCGCGGCGACGGCGGCGCGCACGTAGTCCCACATGCCCGCCTCGCGCGCGAGCCACTCGGGCGGCTTCACGCCCGGCACGCCCAGCCCGCGTTCGGCCGCGAGCCGCGCGGTGGCGGCCGTGGTGAGCGCGGTCGTACGCGCCATGGCGGTGAGGCCGGTCGCGTCGTCGTAGCGATCCACCATCGTGTGACGCGTGCCGCCGTCCGCCCAGCGCATCTGCACGTCGAGCACCACGAGGTCGCGCGGCGGCTTCGCACTGCACCGCTCGCGCAGCGTCTGCACGAAGCGCCCGCTCTCCACCAGCGGCACCACGGCCGCCACGTGCCCGGGCCAGCGCAGCGTGCGCTCGCTCATCGTGCGCACGCCGGGCAGCGTGTGCAGCAGCGTGCGCAGCCCGTCGCTCAGGAAGTCCTCCATCGTGCCCACGCCGGGCACGTCGAGCGTGGCGAGTTCGCTGTTGGCGGGCACGGTCACCTCCGCGCCGCCCCGCAGCACGCGCGCGGGGCGCACGTATTCCTCGCACAGGTCCTCGAGCGACCACGTGACCACGTAGCCGTACGGGGCGTCGCGGTCCTGCGCCACGCCGCCCACGCGGATCGTGGCCTCGTCCATCGGCCCGCGGCGGGACCACGCGTCGCCGAGCAGGAAGTTGCTGAGCCCGGGCGCGAGCCCGCAGTCGGGCACGATCGCCACGCCGGCGCGCTTCGCCTCGGCGTCGAGCATCGTGGGGTCCTCGGCCGAGAACGACACGTCCACCATCGGGCGCTTCGCGTCGATCGCGGCGCGCATCGACGCGAGCCCCAGTCGCGAGGGCAGCGCGCCCACCACCAGGTCGTGCTCCGCGATCAGCCGCGCGAGGGCGGTGGCGTCCGACAGGTCGGCCTCGATCGCCGACAGGTTGCCGAGCGCCGGCAACTCGGGTCGGCGCAGGTCGGCCACGCGCACCGCCAGCGCGGGCAGCGCGCGGGCGAGATCGGAGGCGATGACGCGGCCCTGCTGGCCGCCCCCCAGGACGAGTGCCGACTTGGGCGTCATGCGTTCCTCACCGGGCCTGGATCGGGATGCTCACGCTGACGGCGCCGCGCAGGTCGCCCACGCGGTAGCCGTGGGCCGGATCGTCCGGGTACAGCCGCGCGAGCGAGTCGCGCACCGCCGCGGCCATGTCCGAGCGCGCTCCGTGGCACTGCAGGCACAGCGGCCCGGGAATCGTGATGGGCTTGAGGTAGCGCAGCACGGGCCGCCCCTTCACGCGCACCACCTCGTACGTCTCGAAATCCGCCGCCAGCGGCTTCGCCGCGTGCGAGGCCTGCAGGGCCACGAGCTGCCGGCGCTCCCAGGCGTCGGGACGATCGGCGCGGTTGCGGGCCTTCAGGCTCACGCGCCGCACCGTCCAGCCGTCGGCGGCGCGCGCCTTCGCCATCTCCTGTGCCTCGCGCGAACAGGCGCCCAGCGCGCCGGCGGCGCCCATGGACTGGACCTGCGCCTCGAGCAGCGCCTTCGTGGACTGCATCATCTGCCTGCTGGTCTCTCGCGCGGCCGCCAGTTCCTTCTCGGGCGGCGCCGACGCAGCGGCCACCGCCGCGAGTGCGGCGATGGCCGTGACGACCTTCAGGACTCTCATGGCATCCTCCGGCGGGAACCGGGTGCGCTCACTGCTTCTTGAGCGTCTCCAGCATGAGGTCGAACTCGTTGGAAGCGGCCTGGATGGTCTTCTCGGGGCCGGTCATCTTGAAGAACACGCCACCGTTCGGGCCTTCCACGATCGCGCCGATCAGCTTGTAGCCCTTCTTGGTGCCCGTCGACTGCATCATCGGACCCGAGGGCGCCAGGTAGTCGCCCTTCACCTCGACGCGGTGCACCTTCAGGCCGTTGACGTCCTTCGTCACGCGCATCGGCGACGAGGCGTTCTCGAACTGGCCCACCCAGCGCGAGATGTTGTCGTCGATGCCGCCGCCCTGCGAGGGGCCGAAGTAGAACACGGCGCACTCGCCGCCCTCGCCGTCACCGCCGGCGACCGGGATCGAGTACGTGGCCACGCGCATCGAGCGCGGGCCGGCGTCCGCCCAGCGCTTGGGCATCTCCCACACCAGGCCGGGCTTCGCGTCGGGGCCCGGCTCGACCACTTGCCCGCCGGGAGGCATCCCGCCGGGCATGCCGCCGGCCGCGTCGGGCGGCATCTGCTGCTGCTGCTGCTGCGCGTTGTTCGCGATGTGCCCGGCCTGCCGCTGCCAGACCATGCCACCCACGAACGCCATCACCACCACCAGCACGACTGCGATCATGCGAACGGACATCGGGATGCGTCTCCTCGACAGGGTCACTTGGGGGGGAGAGGTCTCGCCGGGGAACATAGCCCGGACCGTTCGGCCGTGGCCAGCGGCTCCGGCGGGCGGGATCGAGGCGCCCCGGCCGCGACCCCGGCGACGCCCGAACGCCGAAGCGCCCGCCGCCCCGCGCGGCATGCGCGGGGCGTGGGGGCGCCCGGAACGCGGTCCGAGCCCGCGGCGCGCCCGACGACGGCGCGGCCCGGGTCGTGCCGAACGTTACCGGACGAGCGTGCGACCGGGCGTCTCCGGCAGCCGCGGCATGGTCATGCGCGGGAACTCGCCCGTCAGCGCGCCGAAGAACGCCACCAGGTCCGCGGTCTCCTGCGGGCTCAGCTCACGGTCCAACTGCGTCTTCGCCATCACCTGCACGGCCTCGTCCAGCGTGGCCACCGCGCCGTTGTGGAAGTAGGGCGCCGTGATGCCGGCATTGCGCCACATGGGCACGCGCCACATGTGCTTGTCCTCGTCCACGTTCGTGACCGCGTAGCGGCCCATGTCGTCGGTCAGGTGGTACTTCGTCTCGTACGCCGTGCCTTCGAGCATCGGGAACTTCATGTAGAAGCCCTGCCCCGGGTTCAGCGGGCCCGCGAACACGGGGCCGTTGTGGCACGTGGTGCAGCCGATGTCCTGCGCCAGCTTCATGCCGCGCTTCTGCTGCGAGTCCATCGCCGACGTCTCGCCCTTCTGGTAACGATCGTAGGCGCTGTTCGGCGTCACCAGCGTGCGCTCGAAGCACGCGATCGCCTTCGCGATGTTGTCGATGGTGATCGGGTCCTTCTGGCCCGGGAACGCACCGCGGAACGCGTCCACGTAACCGGGGATGCCCGCGATGCGCGTGACCACCAGCCCGTGGTCGGCCATGCCCATCTCGACGGGGTTCACCATCGGGCCCTTCGCCTGGTCTTCCAGCGTGGCGGCGCGGCCGTCCCAGAACTGCACGTTCAGGAACGCGGCGTTCCACACCGTCGGCGCCGAGCGATTGCCCTTCTTGCCGTCCACGCCCACCGACACGGCGCGGTCGTCCTCGCCCGCCTCCATCACGTTGTGGCACGAGTTGCACGACACGGTGCCGGTGCTCGACAGCCGCGGGTCGAAGAACAGCTGCTTGCCCAGTTCCACCTTGGCGGGCGTGGTCGGGTTGTCCGCCGGCTCGGGCGGCGCCTTGGGCAGGCTCTCCATGGCCCACACGGCGGTGGCGGCGACGGCGGTGGCGATCGCGAACGCGATCCAGGTCGTTCTCCTGAGGGTCAGCATGGGACCTCCTTCACGGGCGATCTGCCGGTCGGTCAGGTCGCCCTGTCAGGCCGGGGCCCGTTGCGCCACGTCTCGGCGCGGCGCTGTCGCGGTGCCCTCGCGTGAAGCACGCGATCCGGCCGGGGATTCACGCGGGTGGGGCGGCGCGCGACCGGCGGACCACCGGTATGGCCAACTCGAACGCGCGATCACCACGCATCATTCGTGCGCGGCCGCCCCGGTGCGACGTGCGGATTCGCCGGAGCGGGAACACGTGTCCACGAATCGTCTGCTAACTTGCGCCCCCCACCTGGAGGCTCCATGACGATCCGCTCGATCACGGCTGTTTCGCTCGCCGCCCTGCTCGCCGCTTCGCTCGCCACGGCCGCCGCTCCGGCCCGCACCGCCGCTCCCGCCGCCGACGTGCCGTGGGCCGGCAGCACGCACGCGCGCTGGTTCGCGCTGCGCCTGCGGCCCGGGCAGGACCTGCGGCTGGAGCTGCAGCGCTTCGCGAAGGCGCGCGGCCTGCGCGCGGGGTTCGTGGCCTCGTGCGCCGGCAGCCTCACGCGCGCGTCGATCCGCTACGCGAACCAGCCGCAGGCGAGCGTGCGCGACGGCCACTTCGAGATCGTCTCGCTCACCGGCACGATCGCCGCCGAGTCCATGCACCTGCACGCGAGCCTGTCCGATTCGACCGGCGCCACGTTCGGCGGTCACCTGGTGGACGGCTCGCTCGTCTACACCACCGCCGAGATCGTGGTGGGCGAACTGGACGGCGTGGAGTTCGCGCGCGAGCCGGACTCGACGTTCGGCTACCGGGAGCTGGCGCCTCGCCGGCGGTGAGGCTCGGGCCTGGGCCCTCCGCGAGACCGCGCGGCCGGACGGCCCGCCGCGCGGTCCGTGTGC
>JBGAMH010000194.1:0-9281 GCA_044223135.1 Candidatus Eiseniibacteriota bacterium | reverse complement strand
GGAGGAGCCGCCTGCGCCACCGCCACCGCCGCCACCACACACAGCCCCGCGCACAGCGTCACGATCGTCTTCATTTCGTATCTCCATGTCCCGCGAGGCTGTCGGCCCCCGCCGGGATGCGAATACCTGCGATCAGTTCGCGCACCGTCACGTCGGTCAGACGTTCCAGGCTCGACACTCGGCCCCAACCAAAAATCGTCTCGCGGTCCTCGCCCGTGCGGGCCCGCATGTTCGTCCAGGCGACCCGCCCGGTCTGTCCGTCGAGGATGCGCAGCGAAAGCGCGATCGACGGCACCTCACCGTCGGGCGTGCGCACGGTACCGCATTCGAGCAGCGTTCCCGCCATGATCCAGCGGGCCTTGAGGCGCCCGGAGAGCTTGAGAATCTGGTCGCGTGTCAGCATGCCCGTCGAGCGCACGCGCACGTCGTTCATCGCCGACTCGACCTCACCGGGCTCCACCGCGTCGAAGCGCCCGCTCGCCGCGACCGTGCTCCACACGATGCGCGAGACGCGGTCGCCGTATTCCACGCGGCTCGCGAGGTTCTCGAGCGGCAGCACCACGATCGGCGTGGCGCTCACGCCCGGCCCCGCGGGCCCCACCCCGCCCGCCGTGTGCGCACCACAGCCCGCCACGACGGCGGCGAGCAGTGCGGCGGCGACCCACGCCCCGATGCGCGACCGGGCTCTCACAGGACCTTCGCCTTCAACAGGTCGACCGCCCGGCGGCAGGCGTGCTCGGTCACGCGCGAGAACGTCCGCTCGCCCACACCGCCGACGATCGGCAGCCGCCCCTTGCCCGATTCGGTCACGGAGATGCGCCAGATCACGATGCCGGTCTGCACGTCCACCATCTCGGCGTCGAAGCTGACGACCGGGAACTCCTCGGTGCCGTTGCGGCGCAGGCCGTACTCGGAAACGGCGCCGCGGATGACCGCCGTCGCCTCGAGCTTGCCGCACGCCTCGCGCAGCTTCGTGATGTCGATCGCGCCCTGCGAGTCCATCTGCGCGTTCAGGCGCTCGAGTTCGGCCTGGTACATGGACGGGTCCACGACCGACAGGCGCTTCGAGATGATCAGCTCGGTCGTGAAGGCGCGCACGACGCGATTGCTCGCGAACGCTTCGCCGCTCAGGTTCGTGAAGGGCGCGATCGCGACCTTCTTGTACATCGTCATGTCGGCGTCGCGGTTCACGAACAGGCGCGGCGCCGCGGCACAGCCGGAGAGCAGCGGCAGTGCGACGGCGAACGCGAGAACGAGCCGCAGGCAGGAACGCATCGGGGCCGGAAGGTTCATCGTCCGAAACTCCAGGTGAAGGCGACGTCCACTTGCCGGGCTTCCTGCGCCCGGCCGGGTTCGCTGACCGTCAGGGTGCCGCTCGCCGCGACCCGGCGCGTCGGCTGCCACTGCACGCGACCGCTCGCCATCTCGTGGCTGGAGGAAAGCGTGGAGGCGACGACCGTTCCCGTCTGGTCGGTGCGTGTGTAGGTGCCGTAGAACTGCAACTTCGAGGACGGCTCGAGCTTCGCCGTGAGCGTCCGCGTGGAAGACTTCTGCTGCTCGTTCGGGAACACGCCCGTGGTCGCGTACGAGCCGAGCAGGTCGCAGGCCGGGAAAGGCCGCCACTGCACGTCGATCCCCGCGCCGCGCGAGGTGCCGCTCGGCTTGAAGAGCCCGGAGCCCACCCGCAGGCTGCGCAGCGAAAGGGCGAGCGTCAAGCTGCGCAGCGGCATCGCCTGCAGCCGGGACGACCACGTGTTCGTGTAGCGCTGGAGCACCGAGCCCGTGTCGCCGTTCGCCGAGAGCTGCCAGCTCGCGTTCCATTCCGCGGACCGTCCGAACGACGCGCGCAGCGCGCTGGCGAGCGCTTCGCTGCCGTAGGTGCCGCGCGTGGGATCCCAGCTCGTGGTGTGCGAGGCGCTCGTGTTGACGGCGAGGCCGTGGCGGAGTTCGCCGTCGGCCGACGCCATCGCGGTGGCGTACTTGAGCAGCTCCTGCCGGTCGAACACACGCTGCGTGCGGATGCCGCCGCCGGCGCTGAGGCTCGCCCCACGCTGGGCGGCGACGCGCAGGAGCATGGCGCCTTCCTGGTCGATCTGGGCCGGCAGGACCGCGGCGGCGGGCCGCGAGCGCCGCCACTGGTAGTTGAGCGAGGGCGTGAGCCAGGGCTTCGGCCGCCAGTCGCCGGTCACGGTCGCCGAGTGATTCGAGGTGCTCGAACGCTTCGCGCCGCCGATCTCGCCGCGCACCGAGCCGAAGTCGTACTGGAACGCGAGCGAGGAGTTCGTGACCGGCGCCAGCCGGAAGCTGCCGCCCGCGTTGAGCAGGCGCTGGGTGTTCGCGGGAGCGGCGGACACGTCGCTCTGCTGACGCGTGTCGCCGTAGGCGCCGTAGACCGAGTAGCGCTCGCGATCGAAGCTCATGCGCGCATTTCGCGCGATCGAGCCCTCACCCACCGCGGAGGCGACGCCCTCGCGGCGGTTGCGGATCCAGGAGACGTCGAGCTGCGGCAGGTGCGGCACGGCGACGTGGCCGGTGAGCGCGGTCTCCGAAGCGCGCGCGACGACGCGCTGCTGCGTCGTGCTCGAGTCCGCGTTCACGCCCGTGCGCGCCGCGACATTCGTGCGGGTCGAGGTCGGGGCGTGCGTCGCCGCGACCTGCAGGTAGGGATGCATCAGTCGCATCGTGCCCTGCGGCGTGCTCGAGCCCGAGCCGGTGCCGAGGGCGGAGGCTCCGCTGAAGCGCAGGTTCGAATCGAGGAGCCAGTCCGGTCGCAGGTAGCTCTGGTGATGCAGGTCCACCGTGCGCAGCCACGTCTCGCGCCGCACGCGCTCCGCGAAACGAGCACCGTCCGATCCGAGGCGGATCACGTCCTCCTCCGAGTTCTGGTACTGGAGTTGGACGGTTCCGTACAGGCTCTGCCCGCGTGCGAGCCCCGGGGCGAGCAGCAATCCGCCGAGGAGCAAGGCCGCGAGGCGGCGCCGGTGCGTGCGATCATCGCGCATAGTTGACGGTGTACGACTCGCTGCCGTGGCAGGTCGGGGCGCACGTGCCGCCGTTCGTGGTCTGGGTGAACGTGTTGATGCCGGGATTGCGGCCCGTGACCAGGAGGAAGGCGCGGGACGTGGACCCGTGCGTCACGTGGCACGAATAGCACGACACCCTCTGGCTGCCGACGTGGTACGTGTGCCCCTGGCTGATCGAGCCCGGATTGAAGCGCGAGTAGGCCTTGACCGTCGTCGTCGAGGCGTTGTTCGCGTAGACGTTCCAGTCGTGACAGCTGAAGCAGAGTTCGGTGGACGTCATGGTGCGCCGCGCCGCGGAGGCCGTGTACGGCTTCTTGAGGATGTACTGGTACGTCGAGCCGTGAGGCCCGTCCACGCTGCCGAAGTCGCTGCCGTGGCAGCTCCCGCAGCGCGTGATGGACGTGGCGGTCCACCCGATCACGAAGGATCCGGCACGGATGTTCGCGTTCCTCCCGGCGGCTTCGACCGGATGGAACGACGGATTCGCGGGATTGAGCACCGTGGCGAAGTCCGTCTGTCCGGTGGGCTGCGTCGTCCAGGTGGAGTGACACTTGAAGCAGAGCTGGTACTCGGCGTTCGGCGCCGTGAGCGTGTCGCTGCCCGGGATGAACTGGTAGAGCGGCCGGCTGCCCGCGACGCCGTTGATCACGGAAACGCGGCTGACGCCGAGATTGTTCTTCGAGGACGCGACCCCGCTCGGGGCGAAGCTGCCGTCCCCGCGCGAGACGTGCGGATTGTGGCAGTCCGCGCATTCCGAATGCCGGCGGTTGATGGGGGTGGTCGCGAAGTCGGACGCGAGCGACTCCTTGGGCCCGGTGTGGCGGCCGTTGTAGTCGGTCGCCGGGTGCCGGTACGTCTTGCGAATGTCGGTGTTGACGTTGAGCGTCGCCGGGCTGCCGTCGTGGCACGCGAGGCAGGTGGCCTCCTCGCGCTGCAGCAGGAGCGACGGGATCGCTCCGAGAGCGTCGGTCCAGCCGTGCGGGTCGTGGCAGTTCACGCACTTCGTCGCCGCATCGGGCTCGATGCGCGCCGGTGGCGTCGGGCCGGGCCAGATCATGCTCGTCTTCGAGCCGTGGCTGGTCCCGAGGTACAGGTTGTTGGTCGCGTAGCTGCCGCCGCTCCAGGGCGTGTCGTGGCAACCCTGGCAGAGCGTGTTGTCGTCGGGTCCGACGAGGGCGTTCGGGTACACGCTGATCTGGTCGCCACCGTGCGCGGTGTGGCAGCGGTCGCATTCGCCGGCGTGCGGACCGGCGGCGAGGAGCGCCTCGAGTGCCGCGGGATTGCGCGGCGGGCGGAACGACAGCGGCCGGGCGGCCACGAGGCCGAGCAGCGCGACGAGCAGGAACAGCCCCGCCCAGAACAGCGGCATGCGCTTGTCGGTCGTTCGAATGGCCGCGGGTGCGAGGCCCGGATGGCGAGGCGACTCGTTCACGGTTTCTTCCTTGGGGAGCCTTGACGCGCGATGGGGCGATGCGGACTTGGTGTCCGCATCGCCCGTGTCCGTCACATCCGTATCGAGGATGTCACATCACCATCATCGCGTGAAACGTGCTGCTTACGCGCCCTGCGAGTGGCACTGACGGCACAGGTCCTTGTACACGCCGCCGTCGCCTTCTTCGGTCCGCGTGCCGGTGCCGATCATGAAGATCAGGCCGAACGCGTTCTTGTTGCCGTGAGCCTTGTGGCAGCTCATGCAGGACGGGGTCACGGTCGTGTTGGCGCCCGTGCCGAGCCACAGACCCTGGGAGTCCATGACCTTGACCTTGTTCGTCACGCCAGCGTAACGAGCGAGGCTCGAGATGAACGTGGCGCCCACCGTACCGATGTTCACGTCGGCGACGGGGTGACGCTTCCAGGGATTCGTGTTCGTCGCCGTCACGCCACCCGCCTGGCCGCCCATGTTGGCGTCGCCGCCCTGACCATGGAAGTCCATGTGGCAGTTCTGGCACCACTTGCCATAGGCGCTGTTGCGCGTGTCGGGCTCGTTGAAGTCCACGTCGGCTTCCGTGTACGACGCAGCCGCGCGCTCGTAGACGTCCTTCGTGAGGTCGTTCGTGCCGACGGCGTAGGTGACGTTGTCACCCGTGAAGATGCCGCGGTTGAGCAGGTTGCGATACTGCGTCGCGCTGCCGTGCTGAGCGTGGCAGTTCGTGCAGATCAGGCCGTCCGCGCCGGGAACGTACGCGGAGGCGCCGGCGCCGGGAGGCGTCGACGTCGAGTACAGCGTGTGGCCGTTGATCTCGTCGTAGCCGGCGTCGTTCGTGAGGCCATGACCGGCCGCAGCGTTCAGACCGCCCGCCTGGCGGAGACCAGGGGCGCCACCGTTGGCACCGAAGACGTCCGGAGCCCAGGCGACGTTGTTGTGGCAGGAGAGGCAGAGCTTCACTTCTTCGTCACGAAGCAGGTCTTCGTGCGGGCCACCGGCACCGAGAGCGCCGATCGAACCGCCGGGGGTGTAACCATGCGACTGGGAATAGTGGGCGACATGGCAGTCCGAGCAGACAAGCGTCACGCCCGTATGGAAGTCGCCTGCGACGGCCACGGAGGCCGCTCCGACCACGAAGAGCGCGGCAAGGAGGAGAGTCAGGCGTTTCATGGGGTCACTCCATCTATGTTCTGGGGTTGGTGGAAAGTGTCAGGTGGTTCTACGACGTGCTGCTGTTCCGGTTCACCTCCTCAAGCTGGTGCGAACCAGAGGGACCATGGGGGCTCTCAACGAACCCACATGAGTCGCAACCGCTTCCCTCCCGTTTCGACAAGGGCGAACATCCCCTTGCCATCGCTGGCCAGCGCGCTGGGGTAAAGGATTGCACCGGGTCCGTCCCCACCACCCAAAACCCCCAGCAACTTCCCGGTGAGATCGAAGACTTGGATGTTGTGCCGCACGTTGTCCGTCACCCAGACGCGGCCTTCCGGAGTGACCACGAGGCTCGTCGGCTGCGAAAACCGGCCGGGCCCGATGTCGTGCACACCGAACCCGCGCAGGTACGCGCCCTTGGCGTCGAACACCTGGACGCCGAGTTCGGTCGAAACGCAGCAGACGAAGACTTCGCCGTTCGGCGCGACGCCGATGCCGGTGATCGCGGCGAGCCGACCGGGCTCCTTGCCCGTCTCGCCCCACGTCGAAAGCCACTTGCCGTCGGCGTCGAACACGTGGATGCGGCCCTGCTTGCCGCGCGCGGCGACGTAGATGTGGCCGTCGGGACCGACGGCGATCGGGCCGGGCCCATGCCCGCTGTTGAGGTCGTTGTCGGGCGCCGGCATTTCGATGCGGCCGACGCTGCGGCCGCGGAAGTCGCAGATGTTGACGTACGACGCGAACGCGTCCACGACGAGCACCCGGCCGCGCGCGTCCACGGCGACGTGCTTCGGCAGGCCGTCGCGCTCGGTACCGGTCGCGTCGATGACGCGGTGCACGAAGTAGCCGTGCGGATGGCCGTCGGCGCCGAAGAACTCGACGCGGTTGAGACCGGAGTTCGCGACCACGATCTCCTGGGCGCCGGCGTCGATCGCCACGCCGAGCGGCGACTCGAACTCCCGGCCGCCGTTGGCGTCGGCCTGGATGAGCATCGAGTCGACCTGGGGCTCGGCCGGTTCGCCGAGGGCGCTGGCGACCGGGACGGCATGCCCCACGGGGCTGAGCAGGCTCAGCACGAGCACGACTCCCGGAAGGACCAAGGCCACGGGGGCCGGGATCCTGTTCGAGAACGGGTTCGTGAAGGTCAGTGCCATGGGGTCTGCCGTCTCCTTTATAGAGAGGGGGTGGCCCAGGTGGTGGGTCGCCCGCCTTCTCTCGCAGGGATTACATATCAATGCTTGTGCCACGATTCACAAGACACGTGCGGTTTGCATGAACCGCCCATCTCATTGCTCACAAGCGCTTTGCAGACGCGTCGGATTTCGGGGCGGCGGCCGAGCCCCTTGGGACTTCGTGACTCTTCTGCCAGTTGGTCAGTAGAACTACGTAGGAGGCTGACATCCTGACTTGATTGCAGTCACTTGCCGATTTCGGCAGGTAATGGGACACCTCCCCCTCCGCACGGCGGCCGACCGCGTGGGGAAAGGCGCTGCGGGCCGGAGGTTGCGCCCCGATGAGAGAGCGCGCGTTCACGGCATGGAACTGGCTGGAGCGCCAGCGGAGGTAACTCATGGCCCACCTGAATGAATGGTTCCCCTATGTGGTCGTCGCGCTGTCCGCCCTCTCCTCGGTGGCTTCCCTGCTGCCGGCCCCGGGCGGGCGCTCCGGCCTGAAGTCTTTCGCCCACGTCGCACTGTTCCTCGCCGCGGCCGCGTTCATGATCTCGCTCGCGCACCCGGCCCTGCTCCCGCCCAGTTCGATCGCCATGCAGGCGAACGGCTCCAGCCAGGACCCTCGCATCGTCGGCGCCGTCGCCCTCGGACTGGCCGCCTACCTCGCGCTGCTCCCGCTGCTGCAGTCGCTGCGGCTGCCGACCCTGGGGTTCGTGGGTTCGCTGCTTCCCGGTCTGGCGATCGGCGGCGTGGCGGTCTCGCTCTTCTACTTCATGCAGGTGCGATCGCCCCTCGCGTGGGGCGGGCTGCTGCTCGCCGGTCTGACGCTCGGCCAGGTCGTCGGCCTGCTGCCGCGGCTCATGCGCATGGGCGGCGTCGCCGGCACGCTGGTGCTGGCGGTCGGCTGCGCGCTGCTCGTCGTCACGGGCATGCTCTCGCTCCATGGCGCACGCGCGCAGGAGACGCAGATCATCCAGGGCGGCACGCTCGACACACTCGGGCTGCACTTCGCGTTCGCGGGAACGGAGGAGCCCGCGAAGGGCTCACGACGGCTCCTGATCCAGGTGGGCCCCGATTCGAGCGTCGTGCTTCGCCCGATGATGAGCGGCGGAAGCGCCGACTCGCTCACCTCGGTCGCCGACGCGAAACTGCTCGGCGGTCCGGTCATCGTGCCGCTGGCCCTGCACGAGATGCGGCGCAAGCAGCCGCACGGCATCGCATGGATCAAGAAGGGCGAGACCTTCGACGCCGGCCGGGCGAGCGTGAAGTTCATCAAGTACCGGATCGCGATGGAGGACTCGGTGCGCGTCTACGCCGACATCGAGGTCACTTCGGACCAGGGCACCGAGCAGCTCTCTCCGGGCTGGACGGCGCACGACAAGGGTGAAGTGCCTTTCGCTGCGACTTCGAAGGCGATGGGGCCGATCTCCGTGGCGGGCATGGACGCCGACAACGGCCGCGTGGCCCTGATGTTCTCGTCGGTGGAACCGCCGGCTTCGCACGTGGCGCTCGTCGACATCCGCCTTCGCCCCGCGCTCCAGTTGGCGTGGGCGGCGGCGGTCGTGGCGCTCGTCGGCCTGATCCTGTCGTTCGCAGCCTCCGGTGCCGCGAACCGGCGCGCCTGAGCGCACCACATCGCCGCATTCGAACGGGGCCGGGCGCGCAGCGTCCGGCCCCGTTCGCTCGAGCGACTCGGGGACTCGCTTCGGCGTCCCCCCGCCGCCGGCCGGGAAACTCCCCCTTCGGCAGGGCTTGTTTCATCCCTGACGATTCGACTATCCTTTCGCGCCTTCCGAACGCCGTCATGGGCGCTCCGGAAGCACCAACCCCCCGGCGCGTGGGTCGCCTCCCCATCTGCAGCCTCGCAGCTGCCCCGCGCTGGAAACCTCCGGCTGTCGTCTGCCGGTCGCCCGACCAACCGAGGAGCACCCGATGAAGCTGTTCCGCACCGCGGGAACCGCCCTGCGGAAACTCACCGTGCCCGGCCTGCTCGCGCTGATCGCGGGAATGCTGCTGCCGGCGCTCTCCTTCGCCAGCGAACTGGACCTGCAGCTCCCGACGCTCGACGCCTCGCAGAAGCAGCTGCTGTACTACGGCCTCGGCGTCTGCGTCCTGGGCATGGCGTTCGGCCTGCTGATGTTCAATCAGGTCAAGAACATGCCCGCGCACAAGTCGATGCTCGACGTCTCGCACACCATCTACGAGACCTGCAAGGCCTACCTGATCAAGCAGGGCCAGCTGCTGATGATCCTCGAGATCTTCATCGGCGTGTGCATCGTGTACTACTTCGGCTTCCTGCAGCACCTCGACGCCGTGCGCGTGATCACGATTCTCGCGTTCTCGGTGCTCGGCATCCTCGGCTCCTACGGCGTGGCGTGGTTCGGCATCCGCATGAACACCTTCGCCAACAGCCGCGCGGCGTTCGCCTCGCTGAAGGGCCTCCCCCTCCCGGTGTGCGAGATCCCGCTGCAGGCCGGCATGAGCATCGGCGTGCTCCTGATCTGCGTC
>JBGAMH010000193.1:0-9290 GCA_044223135.1 Candidatus Eiseniibacteriota bacterium | reverse complement strand
GGCCGCCGCGCCTCGCGCGCGCACTCCGCTCAGGGGTCCGATGCCGCGAGTTCGCGCAGGAGGTCCGCCAGGTGCGACTCCACGCGGGCGGGCTGCACGAGTTCGAAGTGGCTCCGCGTCGGCTCGATGCGCAGCGCGCCGTCGCGGTGCTGCGGGCCCAGCACGCCACGCTCCATGTGTTCGAGCAGGGCGGCGCGGAGCAGCGCGTTGCACACGTCGGAGTCCTCGAACACGCAGCGAACCCGACGCACGCGCGCGGCGGCGGCGCGATAGAGGCGCGCGAATTCGGCCGTGTCGTCGCGCTCGAACGGCTCCACGAGACCCTGCGCCAGTGTCCGGATCGGACGCACGTCCGCCCCGAAGCGCGCGAGGATCCGTCCCATGTAGCCGTGCACGAGCGACCAGTCCTCCACCGACGTCGCCGCGTCGCCGATGGAACGCAGCGCCTGCAGGAGCCCGTCGGGGCTCGAACCGTCGAGCCGGGCGAACGGCCGACTGCCGAAGCACGTCGCGAGCCCCTGGTTCGGACCCAGCGCGAGCACGGCGTCCACGCGTGGAACGCCCTCGATCGCGTCACCCGCCAGCCGCAGCACGAGGTCGGCCGACGCCGAGAAGCCCGCCAGCACGACGCGCCGCGGCCTGGCGCGCTCCACCATCGACCGCAGCAGCTCGCCGAGCAGCACCAGGTGATCGTGCAGCGAGAGCGCGAACCGGCGGGTCGCCTCCGGCTCGAAGCCGAGCAGCGTGGGGGCGAAGCAGCGCCAGGGCAGCGCTCGCAGGTGCGGCTCGAGATCCGAGCCGTCGAGCCACGCCGCGTTCAGGAGCATCACCAGCGTGTCGCTGGCCGCGTGATTGTCGAGATACTGGAGCGGCGACCCGATCACGCGCGCGTCGAGCCCGGCCCGGTCGAGCCGGCGCGCGATCGCCTCCGTGACCACGAGCGATTCCGCCCGCGTCGACGCCGGAGCCCCGTCGGGCGCGGACGACGGCGCCGGCCCGGCGTCGCGGACCTCCGGAACGAAGCGATACCCGCGGCGGTGCCGCGTCTCGATGTAGAGCGGGGAGCGCGCGTCGTCCCCGAGCGAACGCCGCAGCTCCTGGATGCACGAGCCCAGCGCGTCGTCGGTGACCACCACGTCGGGCCAGACCAGCTCGAAGAGCCGTTCGCGCGTGACGGGGGCGCCGGCGTGCCGGATCAGCGCATCGAGCACCGCCGCCGCCTTGGGCGTGAGGCGGATCTCGGCGTCCCCGCGCCACAACCGGCCACTGGCGCTTTCGAACGCGAACTCTCCAAACCGGACCATCGCTCGCCTCCAGCACCGTGACGCCACCGCAATCCCGGGGAACTCCCGGAACTCCCTCCGGACTCGGCCCGCGCGCTCCGCGATCTTGTCCCACACGCCCACCGCGGAGGCAACCACGGGATGCAGGAGTGCCCGGAGTGCCCGCAGCCGCCCCGAAGTTGGCGCCGCCCGCCGGCGATCGCCGGCACACTTCGACGAGAGAGGACCCTCGCATGTTCCACCGCACCGCCATGCTGCTGTACGGCATCGTCTGCTACGTGGTGTTCCTGGCCACGTTCGTGTACGCGATCGGCTTCGTCGGCAACGTGGTCGTGCCGATGGGCATCGACTCGGCGCCCCGCGGGCCGTGGCCCGCCTCGCTCGCGATCGACGCCGCGCTGCTGACCCTGTTCGCGCTGCAGCACTCGATCATGGCGCGGCCCACGTTCAAGCGCGCCTGGACGCGCGTGATCCCGGCGGCCGTGGAGCGGAGCACGTTCGTGCTGGCCGCGAGCCTGGCGCTGGCCCTGATGTTCTGGCAGTGGCGACCGCTCGGCGGCCAGGTGTGGAACGTGACGGCGCCCGGGCTGCGGATGCTGATGCACGCCGTGTCGGCCGCCGGATGGCTGATCGTGCTGGTGGCCACGTTCCTGATCGACCACTTTGCGCTGTTCGGCCTGCGACAGGTGTGGGAAGCGTGGCGCGGCGTGCCCGCGACCACGGCGCGGTTCGCGACGCCGGGCTTCTACCGACTCGTGCGCCATCCCATCTACCTGGGCTTCGTGCTCGCGTTCTGGGCGGCGCCCACGATGACCGTGACGCACCTCGTGTTCGCACTCGCGACCACGGCCTACATCCTGGTGGCGATCCAGCTCGAGGAGCGCAACCTGGTCGAGCTGCACCCCGAGTACGCGGCGTATCGCGAGCGCGTCGGCATGCTGGTGCCGCGGATGGGGCGCCCGGGAGCGAGGAGCCAGGTGGTCGTCCACGCGCGGCCGGGGGAGAAGGCGTCCTGACGCGCCGCACCCGCAGGCCAGCCTGTCGCCGCGGCTCGCGCGGCCGCGGTTCACCGCGGGACCGACCCGGCAGGGCGTCCCATGAGAAACCGCGTTCGCCTCGGGCGCCCTCGGACGTTGGAGTGGTAGCGGGCGACGCCGCGACCACCGCGCACGACGCGGCGGCAGGGCGTCGCCCGTTTCCCTCGGACGGAGGCGCACCATGTCGACCCAGCGTTCCCGGGCCCCGCGGCCGCGGCGCCCACCGGCGCCGGCTTCGCGATCACGGTCTACGACTCGCTGCCCGACCCCGCGGGACTCGCCTTCGCGCCCGACGGCTCACTCTACGTGGGCCGCGACAACGCCGGCAGCGGCGGCGGCAATGCCGACTCCGTGCGCATCCATCGCATCGCGCCGGGCGGCGGCTCGCACAGCGAGTACGGCCTGCGCGCCACGTGGGACCCCGATGCCATCACCTTCGACGCGACCGGCGCGTACAGCGGCGTCGCGGGCTCGGTGATCGTCGGCGGCCGGCCGGCGGGCTCCACCACGGGCGTCGTGAGCGCGATCCGCCCCGACCAGAGCGTCGTGGCGCTGGCGGGGCCGAACGCCGTGATCGTGAACCCTTCGGACTTCGTGATCGACGGCTCCGGCCGGATGCTGTTCACCGACTTCGAAGGCACCGGAGCCGTGCGGCAACTGAGCGGCGGCACCCCGAGCGTGTTCTTCTCACCGGGCACGAGCTACCGCGACATCGCCGTGCACCCGGTGACCGGCGAGATCGTGCTGCGCAACACGACCGTCAACGCCATCCGCCGTTACAGCCCCACGGGCACGCTGCTGAGCACGCTGTCCACGGGCATCGCCGGGAGCGGGCTGGCCATCGGCGGCGGCGGCGCGTGGGGGACGGCCGTCTACGTGGGTGCAGGCACGCGGATCCTGCGCGTGAACGGACCCGGTTCCATCGACACGCTCGCGACCGGGTTCCAGACGGTCTGGCACATCGAGTTCGGGCCCGGTGACGCGCTGTTCGTGAGCGACTTCGCGGCCGACAAGGTGTACCGGATGCGCTTCTCCACGGCGGGCGCGCCGGCGTCGCCGCGCGCGGGCGGGCTCCGGCTCGCCATCCACGGCGCGCAGCCGTCGAGCGGGGTCACGCACCTCCGGCTGGCGATGCCGTACGCCGGCCACGCGCGCGTCCGCGTGCACGACGTGAGTGGCCGCCTGGTGGCGACGCTGTGGGACGGCGCGGCCCCGGCGGGCGATCAGGCCCTCGCGTGGGACGGGCGCGACGCGAACGGACGAGCGGTGGCACCGGGCGTCTACCTCGCGAGCGCGGTCACCGACGCGGGCCGCGCGTCCACGCGGGTCGTGCGGGTGCGTTAGGCGACAGCGCCCCCCGCGCGGACGACCGGTCCCGGACCCGGCTCCCGGCGCCGACACCGGGTTTCCCATGTTCGCCGCCGATCGGTTCGGGTAACGTCTCCCGGCCTTCGCATCTCCCTGCTCAGCCGACTTCGCCACGAGTCGTCGCCTGCGCGGGGCGTGGGGCCCGGTCTCCGATCACCTCGGGCGTCGGCCTGCCCGGCGCGAACGGGCGGCGCGCCCCCGGCTGATGCGAACCGCGCTCCGTTGCCGGCCCGGTCGTGGACCGCCGCCGGATGTCCTCCACCCTGACCTCGACAGGCGCATGTCCCTGACTGCCGGCACGCGACTCGGTCCCTACGAAGTCATCGCCCCGCTCGGCGCGGGCGGCATGGGGGAGGTGTATCGCGCGAGGGACACACGACTCGGCCGCGACGTCGCGGTGAAGGTGCTGCCCCGGCACCTGTCGGACGACGCCGATGCGCGGGCGCGGTTCGAGCGTGAAGCGAAGACCGCCTCGGCGCTCAATCATCCACACATCTGCACGCTCTACGACATCGGCCGGGCGCCCGGCGAGGCCGGGGCCAGCGGTGTCGACTTCCTGGTGATGGAAGTGATCGAGGGCGAGACGCTCGCGGCCCGGCTGGAGCAGGGGCCGCTCCCGGTGGCCCCGCTGCTGGCGAACGCCGTGCAGATCGCGGTGCACGAGGCCCGCGAACCTCATGCTGACCGAGTCGGGCGTGAAGCTGCTCGACTTCGGCCTGGCCGCACCGGCGCTGCCGCGCCCGGCGGGCGGCGACCTGAGCCAGCTCGCCACCGTGAACCAGCCGCTCACCACTGCCGGCGCGATCGTCGGCACGTTCCCGTACATGGCGCCGGAACAGCTCGAGGGCCGGGAGGCCGACGAACGCAGCGACCTGTTCGCGTTCGGGTGCGTGCTCCACGAGATGGCGACCGGCCGCCGGCCGTTCCGCGGCGACGACGTGCTGACGCGGCTCGGTGCCATGGCGCGCGAGAAGGCGGACGCGCCCTCCCGCGTGAACCCGGCGATGCCTCGCGGGCTCGACGCGATCGCGGCGCGCTGCCTCGAGAAGGACCCGGCGCAGCGCTACGCGAGTGCCGCCGAACTGCGCGACGCACTGATCGCGCTGCAGCGCTGGCCCTACGACGAGGCGCTGCCGGAACTGGCGCGGATCTGCGAACGCATCCTGGTGATGGAGGAGGGCGCCGATTCGTGGAACGCGTTCGTGCTGGCGCGGGAGATCGAGAAGCTCGCGCCCGGCGATGCGTTGCTCGAACGGCTGCGTCCGGAGTTCTCGCTGCCGGTGTCGATCCGGTCCGACCCGCCCGGGGCCACGGTGTCCGCGTGCTTCTACGGCGAGCCGGACGGCGAGCGGATCACGTTCGGCTGCACGCCGCTCGAGGGCATCGCCTACCCGCGCGGGGTCACACGGCTCGAACTCGCTCTGGCCGGCCACCGCACCGCGCACGACGTGGTGCTGAACCTCACCCGAGGCGTGACGAACGCGACCGAGCCCGACTCGCCCACGTGGTGCTACGCGCTCCGCTCGCCCGGTGAGATTCCCGACGAGATGGAGGAGGTGCCGCCCGGCGGGTTCACGATCTACATGCCCGGGCTCGACCATCTCGACACGGAGCCCACGGGCGCGTTCCTGATGGACCGCCACCCGGTGACGAATCGCGAGTACAAGCGTTTCGTGGACGCGGGCGGCTACGCGCGCGAGGAGTTCTGGCGCGAGCCGGCCACCGACGGCGGACGCGCGCTGTCGCCGTCGGAGGTGATCGCGCGCTGCACCGACGCGGTCGGCCAGCCGGGCCCCGCGACCTGGGAAATGGGCGACTACCCCGCGGGCGAGGACGACCACCCGGTCGCCGGCGTGTGCTGGTACGAGGCCGCGGCCTATGCCGCGTGGGCGGGCAAGGCGCTGCCGACGCTGTTCCACTGGAACCGCGTGGCGATGACCTTCTCGAGTGCGCTCATCGCGCCGTTCGCGAACCTCTCGGGGCGCGGCACGGTGCCCGTGGGCAGCACGCGCAGCGTGAACCGCTTCGGCGTCCACGACCTGGCCGGCAACGTGCGCGAGTGGATCCACAACACGATCGGGAGCTCCGGCCAGCGGTTCATCCTGGGTGGTGGCTGGAACGATCCCGGCTACGCGTTCGTGGACGCGTACGGGCAGCCGGCGTTCGACCGCTCGCCCACGAACGGCTTCCGCTGCATCCGCGCGCTCGCGCCGGATCCGAACCAGGCGCGGCTCGAGCGCGCGATCGAGTACGTCACGCGCGACTTCCGGGCCGAACCGCCCGTGTCCGACGACGTGTTCGCGTTCTTCGTGCGCCAGTTCCACTACGACCGGACGCCGCTCGACGCGAAGGTCGTGGCCGACGAACCGTACTCGGCCGGCCGCTGGCAGACCATCGACGTGGCGGCGGCCTACGGCGGCGAGCGCATGCAACTGCACCTGTTCCTGCCCGCGCGGGGGCGGCCGCCGCACCCGACGGTCGTGCTGTTCCCGGGATCGCTGGCGCTGCACAACCGCACGTTCAACCTGGCCGAGGTCCAGCGCGTGGACTGGATCGTCAAGAGCGGCCGCGCGCTGCTGCTGCCGATCTACAAGTCCACGTACGAGCGCGGCGACGCGCTGACGTCGGACTACCCCGATCCCACCGCGTTCTACAAGGACCACGTGATCATGTGGGCCAGGGACCTCGGCCGCGCCATCGACTACGTGGAGACGCGCCCCGACCTCGACGCCGGGCGCGTGGGCTATTTCGGCACCAGCTGGGGCGGCATGCTGGGCGCGATCCTGCCGGCGGTGGAGAAGCGCATCCGGGCGAACGTGCTCTACGTGGCGGGGCTGTGCTTCCAGCGGGCGCTGCCCGAGGTGGAGGCCGTGCACTACGCGCCGCGCGTCACGCAGCCCACGCTCATGCTGAATGGTGAGCTGGATTTCTTCTTCCCGGCCGAGACGTCGCAGATCCCGCTGTTCGAGCTGCTCGGCGCGCCCGCGGAGCACAAGCGGCGCATCACCTACCCGCGCGGACACACCGTGCCCAAGGTGGACCTGATCCGGGAAACGCTCGCGTGGTTCGAGCGCTACCTGGGGCCGGTGGAGTAGGGGGCGGCCGCCCTCAGCGCTTGGCGGCGTCCTCCAGGGGATCGCCGAGGATCGACTTGCCCGCGAGCGCGGTCGCGGCGCCGTAGGCGGCGATGCCGAGCAGCAGCGCCATCGGCAACAGCACGAGCCCGGCGTACCACGAACCGAAATCGAGCGTCGCCGCCGTGCCGCCGAGCACCAGCCCGGCGAACGCGCCCGCCACCGTGGCCAGCAGCCCCACGCGGATCACGACGAGGATGCCGATGGTGCTCCAGAGCGCGTAGGCCAGCCCCAGCTTCCAGCCGAAGTCCGGGGCGAGTCCCGAGGCGGTGCCGAACAGGAAGAGCGCCCCGCCCAGGACCAGCGCCAGGTCCGTGCGACGGGTGAGCAGCCGTACGACCAGCAGCAGGAACAGACCCTGCAGCACGTTCAGCACGCAGACCGAGCCCGCGTAGCACATGCTCACGCTGGTGTAGCCCGCGCTGCCGATGGACTCGAACATGCCGTTGGACGAGAGCGCGGGCACCTGGCCGAGTCCGAGCTTCGGCGCCAGGGCGAACGTGGCCACGCCCAGCGTGGACAACGTGGCGCCCAGCGCGATGCCGATGAGCAGGTCGCGGCCCACGAGCGGATCGCGGAACCGTCCGGTGAGCAGGCGCGTCCACGACACCAGCACGCGCGGCCACAGCCGGCGCACGTAGGGCTCCAGCGCCACGTAGGCGAACCACATGCCGACCGCGTGGATCAGCGAATGGCCCTGTGCACGACCCGAGAACAGGTCGCCGAGCACGCCGACGATGCCCACCTCGGACAACCGCGTGGCGAACAACCCTTCGCCCACGTTCATGAAGAACACGAACACGGCGATGCGCGTGGCACCCCGCCAGTCGCCGCGCCCGAGCCGCAGGTTGCGCATGGCGAAGACCACAGAGAGCACGTAGGGAAGGACGTCGAACAGCAGCTCGAGCGGCAGTTCGGTGGCCTCGCGCGTCTCGGGCCGCACCACGTCCACGGGCGTCACGGGCACGCCCCATGGGCTCACCACCGTGAAGTGCGTGAGCCGCCCGCGCGAGGCGCCCATCTGCACGGTGGCGGTGTCGGCGGCATTCCACGGCGACGGCCCCCGCCACGCCATCGCGGTGTCGCAGAGCGCGGGCACGGGGCGCACGAGCGCGACCGGCGTGTACGCGGCGGTGTCCATGCCGAACGCCGCGAACCAGCCGCTCCAGTCGGGGCGGCCGCCGTTGCGCGCGGGCAGGCTGTCGGGCGGCTCGGCCCGCAGCCCGATCGGCCTGCCCTCCGGCGTGAGCAGCACCATCGCGGAGCTGTTCCCGAGCAGCGCGGGTTGCGTGACCCCCGGGATCTCGGCGTGGATGCGCGGCGACTCGATCAGCCGCGGCGACCAGCGCCGCCAGTAGAACACCGCGGGGTTCGACCGCGACACCGCCTTCGGATGGGCCATGCGCCAGTCGAGCCACGCGTTGTTCATCGAGAACGTGCCCGCCACGAACGGCGGCAACTCGTCGAACACGCCCGCCTTGTGCAGCACGTCCTCGGCCCGCACCTCGAGCGCGGACGGCGCCTTCGTGAGCGGCGCGAACTCGGGTGCGAGCAACCATGCGCCCACGGCCAGCGCGGCGCACACGAGCGCGAGGAGCCCCGCGGCCACGGCCGGGTGGAGTCCGCCGCGATCGGCGGCGTTCGCGACGAGTTCGGGAGAGGGCGTCTCGCCGGCCGCCATCGCGGCCGCGAGCGGATCGCCACCGGGCAGCGCACCGAGCACCGCGTACGCCGACGGCGGGCGGCGGTCGGGCTCGCGCTCCAGGCAGTGCAGGATCAGCCGCTCCACGGCGGGCGTGATGCCGCGCGCGAGCGTGGAGGGCGAGGTGATCGAGCTGGAGTCGTGCTGCTGGCGCAGTTCGGCCGCCGTCTTCGCGTCGAACGCGCGCTTGCCCGTGAACAGCTCGTACAGCACCAGTCCGAGCGAATAGACGTCGGAGCGCACCGACACCGTGCCGTCGGCGAACTGCTCGGGCGCCATGTACGCCGGCGTGCCCGCGATCTGGCCGGCGCGAGCGAGGTCCACCGCGAGACCGGCCAGCCCGAAATCGGTGATCCGCGCTCGGCCGCGGCCGTCGATCATGATGTTCGCGGGCTTCAGGTCGCGGTGCAGCATGCCGGCTTCGTGCGCCGCGGCCAGCCCGAGCGCCACCTGCCGCGCGATCTCCACCGCCTTGTCCTCGGTGGGGCGGCCCATGCGGCGGAGCACGGCGGACAGGTCCTCGCCGTCGATGTACTCCATCGACAGGAACACGTGGCCGTCGGCCTCGCCGATGTCGTACACGCGGCAGACGTTCGGGTGCGCGATCTGCCGGGCGATGCGGACTTCGTTTCGGAAGCGCGCGAGTTCACGCGGATCCGACGCGACGCCGGGAGGGAGGAACTTGAGCGCCACCGATTGTCCGAGCTCCAGGTCGTCCGCGCGATAGACCTCGCCCATGCCGCCGCGGCCGAGCAGGGCCACGATG
>JBGAMH010000192.1:0-9292 GCA_044223135.1 Candidatus Eiseniibacteriota bacterium | reverse complement strand
GTAGATCGGGTCCATGCCCACGAGCGTCGCCTCGGCCTGCAGGCCGTTCGCGGTGCGCACGAAGATGTGTTCCGCGCCGAGCACGACGCTGGCGGTGGTCAGCACGCCGTTCGGCTCCACGGCGACGCCCGAACCCGCGCGGCGGTGCTGGCGGGGAGCGCTCGGGGGGCCGCCACGCGCCGCCTCGACCGCGGTGCGCTGCGCCATCACCGTGACGATGGAGGGCCGCGCGCGGCGGGCGATCTGGTCGGTGTCCGATTCGATCGCGCTCAGCGCGCCCTGTGCGCGCACGCCGACCGGCAGCAGGGGCGCCACCACCGCAACCAGCGCGAGCAGGCACGCGGCGAAGCGGCGCCGGGCGCCGCCCGTCGCCGATCGCCTGGTTCGCGCACCGGTCATGGGATGGGACCTTCGCTCAGAACGTGATGACGGCCTGTTCCGCCTGGACGCCCTCGGGCAGCCGCGACGCGGTGCTGGCGCGACCGCGGTGAAGGGTGACGGGGTCGAGGATGAACTCCACGTCCTCCGCGTGATCGAACAGGCTGTCGCCGAGCACCGCGACCGGACCACCGGCCGTGCGCGTCGACGTCCGCGCCGAAGCCGCGGGGCCCTCGGTCGTCGTCGCCGAAAGCGCGGCACGGACGAGGCGCGGCTGCTGCACCGGTTCGGTGACCACGATCGGCGTGCGCACGGCGATCAGGCCGCCCGGTGCACCGCCGCGCGGGGCGAGCCAGGGCACGATCGCGGCGAACGCCAGAATCGCGACGCCCGCGACCGCGGCCACCGGCATCCAGGCGGGGCGCTGGTCGGCGAACACCTGGCGCCGGCCGATCACGTCGGCGGCCGGCGACTCGCGGCGCACGCGCGCGAGCACCCGGTCGGCGAGGCCCTCGGCGGCTTCGGCGCGCGGCAGGGAGCCCACGAGCTCCACCGTGCGCGAGAAGTTCTCGTATTCCTGGCGACAGTCGGAACACGAGGCGAAGTGCCCCTCGAGCCACTCGCGTTCGGCCAGCGAGAGCTCGTCGTCCCAACAGGGCCCGAACAGATCCCGGGCCCGCTTGCACATCCTCATGTGGCGTCCTGCTGTCGAAGAAGTAGCGGTTGGAGCTTGCGCTTCAGCATGCTGCGGGCGCGATTGATGCGCGAACGCACCGTACCGCCCGGCACCCCGAGCACTTCGGCGATCTCCTCGTAGGACAACCCCTCGATGTCGCGCAGGACGAGTGCGAGCCGGTACTTCTCCGGCACCGTGGCGATCGCGCGACCCACCTCGCCCTGCAGCTGCTCGCGTTCGAGCCCCTGCTCGCGGTTCTCGCCCGGATCGGCGAGCTGGATCACGCTGTCGTGGAGCACTTCCTGGAGCGCATCGAGACTGAACCAGTTCCTGCGGCGAACCCGGCGGCGGATCTCGTTCTTGGCGAGGTTCGCCGCGATCGTGAACAGCCAGGTCGAGAACTTGGCGCCGCGGCGGTAGTTCCGGCGGTGCACGTGCACGCGCACGAAGACTTCCTGCGTCAGGTCATCCGCGCCGTTGCGGTCGTTCAACACCCGGCTGATGAGGTTGGTCACCCGGCCCTGGAACCGGCGGACGAGCTCCGTGAACGCACGCTCGTCATCCTCCGCGACCCTCGCCATGAGGTCTTCGTCGGAGAGGCTGACTACCTGCGGCGGTAGGGGGCTGTGATCCGGAGCCAAGGCGACCTCACTCACGAGGGTGTTACACCGTGGATCGGTCCGGGTTCCCCGCAATCCCCGACGGGGATGGCCGGGACGGACGACACGGGGCCCGAGGGCGGCTACTTCAAGTCGGACAACTTGTTGCGCACCCGCGCGTTGTCGTCGTCGGCCAGCGACAGGCGGTACTGCTCGCGGGCCTGGTCCGGGCGGGAAAGCGCCCGGTAGACGTCTCCGAGGTGCTCGTGGATCACGGGGTCCCCGCCGGTGAGCACGAGCGCACGCTCCAAGGCCTGCCGGGCGTCCTCGAGCCGTCGGAGGCGGAAGTAGACCCAGCCCATCGAATCCACGTACGCGCCGTTGTCCAGGATCCTGCTCGACGGCCTTTTCGACCAGTCTCCGGGCCTCGTCGAGTCCGCGATTCTGCTCGGCGAGCAGGTAGCCCAGGAAGTTGAGCGCGGGCGCATGCCCCGGGGCGACCCCGAGCGCGTCGCGCGCGGCCGTCTCGGCCGCTTGAGTCGCCGGCCTCCTGCAGGCACGCGGCCAGGTCCAGCCGCAGCCCGACGTCGCGTGGCATGCGCCGGACCAGCGCTTCGAGTTCGCGGCGCGCGTCCTCCCAGCGCCTGGCGTCCTGCAGGATGCGGGCGAGCAGCCGGCGCGGCCCCACCGAATCGGGTGCGCTCGCGACGGCGGCGCGGGCGCGGTCCACGGCGCCCTCGACATCCCGAGAATGCGCGCGCGCGTGCGGCGAGCATGGCGTTACAAGCAGATCGCCGGGATGCAGCAGCGCGACCACTCGTCCGCGAGGCGCCCTCCGCGGCGAGGCCGTGGCGCGAGAACATCGCCGCCGAGCGCTCCACGAGCTGCGGGTCGTCCGGGGCCAGCGCGCGCGGCGAGCGAGGTCAGCGTGCTGCTCACGCGCTTGCCAGAACGCCGCCTGGCATGGAGCGCGAGCGCCTCCGGATCCTCGGGTCGAGCCGCCACGAGCTTCTCGGCCTCGGCGAGCGCTTCCTTCGCGCGCCCGCGCTGCTCCAGCAGCACGATGAGCCGCCGCCGTCGCGTCGCGCGCGTGGACCGCGAGGTGATGCTGATAGAGTGATGGCGCTGTCCGAACCCCAGGCCCCTCGTGAATCCAGCCGTTCAGGAAGAACAGGCCCGGACGGGCGGGATTGAGCTCCAGCGCCTCCTGCATCGCCGTGTCGGCAGCGCCGAATCGTCCGAGGCGCGCCTGGATCGCGGCGAGCTGGAACCACGCCTCGCCGTCGTCGGCCTCCTCCTGCGTCACTCGATTCCACGCGCGCAGCAGCAGGTCGGCGCGATCCTCCTGCTCGGCCACGCGCGCCAGCGTGCGCCAGTACTCGACGTTCGTCGTGTCCCCCTCGACCGCCCGCTGCAACGCCGTCAGCGCATCCTTCGGTCGGCCGAGGTTGAAGAGCGCCGCCCCGCGCAGCCAGTGCGCCCGCGGCTCGTCCGGGGTGGTCTTCAGTGCGCGATCGGCGAACTCCAGGGCCCGACCGGCATCACCGGCGGACGACAGCAGTTCGCTCAACCGGAGCATCAGCTCCACCGAGCCCGGGTTGGCAGCCAACGCGTGCAGGTATTCGTCGAGAGCGCGTTCGCGATCGCCGTTCGATTCGTACCAGCGGCCGTGCAGGTAGCGCTGCACCGCCTCGTCCTGCTCGTCCGCGGTGGGCGGCGGGGCCGTCGGGGAGGTGCCGCGGGGAGACGCCGGCGGAGCGCCCACCGCGGAGACGGGTGCGAAGGTCGCGGCGAGCACGAGCAACAGGGGGATGGTCCACATCATCGCCCGCGAGGGTATCATGCCGTCCGCCGAACCGATCAAGCGTCGCGGACCGGATGCGGCCAACTGGTGAACGGACGTACCGACGTGCCACACTGGCGATCCCCCCGGGTGGAGAGTGTGATGCCGGCCGTTGAGAAGTCCCGCGTGCTCGTGGTGGACGACGACGATCTCGTCGCGCGTGCCATCGCCGCCATGGTCCAGGTGCACGGACACGATCCCGTGGTGGCGCACAGCGTCCCCGAAGCCCTCGCTGCATTCGATGCGACTCCGTTCAACGTGGTGCTCACCGATGTGCGCATGGGCGTGCTCGGGGGCTTCGACCTGCTCCACCGGATCCGCGAACGCAGCAAGTTCGTCCCGGTGGTGATGATCACCGGCGAAGCCACGATCGGCGACGGCATCGACGCGATCCAGGCGGGCGCTTACGACTACCTGTCGAAGCCCGTGCGTCCCGATCGGATCGGCGAGGTGCTGACGAACGCCATCCAGTGGCACGAGATGGCGATCCGCAGCGAAGCCGAGGGCGACCGGCGGCCGGCGGCCCCGCCGCTGGGGCGGATCATCGGGCGCTCCGTGCCGATGCTGCAGGCGTTCAACATGGTCGCGCGCGTCGCCGGCGGCGACGCCACCGTGCTGATCCTGGGCGAGAACGGCACCGGCAAGGAAATGGTGGCCAAGGAGCTGCACGCCCGCAGCACGCGGTCGAGCCGGCCGTTCGTCGCCGTGAACATGGCGAGCATCGCGCCGGGCATGGCCGAGAGCGACCTGTTCGGTCATCGCCGGGGCTCGTTCACGAGTGCCGTGCGCGACCACCGGGGCATGTTCGAACAGGCGCACGGCGGCACGTTGTTCTTCGACGAGATCGGCGACCTCGACCTGGTGCTGCAGGCGAAGCTGCTCCGCACCATCCAGGAAAAGCGCGTGAAGCCGGTGGGCGCCGAAGAGGAGATCCCGGTCGACGTGCGCATCGTGTCGGCGACGAACCGCGACCTGCGCCGGCTCGTCGCCGAGGAGCAGTTCCGCGAGGATCTGTTCTTCCGCCTCAACGTCGTCACGATCCACATGCCGGCGCTGCGCGACCGGCCCGAGGACATCCCGGACCTCGCGGAGCACTTCCTGACGGTCTACTCGGAGAAGTCCGGCAAGCCGCGTCCGCGGCTGACCGACGACGTGCTGCGGCAACTCATCGGCTACCGATGGCCCGGCAACGTCCGCGAGTTGGAGAACGTGATCCATCGCGCCGTGCAGCTGTCGACGCTCGGCGTGCTGACGCCCGACCTGCTGCACCTGGGTGAGCAGGCCGCGGCAGCCCCGCTCGCTCCCGTGCAACGCACGACGTTCCCGCCGCTCGAGACGATCGTCACCGAGTACATCGAAGAAGTGCTCGACCACACGAGCGGGAACATCACCCGGGCGGCCCGCATCCTCGGCATTTCCCGGCGGACGATCCAGCGGCACGCCGCACGGCGCCGGTCCTAGGATTGCGGCGACAATCTGTCGCACGGCGTACAGCGGCGTCGCACCACCCCGTACAGGCCCAATTGCGGGCAATTCCTGCATTCCCGCCCGGAAAGCGTTTCCGGTGCCCGTGACACCGTGTCGCACGCGGGGGCTGAGTCGTGGAGACGGGCCCTCATCCGTGTCGGCAAATCACCCCCGTACTCACAACGACTTACGAGCGAATCGGGCGGAACATCGGCCGCCGATCGGCGTTGGCACCGATAGTGCTCTGTGAGGTCAGCGAGGATGCGGGCGGTCGACGCACCGACAGAGTGGGCGGCGCAGGACTTGTCGCCCGAGATCTGTCGCCACTATGTGAAAGGGCACGGAAAATCCGAGGGGCCTGTCCTGATCGTACGTGGCGGCAGTCATGAAGGCGGGGAGCGCAAGCTCCCCGCCTTTCAATTGTACCCGCGATGCGCTCAGCGCCGGCGGCCGCGTCGGCCCTGCTTGCTGCTGCGGCGGCCGAAGCTCGCCAGCGCCTGCTCGATCTCGTCGATCCGCGCCTGACGCGATTCCTCGTCGGCCTCGTCTTCGGGTTCGACCTCCACCACGGGTAGCGCGTCGGGTTGCGCTTCCGTCGCCGGCACCACGTGGACGACCTGCGCGCGCTCCTCGCGCTCCTCGCGCTCGGTCTCGAACGGATCCACCGCCGCTTCCACCAGCGGAACCGACTCGACGGCGGCGTTCGCGGGACGCGCGATGGCTCCCCGGCGGCGTGAACGCCCCCAGGACATCGACGCCGCCGCGGGCGCCGCGCCGACCGACGGCTCCCCGACCGGCGCCGCCGGCGCTTCGTCCGCATCGCGCGAATCCCGGTCGTCCTCGGCCACCGCCTCCCGGCGTGTCGCCACGGGCGGAGCCGCGAGGTCGTCCTCGGCCTCGAACACCTCCCCGGTCTCGCCGGCCGGCTCCAACTCGGGCTCCCGCTCCGGTTCACGCTCGATCGGCTCGGCGAACACCCGCTGCGCGCGATCCCTCCCGCGCCCCGGCCGCCGCGTCGCTTCGTCGTCCCACTCCGGATCGCGCTCGACGGCGGCATCCTGCTCGATCGTCTCCTCCGGTTCGGCGGCGACGGGCACGCGGGTGCCCTCCTCGCGGCCGGATCCCCGGCGGCGGCGGCGGCGGCCTTCGCGACGCTCGGGACGCTCCGACTCGTCCGCCTCCACGTCGCTCACGGGCTCCTCGTCGCGATCCGGCGACTGCGTGGCGACCGAACGCCGCGAACGCGGCGCGTCGTCCTCGTAACGGGGCTCGTCGTCCTCGTCGCGGACGGCGCCGCGGCGGGACGGGCGATCCTCGTCGCCGCGGTCACGACGGCTCGGGCGATCGTCGGCGTCCACGTCACGTGGGCGGCGCAGCTCCTTCACCTGGTCGAGGGCGTCGCGGGCGGCGGCCTGCTCGGCTTCCTTCTTGTTGTGTCCGCGCCCCTGCCCCAGCGTCTTCTTGCCCACCAGCACCTCGACCATGAAGTGCTTGGAGTGGTCGGGGCCGTACTCGCTGCGAATGCGGTACACCGGGTGCGTCCGGTAGGTGCTCTGCACGTACTCCTGCAGGTGGCTCTTGTAGTTCGTGTGCCGCTTATCCGCCACGATCGCGTCGGAGTCCGACAGCAGGTGCTTGTGGATGAATGCCCGCGCGGTCTCGAAGCCCTGGTCCAGGTAGACCGCGCCCAGCACGGACTCGAACGCGTCGGCCAGGATGGACAGCCTCTGGCGGCCGCCCGATTCCACCTCGGAGTGGCTGAGCAGCACGTAGCGCCCCAGGCCCATCTTCAGCGCTCGCCGCGACAGGATGGCCTTCGACACCAGGAGCGACTTGGTCTTCGTGAGCTGACCTTCGTGCTCGTCCGGGTGCCGGCGGTACAGGAACTCGCTGGTCACCAGGCCGAGCACGGAGTCCCCGAGGAACTCCAGGCGCTCGTTCGAATCGCGGGGGCCGCGACCGGTCACGCTCAGGTAGGACCGGTGCGTGAGCGCGAGTTTCAGCAGCCCGAGATCGTTGAAATCGACCTCGTACTGGCGGCAGAACTCCGAGAGGACGCGCTGCTCCTGCGCCTCGAGTCGTTCGGCCGCGGCGACGCGCGCCGGGGACTCGGTCGCCGGGGCCTGCGCGAACAGCGAGCGCAGCCAGCCCCAGAACGACCACCGGCGTGGCGGTGGCGCAGCCGTCGTCTGGCGACGACGTCCGCGACCCCCGCGGCGACGCGAGCGGGTCTGGACTACACGGCCTTCAGGACGAGGGTCGCGTTCTGGCCCCCGAACCCGAAGGAGTTGGACATCGCGGCCTTCACGCGCTGCGTTCGGGCCTGGTTCGGAACGAAATCGAGATCGCATTCAGGACTCGGTGAGTCGAGGTTGATCGTCGGAGGGACGATCCCCCGTGCCAGCACCAGTGCGGTGATCACCGCTTCGAGTCCACCGGCGGCACCCAGCAGGTGCCCGGTCATGGACTTGGTGGAGCTCACCATGAGTTTCGATGCGCCGGGTCCGAACACCTTCTTCATCGCCACGACCTCGATCGGGTCCCCGGCCGGCGTCGACGTGCCGTGCGCGTTGAGATACCCGACGTCCTCGAGCGGAATCTGGGCGTCTTCGAGCGCGCGCACCATCGCGCGCGCCGCGCCGTTTCCGTCCTCGCTCGGGGCGGTCATGTGGAAGGCGTCGCTCGTCGCACCGTAGCCGCAGAGCTCGCACACTGGGGTCGCGCCGCGTCGACGCATGTGGTCCTCGGTCTCGAGGACCAACACGCCGGAACCTTCGCCCATGACGAATCCGTCACGGTCCTTGTCCCATGGTCGACTGGCGCGCTGGGGGTCGTCGTTTCGAGTGGAGAGGGCCCGGAGCGCATTGAAGCCTGCGACCGCCATCGGCGTGATGGTGGCTTCGCTGCCCCCGGCGATGATGCAGTCGGCGTCGCCCGCTCGCAGGAGGCGGAGCGCCTCCCCGATGGCGTGGGCGCCGGTGGCGCACGCGGAGACGGTCGCGAAGCTCGGGCCTCGGAGCCCGAACAGGATCGACACGTGGCCGGCGGCCATGTTGGAGATCATCATCGGAATGAAGAACGGGCTCACGCGGCCTGGACCCTTCTGCATCAGGATCGCGTGCTGGTTCTCGAACGTCTCCATCCCGCCGATGCCCGACCCGATGATGAGACCGATGCGGTCACGGTCGAGCCGGTCGAGATCGAGGCCGGCGTTGCGAATGGCTTCGTGCGTGGCGACGGCCGCGTACTGGACGAAGCGATCCATGCGCTTCGCCTCCTTGCGGTCCACGGCACCTTCGGTGCTGAAGTCCTTCACCTCGCACGCAAAACGCGTGTCGAACGCCGACGCGTCGAACCGGGTGATCGGTCCGGCGCCGGATCGTCCAGCGACGAGGTTGTTCCAGCAGTCCTCGGTGTTGTTCCCCACCGGCGAGACGACGCCGGTCCCTGTCACGAACACACGGGGCCCGTTGCTCATGTTCCACCTTCTCCCGGGATGAAGCGGGTCGTGTCGATCCCGCGCGGCGGACTCGCCGGCGGGAGCCGCCGCGCCGCCGGCCCTCTCGCGGGCGGCGGCGCGGACCGGGATCGACCCGCGGTCGCGAAGCCTCAGGCGTTCGCGTGCTCCTGCAGGTACTTCATCGCATCACCGACGGTCTTGAGCTTGTCGGCGTCCTCGTCGGGGATGTCGAGGCCGAACTCCTCCTCGAGCGCCATCACCAGCTCGACGATGTCGAGCGAGTCCGCACCGAGGTCCTCGATGAACTTCGCCTCGGCCGTGAGCTGCTTCGCATCCACTTCCAGTTCCTTGGCGATGATCTCCTTGACCTTGTCCTCGTTGAACGCTGCCATGTTCTCACCTCCCGTCGGTTGGACTCTTGAAACGAAAACTCAGGACATCACCATGCCGCCGTCCACGGCCCACGTCTGCCCGGTCACGTAGGCCGAGCGCGGGGACGCGAGGAAGGCGATCACTTCGGCGACCTCGTCGGGCGTTCCGAGCCGCCCGAGCGGGATCTGGTTGAGCATGCCGGTGCGTGCGGCCTCCGGCAGGTCGGCGGTCATGTCGGTCTCGATGAAACCCGGGCACACCGCGTTGACCGTGACGTTGCGCGAGGCCAGCTCGCGAGCGAGCGATCGCGTCAGCCCGAGCAGCCCGGCTTTCGACGCCGAATAGTTCACCTGGCCCGCGTTGCCCATGAGCCCGACGACCGACGACACGTTCACGATGCGCCCGTAGCGGGCCTTCATCATCGTGCGCGTCACGGCGCGGCAGCATCGGAACGCGCCGGCGAGATTCGTGTTGAGGACTTCGTCCCACTGCGCGTC
>JBGAMH010000191.1:0-9359 GCA_044223135.1 Candidatus Eiseniibacteriota bacterium | reverse complement strand
GTCGCGCCGGCACGCGAACGGCGACGCCTCGCTGCTGGAGGTGCTCGATGCGCGCACCAGCTTCACGGCCGCGCGCGTGAACGACGTGATCACGACCTACGACTACTGGCAGCGCTGCGCCGAGCTGGACCGCGCGGCCGCGCTCTACCCGGCCGTGACCGCGGCCTCCGGAGGTGCCCGATGAACGCCGCCCCCACGAACACCTCGAACCGCACCGCGCTCGCCGCGATGCTGCTCGCCGCGCTCGTCGCGGGCTGCGGCGACCGGCACCGCGCGTCCACGCCGGCGGGTGCCGACGTGCAGGTGCGCACGGCCCCGGTGGGGGAGGAGGCCGTGGCCGAACCGATCGTGGCGTCGGGCCTGCTCGCCGCCGACGAGGAGCTGCCGCTGTCGTTCAAGATCGGCGGCGTGGTGAGCCGCGTGACCGTGGAGGAAGGCCGCGCGGTGCGCGCGGGCGATCTGCTCGCCGTGCTCGAGAGCACCGAGATCGATGCCGGCGTCGCGAAGGCGCGCGCCGCGTCCGACAAGGCCGAGCGCGACTTCGCGCGGGCGCGGGCGCTGTTCGCCGACAGCGTGGTGTCGCGCGCGCAACTGGAGGCGGCCGAGGCCGGCCGCGACGTGGCGGCCGCCGACCTGCGCGCGGCGGGCTTCAACCAGCGCTACGCCGCCATCCGCGCGCCGCAGGCCGGCACCGTGCTGCGCCGCATGGCCGAGCCCGGGCAACTCGTGGGCGCGGGCCAGCCGGTGCTGCTGTTCGGCGGCACGCGCGGTGGCCAGGTGGTGCGCGTGGGGCTCGCCGATCGCGACGCCGCGCGCGTGCAGCCGGGCGACTCGGCGAGCGTCACGTTCGACACGCAGGCCGGCCGCGCGATCGGCGGCGTGGTGACGCGCGTGGGCGCCGCCGCCGCGCCGGGCGCGGGCACGATCGACGTGGAGATCCGCCTGCGCGAAAGCATCACGCTGGCGGGCGGCGTGCCCGCGTCGGGTCTGGTCGGCGACGTTCGCATCCGCCCGCGCCGCACCGAGTCGGTGCGCGTGGTGCCGATCGCCGCGCTGCTGGAGGGCGACGGTGACCGCGGCGTGATCTGGAGCGTGGGCGCCGACGGCCGGGCCGTGCGGCACGACGTGCGGCTGGCGTTCTTCGACGCGGCGCGCGCCGGCGTGCGCTCGGGGCTCGAAGACGTGGACCGCGTGGTCACGGACGGTGCCGCGTACCTGACCGAGAGTTCCACCGTGCGCGTGACCGGCGAACCGGTACGGGAGTCCGGGCGATGACGCTCTCCGAATACGCGGTGCGCCGCCCGCAGGTCACGATGATCTTCTTCGCGCTCACGGTGGCGCTGGGGGTCACCGCGATCCGCGCGATCCCGCTGTCCGAGGATCCGTCGTTCCCGCTCTCCACCTACGCCGTGGTCGCGGTGTACCCGGGCGCCACGCCCGCCGACATGGAACAGCTCGTGGTCGACCCGATCGAGTCACGGATGGGCGAGCTCGACGACCTGAAGTCGATCAAGACCGAGATCAAGGACGGTGTCTCCACGATCATCGTGGACTTCGACGCCCACACCGATCCCGACAAGAAGTACGACGAGGTCGTGCGCGAGGTGAATGGGCTGCGCACCGACCTGCCGCAGGACCTGGCGCGGCTCGAAGTGCAGAAGTTCAGCCTGGCGAACGTGAACATCGCGCAGGTGGCGCTGGTGTCGGACGCGCTGCCGTACCGCGAGCTGGAGTCGCGCGCGCGCACGCTCGAGCTGGCGCTCGAGCGCGTGCCCGGCGTGAAGACCGTGGAACGCATGGCGGTGCCGGCGCGCGAACTGAGCGTGCAGCTGGACGCGGGCCGTCTCGCGCAGCTGCGACTGCCGCCCACGCAGGTGATGCAGGCCATCCAGAGCGAGAACGCGAACATCCCCGGCGGGTTCGCCGACGCGGGTGTGCGCAAGTTCAACGTGAAGACCAGCGGCAGCTATCGCACGCTCGACGAGGTGCGCAACACGGTGGTCGGTGGCAACGGCGCCGCGATCGTGCGCCTGGCCGACGTGGCCACGGTGGAGTGGGGACACGAGGACCTGCGGCACATCGGCCGCTGGAACGGGCATCGCGCCGTGTTCGTGACCGCGAACATGAAGCCGGGGCAGCGCATCGGCGAGGTGCGCGACCGACTGTGGAAGCGGATGGACGAGTTCGAGAAGACGCTGCCCGCCGGCATGACGCTGGTGCGCCCGTTCGACCAGAGCGTCAACGTGGGCCACCGTCTGGCGCGGCTGGGCGAGGACTTCCTGATCGCGATCGCGCTCGTGCTGGTGACGCTGCTGCCGCTGGGCCTGCGCGCATCGGCCGTGGTGATGATTTCCATTCCGCTGTCGCTGGCCGTGGGCGTTGCGGCGCTGTACTTCACCGGCTTCAGCATCAACCAGCTCAGCATCGTGGGCTTCGTGATCGCGCTGGGTCTGCTGGTGGACGACTCGATCGTGGTGATCGAGAACATCGCGCGCTTCCTGCGCGGCGGCGTGCCGCGCGAGGAGGCCGCGATCCGCGCCACGCGGCAGATCACCGTGGCCGTGCTCGGCTGCACGGCCACGCTCGTGGCGGCGTTCATCCCCATCTTCATGTTGCCCGGCACGCCCGGGAAGTACATCGCGAGCCTGCCGGCGTCGGTCGTGTACACCGTGCTCGCCTCGCTCGTGGTGTCGCTCACGATCGTGCCGTTCCTGGCCTCGCGCTTCCTGTCGCGCGACGAGCACCCCGAAGGCAACCGCTTCCTGCGCGCGCTGAACCGCGGCATCGACTTCAGCTACGGCCGGTGGTTGCACCGCGCGCTCGCCGCGCCGCGGCGCACGCTCGCCGTGTCGTTCCTGCTCATCTCGGCGAGCCTCGCCATCGTGCCCGTGATCGGCTTCAGCCTGTTCCCCAAGGCCGACACGCCGCAGTTCCTGGTGCGCATCACCACGCCCGCCGGCTCGAGCCTGGCCGAGACGGACAAGGCCACGCGGTTCGTGGAAGACGTGCTGCGCCGCCGGCCCGAAGTGCGCGACGTGCTCGCGAACGTGGGTCACGGCAACCCGTTCATCTACTACAACGTCACGTCCGAGAACGACCGCTCCGACCTGGGCGAGGTGTTCGCGCTGCTGGGGCACTACGACACGCGGCGCACGCCGGCGTTGTACGACTCGCTGCAGCGCGTGTTCGACGTCTACCCGAACGCTCGCATCGAGCTGAAGGTGTTCGAGAACGGCCCGCAGATCGATGCGCCCATCGCGCTGCGCGTGACCGGTGAGAACCTCGACACGCTGCGCGCCGTGTCGATGCAGCTGCAGTCGCTGCTCGAAGGCACGCCCGGCACGCGCAACGTCACGAACCCGCTGCAGCTGCGCACCACCGACGTGCGCGTGGCCGTGGACGGCCGCAAGGCCGGGCTGTACGGCGTGCCCACCGTGGAGGTGGACCGTTCCGTGCGGCTGGCGCTGGCGGGCTTCGAGGTGGGGCGCGTGCACGAGGCCGACGGGCGCGATTACGCGATCCGCGTGCGACTGCCGAACGGCGGCACCGACGGCCGTCACGCGAGCCTGGACGGCTCGCCGTCGCTCGAAACGCTGAACCGGCTGTACGTGACGTCGGTGACGGGTCAGCCGGTGCCGTTGCGGCAGGTGGCCGACGTGCGGCTGGAATCGAGCCTTCCGCTGCTGCAGCACTTCGACAAACAGCGCTCGGTCACGATCACCTCGAACGTGAAGAGCGGCTGGGTGACCGACAAGGTGACGCAGGACGTGCTGCACCGGCTGGCCGCGTGGAAGCTGCCCGACGGCGTGAAGATCATCCCCGCCGGCGAGATCGAGAGTCGCGAGGAGAGCTTCGGCGGTCTGAGCAGCGCGATCCTGCTGACCGTGTTCATCATCCTCGCGATCCTGGTGCTCGAGTTCGGGTCGTTCCGCAGCACGTTGATCGTGGCGAGCGTGATCCCGCTGGGCATGGTGGGCGGGCTCGTGGCGCTGTTGATCGGCCACTACACGCTGAGCTTCACCGCGATGGTCGGCTTCATCGCGCTGATCGGCATCGAGATCAAGAACAGCATCCTGCTCGTGGACTTCACGAACCAGCTCCGCGAGCAGGGCCTGGGCGTGCGCGAGGCCGTGGAGCAGGCCGGCAAGATCCGCTTCCTGCCGATCCTGCTCACCACGATGACCGCCGTGGGCGGCCTGTTGCCGCTGGCGATCCAGCAGTCGTCGCTCTACTCGCCGCTCGCGTACGTACTGATCGGCGGGCTGCTGTCGAGCACGCTGCTGGCGCGGCTGGTGACGCCGGTCGTGTACCTGCTGCTGGCGCCGGAGCTGAAACCGAAGCTGCACGCCGACGCGGGCGCGATCGCGGAGCCGGTGATGGAGCGGGCGTAGCAGGCCGGGCGGCGGCGGGCGTCAGGCCGGCGGCGGCGCGTCACCCGGCGCCACGGCCGGCTCCCGCCGTGCGCGCAGCCAGCCTCCCAGCACCGCGGCGAGCGGACCCAACGCGGCCAGCGTGGGCAGGTACCACTTCGGCTGCGCGCCCGCCTCGGGGGGCGGCGACAGCATCATCACGACGGCCAGCACCAGCATGACCAGCGCGAGCAGCACCGCGTGCCACTGCCGGTGCGCCGTGGCGATGTGCGCGGCCACGAACCCGGCCAGGACCGCCGCCAGCGCGCTCAGCACCAGGTTTGCGGCCAGGTAGGCGGGAGGCAGTGCGGCCGCATGGGTCGCTCCCGCTGCGAGCGGCGCGGTGGCGAACGTGCCCAGCATGACGACGGCGTTCAGCACGATGAACGCCGCGAAGATCGCGGCGACGCTGCGGATCATGGATCAGCTCCGGATGCCGTACGGTCGCGGGCAGCGCCCGCTCGGGAAGGGTGCCCGCCACGCGCGCACGCCGCGCCGGACATCGCGCGGCACCATAGTCGCGCCCCGGCCCGGCCCGCCACTCGCGCCGCGCCGCACTCCGCGCCCCCGCAGCCTCGCCCTCCGCCCGCCGGTCGCCCGCCGCACCCGCCCGCAACCCGTTCCCGTCATTGCCCTTCGCGGATCGCGCTGGTAACTTGCGAGCCCGACCCCGCACGAGGCGGGGAGCGCGTCGCACTCCTAAGGAAGGACCGCCTCCGCATGGCTCTCGTCCGTTTCCTGCAGGTCTCCGATCTGCACATCGGTCGGCCGTTCGCATGGCTGCCCGCGGACCGCCGTGACGAACGCCGCCGTGACCAGCAGCGCGTGCTCGAACAGGCGGTGGTGCAGGCCATCGAACGCGGCTGCGACGCCCTGCTGATTCCCGGCGACCTGTTCGACGCGGTGCGCGTGGACGCGGGCACGCTGGCGTTCGTGGTAAAGACGTTCGAGATGACGGGCTGCCCGCCGGTGTTCATCGCGCCGGGCAACCACGACGCGTACTCGCCCACCAGCCCCACCTGGAATCCGCGCCTGCTCGAGGCGCGCGGCTTGCGCTGGCCCGCGCACGTGCACGTGTTCGGCACCGACACGTGGTCCATGAAGGCGCTGCCGAAGCGCCCCGAAGTGCGCGTGTGGGGTCGCTGCTTCACGTCGAACGTCGAATCCACCGACCGTCCGCTGTCGCACGCGATGCTCGACCAGGTGCGCCACGACGAGTCGGGCGGGGTGGACGTGGCGGTGTTCCACGGCTCGCGCGAGGGGCAGTGCCCGCCATCGCAGAAGATCACCGCGCCGTTCTCGGACGACGAGGTGCTGGGCTCGCCGTTCGCGTTCCACGCGGTGGGTCACTACCACGTGATGTCGCGCCTCGAGGTGCCGGACCACGTGGACTCGCCGTGGACGTCGGCGGGCGCGCGCCTGGCGTACGCCGGCTCGGCGCTGGCGCTCGACCTCACGGAAACGGGCATGCACGGGGCGCTCGAAGTGCGCCTGAACTACGGCGACCGCAAGCCGATCGTGGAAGTGGAGCCTGTCGAGCTCGACCGCCGCCGCGTGGTCGACGTCACCGCCGACGTCAGCGGCTGCGCGAGCGCCGACCAGATGGACCGCCGCGTCATGAAGGCGCTCGACGTGGCCGGCGCGAGCGAGTTGGACATGGCCACGGTGCGCCTGGCGGGCCGCGTGCCCGCGGGCGTGCGCTGGACGGCGCCCGGCATGGAGCTGCGTGCGCGCGTGTTCCACCTGCGCGTGTTGACGGGCGGACTGCGCACGGACTGGGACCTGTCGCACCTGCGCGACGCCGAAGCGCGCACCACCGAGGAGAAGTTCGCCAAGCGCCTGCTCGAGCAGATCGAGGCGACCGAGGATCCCGCGCGCCGCATGCAGCTGGAGCGCGCACTGGGCTACGGGCTCGACGCGTTCCGACTGCGCGAGGTGACGCCGGTGCTCGAGGAGGTGGCCGAGTGAAGATCCTTCGCCTGCGGGCCGACGGCTTCGGGCCGCTGCGCGGCGAGTGGACGTTCTCGCCCGACCGGCTGAACCTGGTGGTCGACGACAACGAGCGCGGCAAGTCGTCGCTGCTCGCCGCCATCGCGGCGGCGCTCTACGGGCTCGACGCGGACCGGCGCACGCACCGCGTGCTGACGCCGCAGGAGCGCTGGCGCCCGTGGGACGGCGGCGCGTACCGCGTGGAGCTGGAGTTCGAGGCCAAGGATCAGCGCTGGATGATCAGCCGCGACCTCGAGCGCGGCACCGTGAGCGTGCTGGACGGCGGCGGACGCGACGTGACCGCCGACTTCCGCGAGGGCAAGGACGAGTACCCGGTGGGCCTGCGCCTGCTCGGGCTCGACATGGCCGAGTTCGAGAAGTGCGCGCTGGTGCGCCAGGGCGACCTCGAGCAGGTGGTGCCCGGCGACGAGCGCCAGCGCCGTGGTTCCACGCTGCGCGCGCGGCTCGAGAACGCGGCCGACACGCACATCGGCGACACGAACGCGACCGAGGCGATCCGCGTGCTGGAGGACTCGCTGCGGCGCTACAACGCTCCGGAGCTGGAGTTCACCGGCACGGTGGACACGGCGATCGAGCGCCTGCAGGCCAAGCGCGACCTGCTCGAGAGCGAGCTCAAGACGCTCGAGCACGACCTGGCGGCGGCGTCCGAGCCGCTCGAGCGGCTGGCGGCGCTGGCCGACGAGGAGCAGTCGCTCAAGGACAAGCTGCGCGCGCTCGAAGTGGAGCGCCACGAAGGGCTCGCGGCCGAGGTGCGCCGCCAGCTCGCCGAGAACGACCGCGCGCTGGCCGAGCTGCAGCGCCTGCGCGAGGAGGCCGACGGGCTCGCCGCCGCGGCGAACCTGCCGGCGAACGCCGAAGCCGACCTGCGCGAGACGGTGGCGCGCTACGAAGAGGCGCAGCGCAACCTCGACACGCTCGAGACGCGGCGCCGCGACGAGATGGCGCGCGAGCGGCGCGGCATCGAAGCGCAGCTCAGCTCGCTGAAGCCGTACGCGGACTACTCCGAGGACGAGACCAACCGTTGCGTGGCGATCGCCTCCGAACTGCGCCGCATGACGCTGGACGACGCGCAGCTGCGCCAGGAAGTGTTCACGCTGCGCGACCAGCTGGCGGCGGCGGGCTACGAGCCCGAGCGCATCCAGTACCTGACCGGTCGCTTCGTGAAGCTGCCCGAGGAGAGCCAGAAGCTGCTCCGGCAGCAGCAGCAGCTGAACCTCGCGTTCCAGACCGAGGTGGCCGAGCTCGAGCAGGAGCGCACCGAGGCCACCGAGACGCTGCGCAACGTGGACGCCTCGCGCAACGCGCGCCGGCTGCCGGGCTGGGTGATGCTGGCGCTCGGCATCGGCGCGGCCATCGGTGGCGGCGCGATGCTGGCCATGCACACGGTGTCGATCGTGGCGATGGTCCTGCTGGGCGGCGGCGCCGCGCTGGCCGCCACGGGCGGCGGGCTGCTGGCGATCGGTGCGCGCGCGCAGTCGGCCGAGCGCGACGCGGCGCTGAAGCGGCTGTCCGACGCGCAGCGCCGGCTGAACCACCTGCGCACGCGCCGCGCCGAGAACGAAGTGGCGCTGTCCGAGCTGGCGCGCTCGATGAACTACCGCGACCAGGTCGACCTGCTGGCGCAGTGGACCGAGTACACGCGCCTGCTCGAGGACAGCACGCCGCTCACGCGCGCGCAGGAGCAGCTGAGCGCGCTCGAGCAGCGGCGCCGCAGCGTGATGATCGAAGCGCAGCCGCTGATGCGCGGCATGGCCGACGGCACGCCGGCGCCCGAGCACCTGGAGAAGGTGGCGTACGAGGCGCGCCGCGCGATCTCGGCGAAGCAGCGGCTGGCCGAGCTGGACGAGGGCTGGGCGTGGGTCGAGGAAGAGCGCCGCGTGGCCGAGGCCACCGCGGCCGGGCTCAAGGAGCGCGCGCTGCGCATCCTGCAGAGCGCCGGGCTCACGTACGACCCGGAGCGGGCGTGGACCGCGCACGTGGAGGACCTGGCCACGCGCGTACGCAGCCGCAGCCGCTTCACGTTGCTGCGCGACGAGCTGATCCCGTACGCCGAGAGCCGGCTGCTCACCGACGCCGAGGTGGACCAGCGCCGGCGTCACCTGTCGGTGCTCGAGGACGGCCGCGCCGAGGGCGAGCGGTCCGGCGCCGTGCGTCCGCCCGAGGAAGTGGACGCCGAGGCCAAGCAGGCGCGCACGCGGCTCGAGGAAGTGCAGTCGCAGCGCGCCGACCTGCGCCTGGAAGTGGAAGAGGTGTGGCGCCGGGCTTCGAACCAGCGCCCTGAGATCGAGTCGCAGATGGCGCGCATGGCGGCGGCGCTGGAGCGCGCGAAGCGCTTCAAGCAGGCGGCCGAGCTGGCGCGCACGACGATCCAGGAAGTGGCGGTCGACACGCACCGCCGCTGGGCGGACTACCTGAACTCGCGCGTGGCGGACCTGCTGACCCAGTTCGGCAACCCGATCCACCAGCTGCGCTTCGGCGAGGACCTCGACTTCTCGATCCAGGCGGACGAGGGCCCGCAGGTGTCGCGCGGCAAGGCGCACCTGCAGCTGTCCGCGGGCGCGCGCGACCAGCTGTACCTGGCGGTGCGCCTGGCGATCAGCGAGTTCCTCTCGCGCGGTGCGGAGGCGCTGCCGCTGCTGCTGGACGACGCGTTCGCCACGAGTGACGACGACCGCCTGAAGACGGGCATGACGGCGCTGCTCGACGGGTTCGGCACGGGGCACCAGATCATCGCGGTGACCTGCCATCGCAGCCGTCACGACGAGCTGCGCCGCCTCGATCCGGAGCGGTTCATCGGCCGCGTGCAGTGGATCGAAGTGGGCGCGGGCGCGCACGTGCGGGGGTGAACGGCCCCGGGTTCGCGCCGGGTCGCTCGTCCGGTCGCGGCGAGGGCTGTGGCGGTGGGGCCGGCGTTGGCGCTTCGTCGTCGCGCCGACGGTG
>JBGAMH010000190.1:0-9408 GCA_044223135.1 Candidatus Eiseniibacteriota bacterium | reverse complement strand
GGTCCACGGCCAGGATCAGCTCGTAGTCGTCGCCGGGCGCGGTGCGGAACACCAGCTCGATCGCCATCGCGCTGCGCTCCGACGCCTGCGCACGCACGGCCAGCCGAGTGGCGGCTTCGCGCTGCGCGGGATCGGCGGGCCAGCGCGACCACTCCACCTCGGCGCCCACGTCGCTCGCGTCGCACAGGTGCGCGAGGTCGCTGGCGAAGCCGTCGCTCACGTCCACCGCGGCGTGCACGCCACCGGCCACGGCCATGGCGCGCGCGGCGCGCACGCGCGACGGCGGCGCTTCGTAGGCGGCGCGCAGCGCGTCGGGCACACCCACGCCCGAAGCCTGGCAGTCCAGCACGGCAGCCGCACGGCCGGGCCAGCCGGTCACGGCCAGCAGGTCACCCGCACGCGCGCCGGCGCGCGTCCACGCGGCGCCGCGCTCCACTTCGCCCAGCAGCGTGATGCTCCACCACGCGGGGCCGGGCGACGACGCGAGGTTGCCGCCCACCACGGCGGCCCCGTCGGCGCCCAGCGCCACCGCGCACGCGCGCTCGACGCCTTCCATCCAGTCGGCGTCGGTCGCGGTGGGCGCGCCGGCCGACACCAGCGCCCAGCGCGGCACCGCGGCCATCGCGGCCAGGTCGGACAGGTTCGCGGCGGCCAGTCGCAGGCCGAGCGCTTCGGGCGCCATCGCGCCGGCGCGCCAGTGGCGGCCTTCCACGAACGCGTCCGTGGTGGCCACCAGGTCGAAGCCGTCGCGCATGCGCATCACGGCGGCGTCGTCGCCGGGGCCCACGATCACGCCCTCGCCGGGCGGCAGCCCCGCGACCAGTCCACGAATACGTTCGAACTCACCCGGAGTGCGCATGACGGTCGGACCTTTCCCGTTCGGCGGGAAGCAGTGTGATCAACAGCACCGCGGCGAGGGCAGCGAACGCGGCGCCCATGCCGAACGTGGCGACGGGGCCGCTCCGATCCCAGAGCAGTCCGGCGATCACGCTGGCCGGCAGCAGCGCCAGCCCCACCACGGCGTAGTACATGCCGAACGCCGTGCCGCGTTGCGTGGCCGGCACGAGATCGGCGATCAGGCTCTTCTGTTGTCCTTCGAGCAGCGCACTGTGGAGCCCCAGCACCAGGAACGCGGCGGCCCACAGTATCGGCCGGTCGCCGAAAGCGAACAGGGCGTACACGCATGCATAAAGCACGTAGGCCGCCAAGAGCAGGGGGCGGCGGCCGATGCGGTCGGACAGCCCGCCGAGCGGATACGACAGCAGCGCGTACACGATGTTGTAGGCGAAGTAGACCAGCGTCACGTGCGCGGGCGACACGCCCAGCGAGCCGGCGCGCAGCAGCGCGAACGCCATGCTGCTGTTGCCGAGCTGGAAGACTCCGTCCACGAGCAGGAAGCGCCGGAACGCGCCCGACGGCAGGAACGGCGGCGCGCCCGCCCGGTTCGGCGGGGCCGCGCGCTGCGGCGCGCGCAGGAACACGATCAGCGTGACCAGGCACAGCGCGGCGGGGATCGCCGAGATCGCGAAGATCCGGCGGAAGTCTTCGAGCCCGGCGGGCTGACCCGCCAGCAGCGCCCACGCCACGAGCGGTCCGACCGCGGCGCCGAGCGTGTCGAGCCCGCGGTGGAAACCGAACGCGCGGCCGCGCGTGGCGGGCTCGGTGGAGTCGGCGAGCAGCGCGTCGCGCGGCGGATTGCGCATGCCCTTGCCGAAGCGATCGGCGAAGCGCAGGAACAGCACCGCGGGCCACGACGCGGCCAGCGCGAGCAACGCCTTCGCCACGCCCGAAAGGCCATAGCCCACGGTGAGCAGCGGCTTGCGCCGGCCGGTCACGTCGCTGAGCCAGCCCGAGCCGATGCGCAGCAGCGCGGCGGTGGCCTCGGCGAAGCCCTCGATGATGCCGAGGCTCGTGACCGACGCGCCGAGCACGCGCGTGATGAACAGCGGCAGCACCGGCACGATCATCTCGGTGGAGACGTCGGTGAAGAACGACACGACGCCCAGCACCACGACGTTGCGCGTGATGCCGGCGAACGGGCCGGAGGGCGCGACGGGCGGCGAGTCGGGCGCGGAGGGCGGGGTCGGGCTCATGTCGCGCGGCAGCCTAGCCCGGACGATTCGTGCACGGCGAGCCGAGAACGCGGGATGGCGGCCCGTCGCCGGGCGCGGGGTGGACCGCGAACCGGGAATGGCGGCGCCGGGAGAGCGCCGTTGGGCCACGGCACCCATCCGAACCCGCGAATTCCCGGGCCGGCGCTGTGATTCGGCGCCGCCGCACCGGTCCCAGTTTCCGGTAGACCGGCCTCATCCCCCACGGAGACTCCCATGCGCCTCGCCCGCCTCGCGCTGCTCCCGCTCCTCGCGCTCCTGCTGCTCCCCTCCCGCGACGCCCGCGCGGCCTGGTCGAACGACCCCACCGTGGGCCTGCCGATCGCCACCGGGGCCTCCGCTCAGATCAGCCCCTCGGCCGTTCCGGATGGGACCGGCGGAATGATCGTGGCCTACGGGGACAACGGCGACATCCACGCCCTGCGCGTGGACGCCACGGGGACGATCCGCTGGCACACGGTCGTGTGTGCGGCTTCGGGAACGCAGACCGTGGTCCGCGCCACGAGCGACGGCGCGGGCGGTGCCGTGATGGTGTGGCAGGACTATCGCTCGGGCGGGACCGCCGACCTCTATGCGCAGCGCGTGAACGCCAGCGGCGCGACGCAGTGGACCGCGAACGGTGTGGCCGTGTGCACGGCCGCGCAGGACCAGCTCGCGCCCGCCGTGGCAGCGAACGGCGCGGGCGCCTACGTGATCGCGTGGATCGACTGGCGGCCGGGCGTGAACAGCGATGTCTACGCGCAGGTCGTCACCGCCGCGGGGCAGGTCGGCACGACCGCGAACGGCATCGTCGTCTGCAACGCCGCCGGCGACCAGCGCGAGATCGCCATCGCCTCTTCGACCGTGTCGGGATTCAACGGTGCAATCGTCGCCTGGCGCGACCTTCGATCCGACGGCGGCGACGTCTACGCGCAGATGCTGGTGACTGCCGGCAACTCCGTCGTCAACTACTGGCCGGCAAACGGCGTCGCCGTGGGCGCGGCCGCGGGCAACCAGTCCGCGCCTGCCGTCGTTCTCGACCCGCAGTCGCTGGCGCTGGTCTTCTGGGCCGACGCCCGGGCGGGAACATCCACGGACGTCTACGGGCAGCGCCTGGACATCAACGGCTCGTCGCGGTGGTCCTCCGGCGGAATCCCGGTCGCGAACGGCGGTGGCAGCGAGTACTCGATCGCCGCGGCGCCCGACGGCGTGGGCGGCGCGTTCATCGCGTTCACGGACACGCGCAACGCGACGGGCAACGGTGACATCTACGCCCAGCACGTGGCCTCGGGCGGCGGCGGCATGTGGGGCGTCTCCGGCGTGTCCGTGTGCACGAACACCGCGGTCGAGGACTACCCCCGCATCGTGGCCGACGGCGCGGGCGGTGCGATCGTGTCGTGGTTCGACGGGCGCTTCGATCCGTACGGGAATCTCTTCGCCCAGCGCCTGAACTCGGTCGGCACGCGGATGTGGACGTTCGACGGCGTGCCGGTGAACACGTCGGTCGTGAACATCTACCCGTCGAGCTACACCCACGAGCTCGTGGCCACCCCCGACGGCGACGCGCTGTTCGCGTGGACCGACACGCGCGAGTACTACGGCGCCGGCGACATCTACGCCACGCGTGTGGACCACTTCGGCGCGCTCGGCTCGGCCGACCCCGTGATCGTGTCGGTGCGCGACGTGCCGAACGACCAGGGCGGGCAGGTGAAGGTGTCGTGGAAGGCGAGCTACCTCGAGTACGAGCCGTGGCTCACGGTGAGCGAATACCGCCTGTATCGCTCCGCCCCGCCGGCGCTGGCGCAGGCGGCGCTGCGCGGAGCTGCGATCTCGGATCGCTACGTGAGCGTGCAGGAGCCCGACGCCACGACGTCCTACTGGGAGCTGGTGCAGACCCTGGCCGCGCAGCGCAGCGAGGACTACGGCGTCGTGGCGCCCACCACGAGCGACTCGGTCGCGGGCTCGAATCCGCGCACGCTGTTCCGCGTGCAGGCGCGCAACTCGGCCGGCTCGGCGTGGTGGTATTCGGCGAACGACTCGGGCTACTCCGTGGACAACCTGCCGCCCGCCGCACCCGCGCCGCTCGCGGCGCGTTACGCCGGCGGCAGCACGCGGCTGACGTGGAACCCGAACACCGAAGGCGACCTCGCGGGCTACCGCGTGTACCGCGGCGCGAACGCCGCGTTCACGCCGGGCTCCGCGAATCTCGTGGGGGCGCCGTCCGACACGGGCTGGGTGGACGCCGCCGGCGCGCCGTGGGTGTACAAGGTCACGGCGGTGGACGCGCACGGCAACGAATCGCCCGCCGCCACCGTCGTGCCGAGCGGCACGGTGGACGCGCCGGCGCCGGCGGCCGTCGCGCTCGAACTGGCCGCGCCGCAGCCGAACCCGGCGCGCGGCGCCACGGTGCTGCGCTGGACGCTGCCGCGTGCGGGGCACGTGACACTGGCGCTCTACGACGGTGCGGGCCGCCGCGTGCGCGCGCTGCACGACGGCGACGACGCGCCCGGAGCGCACGCCGCCTCGTTCGCGCTCACCGACGACGACGGGCGGGCGCTGCCCTCGGGTGCGTACTTCCTGCGCCTGGCGGCCGACGGCCGGGTGCTGGCCCGGCGGCTCACGGTGGTGCACTAGGCACCACCGTCACGATCGGGAGCGCGCCGTGCGGGCGCGTTCCCGTTCCCCGCCAGGAGTGCCGGGGAGGAATCGCGGAACCCGGGCGCGCCGCGCCCGGTACGACAGGGTGACTCGCGACGACCCCGCACCGGCCCCGGAGAGCACACCCGCCTTCTTGCGACCCCGGTCCCGCGGCCCCGAAGGCCGCCCCCTGCAGCAGCACCCACACCGGAGGTCGCGATGCGCTCCCCGCTCCTCGCGCTGGCATGTGCCGGCGTGCTCGCACTGGCGTCACCCGCCCGAGCCCAGCTCCTGCACGACACGGGCGTTGCCGAGTCTCCCGCCGACGTGCCCACCCGCCTGTTCGACGCGACGGGCGACGACGACACGCTGCTCCCGGACGAAGTGGCGCCCGACGACGCGCTGTGGCTCACGCCGCGCCGCATGCACGGCGACGTGCCGTACGTGATCGTCACCCGCCGCCGCCTGGCGCCCGTGTTCGTGCCGTTCGCGGCGTGGAAGTCGCACACCGGCACGCGCGCGGCCATCCGCACCACGGAGTGGATCGACCGCCACTACGCGGGCCGCGACGGCGCCGAGCGCGTGCGCGCATTCCTGCAGGACGCGCACGCGCGCTGGGGCACGCGCTGGCTGCTCGTGGGCGGCGACTCGACGGTGGTGCCCATGCGACTCGCGAGCATCGTCCCGCTCTCGCCGCAGTTGCCCGACGTCGTGCCCACCGACTGGTACTACGCCTGCCTCGACGGCGACTGGGACGGAAACCGCAACGGTCGCTTCGGCGAGTTCGGCGACCCGTCCCTCGGCATCCCCGGCGACAGCGCCGACGTCGCGCCCGAGCTGCACGTGGGCCGCGCGCCCGTCACCACGCGCGCCGAGGCGCGGGCGTTCCTGCGCCGTACGCGGGCCGCGTTCGCGCCGGCGGAGGCCGGGTTCGCACGGAGCACCCTGCTCGCCGGCGGCGCGCTGGGCCCGCAGATCCCGTTCGCGCCGCTGCTGGAACCGTTGCGCGAGCCGCTGGAAGCGGCCGGGCGGGACGTGCGGCGGCTGTACGAGTTCCCGTCGCAGATCGGCGTGCCGGCCGGCGCCGACTCGTGCAGCCCCGCGGCGCTGCTGCAGGCCCTGAGCGACGGCCCGGCGCTCGCGGTACTCGGCTTCGCCTCCGGGCCCGACGGGCTGTCCACGCGCAACGGCGGGGTCAACGTCCCGCTGGCGGATCTCGGGGCCGTGTCGAACGGCCTGCGGCGCGGGCACTACGCGATGGTCGGCTCCTCCGCCTGCATGCCCGCGGGCCCCGGCATCGCGCGCACGCTGCTGAGCGCGCCGGAGGGCGGGGCGGCGTCGTTCTACGGACCGACGCACGTCGCGTTCCTCAACGCCGGGTCTCAGCTCGTGAACGACTACGTGCGGCGGGTCGCCACGGGTGGCACCACGCTGGGCGAGGCCTCCTCGTCGCGGCCGGCGCACGTGCTGCAGTACGGGACCGGCGATGGCTACGGGTGGGTGCTGTTCGGCGATCCGCAGCTGCGTGTGCCGATGCCACCGCCGCCCGTGGCGCGCACGCTGCGCACGCCGCGCGCGACGACCGCTTCGCCCGGAACGGAAGCGCTCGCGTTCGCCGCGCCGCTCGCGAGCCCCGCGCGCGGGCCGGTTCGCGTGGCCTGGACCGCACGCGAAGGCGCGAGCGTGGACGTGGACGTGTTCGACGTGACGGGCCGGCGCGTGGCGGCGCTGGCGCGCGGCGCGGTCGCGCCCACCCGCGACGTCACGTGGGACCTGCGCGACGAAAGCGGCGCGCGCGTGTCCGCCGGCGTGTACCTGGTGCGCGCCGCGGGCGCGGGGCGGGTTGCCACGCAGCGCGTGGTGGTGCTGCCGTGACGGCCGGGGCGCGTTGAAACACTCCCCGCATCGCGCCCACGCGAAAGGCCGCGCCGGATCGTCCCGGCGCGGCCTTCTCGCTTCGCGCGTCGCGCTGTCCCGCGGCGCGGCAGGGCGCTACTCGATCGGCTTCTCCTCGATCGGGCCGAGGCCCTCGAGCGCCTTCTTCGCCACGTCGGGGTTCGACACCACGAGCAGGCGCAGGTCCTTCGTGCAGAAGTGCTGCTTCAGCACGCGCTTCACGTCGTCCATCGTGACGGCGCGCACGCGGTCGCCGTACGTCTCGATGAACTTCGGATCGAGCTTGTAGAACTCCACGTTCGCCAGTTCGCCGGCGAGATCGTCGGGCGCCTGCAGGCCGAGCGGGTACTGGCCCACGAGGTAGTTGCGCGCCTTGTCGAACTCCGCCGTCGTCGGGCCCTCGTCCACGAGCTTGCCGACCTCGGCGAGCACGGCGTCCACGCAGGTGCGCAGCTTGTCGTTGCGCGTGAACGTGCCGATGCGGAACGCGCCCGCCGCGCGGTACTGCGCGAAGCGGCTGTTGATCGAGTACGTGAGGCCCTTCTCCACGCGAATGCTGTTCACGAGCCGCGAGGTGAAGCCGTCGCCGAGGATCGTGTTCGCCACCTGGATCGCGTAGTAGTCGGGGTGGTTGCGCGGCACCGACGGGCACGCCATGCGGATCTGCGTCTGCGTGGCCTCGGGCTTCTGGATCACGCGGATCGTGGTGCCGTGGACCGGCGCCACGGGTCCGTACGGGGCGCCGAGCCCCGCGTTCGCACCGCCCGCCGGCTTCCAGGGCCCGAACGACCTGCCGAGCTGCGCCACGATCGTCTTCGCGTCCACGTCGCCGACCACGGCCAGGATCGCGCGATCGGGCGTGAGCCAGCGGCGGTGGAACGCCACCACGTCGTCGCGCACCAGCCCGGTCACGCTGGCCGTGCCGCCGAGGCCCGGGTGGCCCAGCGGGTGGTCGCCGTACAGGTAGCTCGCCAGGGCGCGGTCGGCGATCGCCTGCGGCTCGTTCTTCGCCGACTCGATCTCGCCGAGCGCTTCCTGCTTCTTGCGTTCGAACTCCTCGGCCGAGAACGTGGGCGACACGACCACGTCGCGCATCAGCTCCAGGCCCAGCGGCAGGTCCTTGCTCAGCACCTCGCACGTCACCGTGATCGCTTCGGACGACGACGAAGCGCCGAGCTCGCCGCCCACGAACTCGATGTCCTCGGCGATCTGCTGCGCCGTGCGCGCGCCGGCGCCCTGCGTGAGCAGCTCGGCGGTCAGGCGCGACAGGCCTTCCTTGCCGGGCGGGTCGGCCACCGAGCCGGCGTTGATGACGAGCCGGAAGTCCACCAGCGGCAGCCGCTTCGTGGGCATCACGATCACGGTGAGCCCGTTCGGCAGCGTGGTGCGGGTGTAGGCCGGGAGCTTCGTGGTGGCGGCGGTCGCGGGCGCGGCGAGCGAGGCCACGGCCAGCAGCGCGGCCGCGAGCGCGGCGCGCATCGGGGCGGGCGTCTTCATCGCGCACCTCCCTGCTCGCGCGCTTCGGGCACGAGCGTGACCACCGTGCGCCGGCGCGCGTCGAAGATCTCGCGCGACACGCGCTTCACGTCGTCGGCGGTGACCGCGCGGTAGCGGCCCACGGCGTCGAACATCTTCCGGTAGTCGCCGTACACGTGCTCGTAGTAGCCGAGTGCGCGGCCGGCGCCGTTGTTCGTCTTGAGTGCCTGCACGAAACCGGCCTCCACCAGGTTCTTCGCCTTCTGCAGTTCGCGCTCGCCCGGGCCTTCGCTCACGAAGCGGGCGAGCACCGAGTCCACCGCGGCCACGCCCTCGGCGGCGGTCTTGCCGGGCGCGAGCTCGGCGGACAGCTCGAACAGCGTGGGCTCCAACGAGGTCTGGAAGCCGGCGTACACGCCGAGCGCCAGCTGCTGCTCGTACACGAGCGCCTCGTGCAACCGCGACGACTCGCCCTGCGACAGCATGGCCGCCACCAGGTCGAGCGCGTAGATGTCGTCGCTCTTCACGCTGGGGGCCTTCCAGCCCATCTGGAAGCTCACCGTCTCCGACGGGTAGTGCACCTCGGCGCGCTTCTCGCCGCGCTGCTCGGGCTCGGGGTTCACCGGCGCGGGCGGCGGCGTCTGCGCGGGAATGGGGCCGAAGTACTTCTCGATCATCGCCTTGGTCTTCACCGGCTCGAAGTCGCCGGTCACGATCAGGATGCAGTTGTTCGGCGCGTAGTAGGTGCGGAAGTAGGCCACCATCTCGTCGCGCGTGATGCGCTCCAGGTCCTTCATCCAGCCCACGACCGGCCACCCGTACGGCGACGCCGCGAACGCGGTGGCGTACAGCTGCTCGTCGAGCAGGCCGTTGATGTTGTTGTCCGTGCGCATGCGTCGCTCCTCGCGCACCACCTCGACCTCGCTCTTCAGCATGTCGGGCTGCAGCGACAGCGCCGCCATGCGGTCGGCGTCCAGCCGCATCATGGTTTCGAGCGCGTCGGAACCGCCCTCCTCGTAGTAGGCGGTCATGTCGCGGCTGGTGAACGCGTTCGAGTAGGCGCCCTGCGTCTCCAGCTGGCGGTCGTACTCCTTGGGCGGAACGTTCGCCGAGCCGTTGAACATCATGTGCTCGAAGAAGTGCGACAGGCCCGTGATGCCCTGGTGCTCGTTGCGCGAGCCGACGCGGTACCACTGCCAGAACGCCACCGCCGGCACGCTGTGGTCCTCGTGCAGCAGCACGGTGAGCCCGTTCGGCAGCTGCCAGCGCTCCACGGGAAAGGTCTGCGGCGTGATCGCCGGCGGGGTCG
>JBGAMH010000189.1:0-9448 GCA_044223135.1 Candidatus Eiseniibacteriota bacterium | reverse complement strand
GGGGCCGCGTCGTGTCGCCCGGTCAGCGCAGCGACTTCGCCGACTTGAGGATCCACTCCAGCGTGCGCTGCGATCCGCCGTAGCCCTTCATCTGCACCGAGCGGCCCGTGCGCGGCGACATCACCACCAGCGTCGGAAACGCCTGCACGCCGAAGCGGCTCTGCAGTTCCGCGATCTCGGGCGAGTTCGCGCCGTCCTCGCGCGTGCGATCCACGATCGACACGGGGATCACCGCGGTCTGCACCTGGTCGCCGAGCGCGGTGTTGTCGAACACCTCCGCCTTCATCCTCTGGCACGGCGGGCACCACTCGGCGTTGAAGTCGATCAGCACCGGCTTGCCGTTGCGCTCGGACGCACTCAGCGCGTCGTCGAGCGTGGTCCACGACGAGAACTCGGCCTTCGGCGACTCGCCTTCGGGCGGCGCCGGCTCGGCGGCGGCGGCCGCATCGCCCGCGGGACGCGTGAAAACGGCGCTGCCCGGCAGCGCTTCGGCCGCCGGCGCAACGGCGGCGGCCGCGGTGGCGGTGGCGGGCGTCGGCTTCGCGGCGGGATCCGGCAGGTGGCCGAGGTACCAGCCGGCGCCCGCGCCGAGCGGCAGCAGCAGCAGGACCCACAGGGCGGCCAGCGATGCGCGCCCCGAACTCGACGTGTCGGACATGAGGGACCTCCGATCGCGGCAGCGCGCCGGACGATGCGGCCGGCGACACGATTCGCGTTATCGGCAGGCCCGGCCCCCGGCTCGCGCCCGATGGCGCGGGGGCCCCGTCACCAGTCCGTGGGCGCGTAATCCTTGAGGAATTGCCCCCACACGTGCTGGCCGGTGTTCGCGCCGACGATGATGGGGTCCACGATGCGCGCCGCGCCGTCGACGATGTCGAGCGGCGGATGGAATCGGTGCTCCATGCGCTTGCGCTCGGCGATCTGCGCCGGGTCCTCGTCGGTCACCCAGCCGGTGTCCACGCTGTTCATGTGGATGCCGTCCTGGAAGTAGTCCGCGGCCGACGTGCGCGTGAGCATGTTCAGCGCGGCCTTCGCCATGTTCGTGTGCGGGTGCCGGGTGGTCTTCGCCTTGCGGTAGAACTGCCCCTCCATCGCCGACACGTTCACGATGTGCTTGTCGCGCTCGCTCGTGCGCGTCATCAGGGGCTTCAGTCGCGCGTTCAGCACGAACGGCGCGATCGCGTTGACCAGCTGCACCTCGAGCAGTTCCACCGTGGGCACCTCGGCCAGCAGCATGCGCCACGAGTTGCGGTCGCGCAGGTCCACCTGCTGCAGGTCCTGGTCGAGCCGCCCGATCGGGAACAGGTCGCGCTGCGCCTGCTCTTCCTCGGGCAGCAGCCGCACCTGCGACAGCTCCGCCGCGTGCGTGAGGCCGGCCAGCTCGGGCCGCCCGAGCGGCAGCCGCGCGGGCGCGGCGCCGGCGCCTTCGGGCAGCAGGTGGTAGCCGCGCAGTCCTTCGTAGCGGCCGAGCAGCCGCCGCTGCGCCTCGGGCATGTCGTGCACCGCGGCCGTCTCCGCCTCCATCATGTGCTCGTAGAACTCGGGCGGGCGGCGCACGGTCTGGCAGGCATTGTTGACCACGTAGTCGAGCCGCTCGTGCGTGCCGAGCACCTCGCGGCAGAACGCCTCCACGCTCGGCGTGTGGCGCAGGTCGAGCCCGAAGATCTCCAGCCGGTCGGCCCACTGCTCGAAGTCGCTCTCGCGCGCGTAGCGCGACGCGGCATCGCGCGGGAAGCGCGTGGTCACGAGCAGCCGGGCGCCGCAGCGCAGTAGCTTGAGCCCGGTCTGGTAGCCGATCTTCACGCGGCCGCCCGTGAGCAGGGCCACGCGCCCGCGCAGGTCGGCGAGCTCGGTGCGCTTGCGCCAGTTGAGTTCCGCGCACGGCGGGCAGAGCTGGTCGTAGAAGTGGTGCACGCGGTCGAACGGCTGCTTGCACACGTAGCAATGCCGCGCCTCGTCCACGCGCACCTCGCCCGAGGTGTCGGCGGCCTCGGTGGCCTCGTCGGGCGCCAGCGGGGCGGGCGGCAGGAAGTTCGGCGTGTCGAACACGGGGCGTCGCCGCAGCTCGCGGATGCCGGTGGCGTCGAGCGCGCGCTGCTCGCGCACGGTGCGGCCCGCCTTGCGCAGGCGCGACGTCTCCTTCACCAGCCGGCGGCGTTCGGCGCGATCGGGGTTGTAGACCTGGCCGGCGGCCATGATGAGGCGCTTGCGCTCCTCGGCGGTCAGCTGCGCGAGCGCGCGGCGGTTGGCGGCGACGCCTTCGAGCGCCTCGATCGCCGCGCGCAGTCGCTCGATCAGCGCCGGGTCGCGGGGTTCGTCGGGGGTCGGATCCTCGAGAGTGGACATGGCGCGAGCCTATCCGACGCGCGCCCGGTCGCGCATCCGCCGGGCGGCGGCACGGCGCACGTCCGGGTGAGCCCGTCCGGAGAATCGCGAGCGGTGGCAGACTCGGAATTCCCGACCCGGCCGCGCCCGGTAGGCTATGCTCCCCGGCGTTCCGGGCACCCGCGGTCGCACGCTGGCGCCACCTCCCCCGACGGCTCCGCGTCGCGGCGACCGCGCCGGATCCGGAGAGCGCGCTGCAGCGCTCGTTCGAGGAGCATCGCCGCCCCGGGGAGGTCGTCATGTCCGTTCGCATCGTGCCCGCGCTCGCGGCGCTCGTGCTGCTGTCGACTCCGGCCTTCGCGCTCCAGCTGGGAGCCCGCATCGAGCTGCCCACGAACGGCAATCCCACCGCCGTGACCGTCGGTGACGTGAACGGTGACGGCCGGGACGACGTCGTGCTGGCGGTCTCGAGCCCGCCCGCGCTGGCGGTGTTCACCGGCACGGGGCTCGGCACGTTCGGTTCGCGGACCGAGTACGCGCTGCGCGGCCAGCCCACCGCCGTGCGCGTGGCCGACGTCAACGGCGACGGCATTCGGGACCTGGTCGCCACCTGCTCGCCGCAGTGGGTGTGCGTGATTCCGGGCGCGGGCGCGGGCGCGTTCGGCGCGCGCCTGGACTACGCGGTCTCGTCCGGACCCGCGGCGCTCGACATCGGCGACCTGAACGGCGACGGCCGGCGCGACATCGTGGCGGCCTGCCCGCTCGGCACCTGCGTGTCGGTGCTGCTCGCGAACGCGAGCGGCGGGTTCGGCGCCCGCACGAACTTCTCCACCTCGGCGGCGCCCGCGGGCGTGGCCATCGCGCTCGTGACCGGGGACGCGCGGCCGGACCTGCTCGTGACCTCGGCGGGCGCCGACGTGATGACGGTGCTCGAGAACACGGGCGCGGGCCGCTTCGAGTTCTGGCAGGACTTCCCGACCGGGCCCGTCCCGCACGGTATCGCCGCGGCGGACTTCGACGGCGACGGCCGCACCGACGCGGCCGTGAGCAACTCCGCCGCGGGCACGGTCCGCGTGCTGCTCGGAGACGCCGGCGCCGGCTTCGTCGAGGGACCGCAGCTGGTCACGGGCGCGACACCCGAAGGCATCGCCGTCGGGGACGTGGACGGCGACGGAACGGTCGACATCGCCACGACGAATCGCGGCAGCAACACGGTGACCGTCTTCTTCGGGGACGGGGCCGGCGCGTTCGGCGGACGGATCGATGCCCCGGTCGGGACTTCACCGGTCGGCGTGGCGCTGGGTCACTTCGACACCGACACGCTGGCGGACCTGGCCACCGCCGGTACCGGAAACGCCTACGGGGTCGTGCTGCGCTGGGCCACGGGCAGCACCACGACGCTCGCGTCGTCCGCGAACCCGTCCGTGCTCACCGACACGCTCACCCTGACGGCCACGGTCACGCCGTCCGCCGCGACCGGCCAGGTGCGATTCCTGGAGGGCGAGACCGTCCTCGGCACCGCCGAGCTCGCGGCGGGCCAGGCGATGCTGCGCATCGCCACGCTCTCCCTGGGCACGCACCTGATCGTGGCTTCGTACGCGGGCGGCCCGCTCCATGCGGCCAGTTCCTCGGCGGCGCTCGCGCAGCAGATCACGCTGCGCCCGACGTCGGTCGCGCTGAACACCTCGCCGAACCCCTCCATCGTCAACGCCGCGGTCAACATGACGGCGGTCGTCACGCCGGCCGCGGCCGCCGGCCTCGTGGAGTTCCGCGACGGCGGCCAGCCGCTGGGGCAGGCCTGGCTCGCGGGCGGCGTGGCCACCATCGCCGTGCCGCTGTCGACGGCGGGCACGCACACGCTGATCGCCGCCTACCTGGGCAGCAGTTCGTACGGACCGAGCACGTCGTCCCCGGTGCAGCAACAGGTGACGCCCGCAAACGGCGTCATGCTGACCGCGTCTCCGAACCCGGCCCCGCCCGGCCAGCCGGTCACGCTGACCGCCACCGTGACGTCGACGAACGCCACGGGAACGGTCACGTTCTACTCGGGCTCGACGTCGCTGGGTGTGGGGACGCTCGCCGGCGGCACCACCGCCGTGATCGTGCCGGCGTTCCCGATCGGCACGCACGTGCTCACGGCCGCCTACTCCGGCGACGCGACGCACCCCGCCGCCACGTCGGCGCCGGTCACGCTGGTCGTGCGACTGGCGCCCACCATCACCACGCTGCAGCTGGGCGCCCCCGGCGCGGTGGCCGGCGGCCCGGTGTGGCTCCGCGCCCGCGTGGACCCGGTCCCGCCCGAGACGGCGAGGCCCACGGGCACCGTTCAGTTCCGCGTGGACGGCGCCGCGTTCGGCGCGCCGGTTCCGCTGCCGGGCGACACCAGCTGGGTGACCAGCGACACCACGCGCTCGCTGGCGGTCGGAGCCCACAGCGTGATCGCGGTGTACGGCGGCGATGCGCGGTTCAACGGCTCGACCTCGGCCACCGCGACCCAGACCGTGCGCACGCGCGACGAGGCGCGGATCCGCCGCGTGCTCGACGTGCCGCGCGACCAGGGCCGCTTCGTGAGGCTGGTGGTCGAGCCGAGCGGGCAGGACGCCGCGGGCGCGGCCACGCCGATCGTGCGCTACGAGGTGTTCCGCCGCATCGACGATGCCGTGACGGCGCGCGCCGGCGAAGTCGCGCCCGCCTCGGCACGACTCGCCGGCTGGGACGCGGTCGGCACGATGGGCGCCTACGCCGACACGCTCTACAACATCGTGGTGCCGACGCTCGCCGACTCCAACGTCGCCGGGCTGCGCTGGTCGGTGTTCTTCGTGCGCGCGGCGACGGCCGTGCCGAGCGTGTACTTCGACTCGGCCCCCGACTCGGGCTGGTCGCGCGACGACCTCGCCCCCGCGACGCCGGGCGCGCTGCACGCCGAGCGCGTGGCGAACGGCGTGCGCGTGCACTGGGCGGCCGCGCGCGAGCCGGACGCCGACCACTACCGCGTCTGGCGCGGCGACCGACCCGGCTTCCCCACGGACGACGCTCATCGCGTGGCGACGCCCGCCGACACCGCGTGGGTCGACGCCACGGGTGACGGCTGGTACCGCGTTGCGACGGTGGACGTGAACGGCAACGCGAGCGAGCCGGCGCCCGCAGTGGCGGCCCTCGCGGCGCCGGTGGGGTTCGCGCTCGAAACCCCTTCGCCGAATCCCGGGCGCGGCGACGGGGCTTCGGTGCGCTTCGCGCTGCGTTCCACGGCCGCCGCGCGGCTGGAACTGCTCGACGTGGGCGGCCGCCGCGTCTTCGCGCGCGAGGTGGGCGCACTGGGCGCGGGCTGGAATCGCGTGACGATCGCGGCCGGGCGACGGCTCGCACCGGGCGTCTATCACCTGCGACTCGTTCAGGGTGACGACGTCCGGCGCGTGCGGTGGGTGGTGCTCGAATAGCGGGCGCAACCGCCTGCAACGAAGCGACGGAACGCCGCGAGCGATGACACGGTCTCGCGGCGTCTTCGCGCTCGGCCCGGGGCGTGGCGGCGCGGATTGGGCTGGCCCCGCGACAGGGCATCGGCGAGGATCCGGCGCCGTTTCGAGATCTCACCCCGCGAGGATCCGCATGCCCCCGACTCGTCGCCGCATGACGCGCCTGCTCGTCTTGCCCGCGTGCGCGCTGCTGGCCGCGCTCGCGCACGCGGCGCCGCCCGCGCCCGACGTACTCGCCTACGTCGCGCGCGTGGAGCCGATGCTCGCCACGCGCTCGGTGGCGGGCTCGGTGGTCGTGCGCGTGGCCGCGACCGGCGCGACGCTCGTGCTGGACCGGGGCGCGCTCGTGATCGACGAGGTGCGCGTGGCCGACGTGCCGGTGCGCGTGGACACCGCGGGCGCGCGCCTGCGCGTGCCGCTGCCGCCGTCGCCCGGCACCGCGCCGCGCGAGGTGTTCGTCGCGTACCACGGCACGCCCGCCGGCGGGCTCGTGTTCCGGCCCGAGGCGCAGCAGATGCACACGGCGTTCTCGACCAGCCAGTGGCTGCCGTGCGTGGACTCGCCCGCCGAACGCGCGACGCTCGACCTGACGCTCGTGCTGCCGCGCGGCACCGGGGTGGCCGCGACGGGCGCGTGGCGCTCGACGGGACTCGTCGCGGGCGGGCGCATCGAATCGCGCTGGGTGCTCGACACGCCGATGCCGAGCTACCTGTACGGCTTCGCGGCGGGGCCGTTCCGCGAACTCACGTCCACGGTGGACGGCGTGGAGCTGCGCGTGCTCGCGACGCCGGCGTTCACCGAGGACGAGACGCGGCGCGTGTTCGCCGACACGGCCGAGATGCTGCGCTTCTTCGCGACCACGGCGGGGCGGCCGTATCCGCACGCGCGTTACACGCAGGTGCTGGTGGCGGGCCCGGCGGCGCAGGAGATGGCCGGCATGGCGGTGCTCGGCGAGCGCTGGGGCCGGCGCGTGCTCGCGGACTCGACCGACACGTGGCTCGGCGCGCACGAGCTGGCGCACCAGTGGTGGGGCAACGGCGTCACGAACGCGGCGTGGACGCACTTCTGGCTGAACGAGGGCTTCGCGTCGTACCTGGCGGACCTGTGGCTCGAGCACCGCCACGGCCGCGCCGCGTACGACGACGCGATGGGCGCGGTGCGCGCGAACGTGGACTCGATCCGCGCGCGAGGGCACGAGCGCTCGCTGGTGTTCCCGCACGGGAACGCGCCGACCGCCGACGATCGGTCCCTCGCCTACGACAAGGGCGCGCTCGTACTGGAGCGGCTGCGCGCGGAGATCGGCGACGAGGCGTTCGGCCGCGTGCTGCGCGCGTGGACCACCGAACACTGGGGCCGCGCGGTGACCACGGCCGACTTCGAAGCCACGGCGGCCCGTGTGAGCGGGCGCGACCTGCGGGCGTTCTTCGCGCGCTGGGTGCACGCGCGGGTGCGCTGACGCGGCGCGCGGGGACCACGCGCCGCGCCGTGCGTCAGTGCTTCTCGTCCGCCTTCGCGAGCTGCGCTTCGACTTCGCGACGGACCTCGTCCATGTCGAGCGCACGCGCCTGGCGGATGATGTCGTCGAGGCCCTCTTCGGGCACCATGCCGGGCTGTGCGTAGAGCAGCACCCCATCGCGGAACACCATCAGCGTGGGAATCGAGCGGATGCCGAGCCCGCCGGCGAGTTCCTCTTCCTGCTCGGTGTCCACCTTGCCGAACGTGACGTCCGGGTGCTTGTCGGAAACGCGCTCGAAGATCGGGCCGAACGTGCGGCACGGTCCGCACCACGACGCCCAGAAGTCCACGAGCACGATGCCGGGCTGGGTGACGGTGGCGGGAAACGTCGACGCGGTGAGATCGGTGGTGGCCATCGGGTCCTCCTCGGGTCCAAGGATTCGATCCGGGAGACGGCCCGAAGGATTCGGGGGTTTTACCGGGCGGCCGGCCCCCGCGCCCCCGCGGCGAGCACCGGGCGGCCGCTCGCGCCCCCGGCCGGAGAGCGGGCGAACCCCGTTGGAACGCCGGATTCGCCGAGTTTTCCCGCGGCCGGAGGCGCGTCGAGGCGTAGCTTCGCCGCGGGAGGACCCCGTCCCGCCGATCGGGTGGAGCCCCCACCCCTTCTCCGCCGGTCGCCGCGCGGGGCCGGAGCCGCCCTCCCGGGGAGGTTGGCCATGACCGTGACCACCGATCACGCGTACGTGTCCATTCACGCCGACAAGCGGGTCGTCGAGCCGAAGCTCGTGCAGTCCGTGCATCACCTTCACGACGAGGGCAGCGGGCACGACGATCGACCGCACGACATCGTGTGGCAGGTGGACGGGCTCGAGAGCGGGCAGTACGTGAAGGTGAAGCTCACGCGCATTCCGGAGCTCGAGAACGATCCCGCCCACGACGAAGTGCTGCACACGCTGTTCGGTGAAGGCACCGGTTCCGGCCGCTCGGTCCGCGACGAGTGGACGATCCCCTACGGCACCGACAGCGTCTCGAGCGGCACCGCGTGGCATGGCACCCGGCTGCCGGAGGCCATCACGGTGCAGTACGACGTCGAGCTCTGGGGCCCGAACGGGAAGATCGCCACGCTCGACCCGGACATCCGCGTGATCCCGGATCCGTAGCGCTTCCCTCGCGCCGGGGGATCGCGGCGGTCAGCGCGGCGATCCCACCCGCGCGCGGAAGCGCGGCTCGGCGGCCAGCGCTCCGAACTCGTCCTCGGCGCGCAGCAGGCACGGCGCGAAGCCGCGCGCGAGCACCAGCGTGTCGATCGCGGCGAGCGCACGTTCGCGTTCGCCGCACAGCACGAGCGCCTTCGCCAGGTCGTGCAGCACCTCGGCGTCGGCCGGCAGCCGCGCGAACGCCTCGCGCGTCAGCGCACGCGCGCGTGCGAGGTCGCCGGCCTTCGCCAGGCTCGCGGCGAGCCGCGCCTGCAGCGCCGCGCTCCCCGGGTTCACGAGCAGGTCGCGCTCGAACAGCCGGCTCGCGGTGTCGTACTGCGCGCTCGCCTCTTCGCGCCGGCCCACGTGCTGGTAGCAGTCGCCCAGGTTGACGCGCCACGTGCCGTCGTCGGGCATGGCGGACACCACTTCGCGGAACTCGGCGAGTGCTTCGTTCCACCGGCGCGCGAAGTAGAACGCCGTCGCCCGGTTGGAACGCGCGTCGATGTTGAACGCCTCCGGCTTCGGCACGCGTGCGTACGTGGCGAGCGCTTCGTCGTACCGGCACTCCATGGTGTAGGTGGCGGCGAGCAGCTCGTACCCGCGGTTCTCGCCGGGCGCGAGCTCGATCACCTTGAGGAACGCCCGCTCGGCGGCCGGCAGGTCCGCGGCGCCCAGCAGCAGGAACGTGCCCCAGCCTCGCCACAGCACGGGCGAGTCCGGTTGCAGCTCGACGGCGTGCAGGAAGCTGCGCCGCGCGGCCGCGAGGTCGCCCGTCTGCCGCAGCGCCGCGCCGAGCGCGGCGTGCGCGTCGGCCAGCCGGTCGTTGCGCGCGAGCACGAGCCGGAGCTGTTCCACGGCCTCGGCGGCGCGTCCGCGCTCCTGCAGCACCTTCGCGAGCGCCAGCCGGCCCTCGATCTCGGAAGGCGCCGACGAGGCCGCGCGCCGGGCGTCGCGCTCGGCGCGCGCGATCCACGTGGAGTCGTGGTCGCGCAGGTA